>NZ_JBICKH010000068.1:0-261145 GCF_043103905.1 Pseudomonas sp. yb_2 | reverse complement strand
GGTGTGCACGTGATCGACTGCCCGGTCGATTACAGCGAGAACGACCGCATCCTCAACAGCGAGCTGCGTGAGCGCGCCCTGGCGGTGTAAGCCCTGACAGGCCGGCGCCGTCTTTTTGCCGGCGCGGCCTGGTGCTGCAAAGAGGCCCGTATAGCTGACGGTAATGTGTCGGCTTTACGGGCCTTTTCGCAATACAAGGCTGCTTCAGTATCCCATTCACCCCAGCTCAAGCAGCCTTTGCAGGCTGGCCAGAATGGCATTGGCGTCATAAGGCTTGCGCGCGACGGGCACATGCTGCAAGTGCTCGGGAATGCTGATGCCGTCGCCATAGCCGGTGGCAAAGAGGAACGGAACCTGCCGGCGAACCAGCTCATCCGCTACGGAAATGGAGGTTCCGGTGCCCAGGTTGACATCCAGTATTGCCGCGTCCGGCTTGTGGCTGCCAAGCAGTTGCATGGCTTCGTCCTCGGAGCTGGCGGTGATCACGTCCTTGATTTGCGCATCGTTGAGAATTTGCTCCAGGCCTACCGCAATCACCAGTTGATCCTCGAGTATCAGCACACACAAGCCCGAGCGCGCTGCAAACGCACCGTTCGCACGGGCCAGAGGCGTGGCCGGGAGAGCGGTTTCTGCCGCTTCGGCTACGGAAAGGTGCTTGGCCGGGATTCTGAAAAAGCCTTGCAGGCCTTCGGGGTGATATTCCACCGCGCTGGTGCCACCCAGGTCGAACGGGATGCTGCGGTCGATCAGCACCGTGCCGAAGCCGCTGCGGCTGGGCGGGCGTACCGTTGGCCCACCCATTTCCCGCCAACTGATGGCACAGGCGTTGCTGGCGTCGATTGCCCAGCTCACCGAAAGCTTGCCGCCAGCCCGCGATAGCGCACCATACTTGGCCGCGTTGGTGGCCAGTTCATGCAGCACCAGGGCCATGACCGAGTACGCGCGCGCATCGAGGATGACGTTCGGGCCCTGCAACTCGATCACGTCGGCAGCCGTGCGATAGGGAGAAAGCTCTGCCTCCAGCAGCTTCGCCAGGCGCCCGCCACCGTCACCGCGCACCACCTGGTCATGGGCCAACGACAAGGCCTGGATACGCCCTTTGAGCGTTGCCACATAGTCCTGCAGCGTCTGGCTCTCCGAGGTCGGATGGGCAACCAGTGCACCAATCAGCGACAGGATGTTCTTGACCCTGTGGTTGAGCTCTTCGTTGAGCATGCGCTGGCGCACGTCGGCTTTGGCGCGTTCACTGGCGAGCAGTTCGCTGTTGTGCAGCACCACCTCGACGATAGCGGTGCGGATGGCATCGCCAAACTGGCGGTCCTGCTCGGTCCAGGGTAGCGACTGCTGGTGAACGGTTTCTTTCCAGATGGCGAAGCTCTTGCGGGGCGTCAGGCGGTCGCCCAACGCGCCGCTGTCATAGGTCTTGTTTGGGTCCCCGGCCCAATCGAGTGTCTCGACCACCTCCTTGCGGAAGAAGATCAAGTAATCCCTTGGGTGTTGCGACATCGGGACGATCAGCACACCCGACACATCATTAAAATACGCCTGGGCCGACGGAAGCACCGTCGACAGGCGATTGGACGCCCAGATTCGGCCTTCGCTGACCATGTCTGCCAGGCGCAGCAGATCAGGCACGGCCGTTTGGGGCGGCGCCAGCCCTGCGCACGACCAGCGGCCTAGCAGCGACATGCCGATGCCGTCGCAGGGAATCAGCGACATCAACCGGGGCAGGCGTGCGTGGAAGAACCCATCAATGTCCGCCGCCTGGTTGGCGTCGCGCAGCAGGCTGTCCAGGGCTTTGTGGATGCGCACGGCGGCTTCGAGTTTTTGCCGGCTACGCAGGGTCTCGATATGCAGGGAGAAGAACTCACCGAACATCTCGGCGGCCACACGTTGCCCCATGGCCAGCGTGCGCGGTGCGTAGTGATGGCAGGCAATCATTCCCCACAGCTCGCCATTGACGATGACGGAAATCGACATCGAGGCGCCCACGCCCATGTTGCACAGGTATTCGCAATGGATCGGCGAGACGCTGCGCAGGTGCGCGTAGGACAGGTCGAGCGGTTCGCCCGAGGGGTCGAGCACCGGGTTGATGGCGACCGTATTGAACTGGGCGTCGGAGATTACCCGGATCGGGTTGCGCAGGTAGAGCGCGCGGGCCTGCTGGGGGATATCGGAGGCGGGGAAGTACTGGCCCATGAAGCTTTCGAGGTCGCTACGCTTGGACTCGGCAACCACCTTGCCGGCACCGTCGGCTCCTAGCTGGTAGATCATCACCCGGTCGTAACCGAGCACCGCCCTGACAAAGCGGGCGGCGTCGCGGAACAGCTTGTGGGTCTGGTCGATTTCGCGCAGTTGGGCAATCAGTGTGCGGGCCAGCTCGATCGGTTCGGCGATGCTCGCCCCGGCGGGCTCGAATTCGAGGATTGCCGTGCCTTTGTACAAGTGGGCGGCGATGTCGACGGCCTCGCCGTTGGGCAGCGTAACGCCGAAACTGAGCGCGGGGCGCGAGGCATCCCGGGTACGGGCAAGTGCGTTGCGAAGCGTATGCGTGACCTCGTCACCCAGCACCGCGTGCAGTTTCTGACCATTGATATCGTTTGCTACACCCAGCATCTGTGGGGCGTTGACCGAATGGCGCAGCACCACGGTCGCCGAGGCATCACAGGCCAGCAGGCAGCCATGGGGCTGGATGCTCCCGGGAATCTGGATGGGCTCCCGGTCGCAGTTGGTCAGGTTAACGTGGGGGTTGTAGGTCATTGGCCCGTGCCTGTGGGTAAGGGGAGGCGGGCTGCAGGTCCGCCATCGTCCGTCAGCCTAGCAGGCATTGCACGCCTTGGGGATGGCGGGTCGGGCAATGCCGGTCCATTCCCAAGGCAATGCTTTGATCACAGCGTGGAGTACGGATGTACTCCCGTCGAGAATCGCTTGAAGGCAGCTACGATCAATGGTCTTATCCCGCGCTTGAGCCAACTGGTATTGCAAGATGAACCGCCCGCTGTTTATTTCCATCGATGGGCCCAAGGGTACCGGCAAGACCACGCTGCTGGAGGCCGTCACTCAAGCGTTACGGCTGGACGGGAACAAGGTGATCCGCCTTTGCGAAAGAAAGAATGATCCTCATCGGGGCGAGACCATGGCCCTGGTCAACCAGCTTTCCAGAAGCCCTTGCCAGGACCTTGAGTTCAAGGTTTGCGAACGCTTCGCTGAAAGCCGCGCCTGGATTTCCCGACATGTACTGCCCAGGCAGCCCGCTGACAGCATCATCCTGATTGACCGCTGGTACCCCTCTGACGCTGCGTTTCGCCGCACAGTGCCGTTTGACAAGATCCTGCGCCTGAACCTTGAACGAAACGTGCAAGTGCCCGATTTGCATGTCGGCGTTGTCACAACGCCTGAAACCTCATGGGCGAGGGCCGCGGCGCGCACGCGTGGGCTGGGCAGTACGGTGATCCATAGCCTGGAAGAACAGGTTGCCTGTACCGAGGCGTTCGAGCGTGCGGTTGCAGAGCAAGGCTGGGTGCTGTGCCGTAATGAAGGGACCGTCGACGAGGCAACGCGACAGGTCGTAGGCGAGATTCAGGGCGTGCTTCGACACCTGTGAGGCCTGAGTGAGTACGGCCTGTCTACTGCCTCTGCAGGTATCAGGCGCCCTGGCGGTCGATATCACGGCGCAGGACTACCGACGTGGTAATGTCATCCACTGATTCGTGACGTGCCACGTTGTCGCGTACCTGGTTGAGGTCGTCGATCGTTCGGGTCTCCACTTCAACCACCAGGTCGAGCTGACCGCTCACCGACGACACCCGCCGTACGCGCGCGTCCGTTGCCAACTGGTCGAGCAGCCCCATGGCAGGCGTGCGCTGCAACGTCACCAGCAAGATCGCGCGTATCACGTTGGCGTCTATTTCGCCGATGTCAGCGCGATAACCGCGAATGACTCCGCTGCGTTCAAGGTTGGCGACACGCTCGGTGGTGGCACTTCGGGAAAGGCCTATGCGGCCGGCTAACGCCTTGAGCGCAATGCGCGCGTCCTTCGAAAGTACCTCAAGAATCTCACGATCTTTAGCGTCCAGGTCACGCATTGCAGCCCCTTGATAAGCTTGCCGTCATTATGCCGGTCGGAACCGGCATAATGCCTGTTGCGCCCGACCGTATGCAGGGTGTCCGTTTCGGCGGCGCATGACAAGCTATTGAAAAACAATCAGCGCGCTCGGAACCTGATGATATGACAGACCTTTCCCACCCGGCACCTCGGTTTTCGGCAAGCGATGCAGAGGGCCTTGCAAAAGATTTCTTCAATGTCGCCGGCACTGCAACGCCCCTGGATGGAGAGCGTGATCGCAATTATCGCCTGGAGACTGGCGTAGATGCAGGCTGGATACTGAAAATCGTCAATGCCAGCGAGCCCAGGGTAGAAAGCGAGTTTCAAACCGCGCTACTCGACCACCTGGCTGTGCATGGCGCGCATTTGGGCGTGCCACACCTGCGGGCCAGCGTGACGGGCGACTACCTGCCGTCTGTGGCCAGCAGCACCGGTGAACAGCACGCTGTGCGCCTGGTCAGCTGGCTGGCCGGCATGCCACTTGCCAAGGCCAGACGCTCCCTGGCGCTGATGAGAAACTTCGGCCAGGCACTCGGTGAACTTGACCGTGCCCTGCAGGGCTTCATGCACCCGGGCGCAGTCCGTAACCTGGACTGGGACTTACGCCATGCTGCGCGCTCCCGTTCGCGGCTGCACTGCATCAAGGACCCTGATCGCAGGGCCGTTGCCGAGCGCTTCATCGCCCGGTTCGAACAGACTGTACAGCCTAAGCTGGCTTCCCTTCGGGCCCAGGTGATTCACAACGATGCCAACGACTGGAACATCCTGGTCGATGCCGAAACGCCCCATAGCGTGACTGGCTTCATCGATTTTGGCGATGCCGTGCACACCGTTCTGATTGCCGAGGTCGCGATCGCCAGCGCGTACGCCATTCTCGACATGGACGACCCGATCGGTGCTGCTGCTGCGCTGGTGGCCGGCTTCCACGAAAAGTACCCGTTGCAAGCGCAAGAACTTGATGTGTTGTTCAACCTGATTGCCATGCGCTTGGTCATCAGCGTGACGTTCTCCGCTTCCCGGCAGGATCAGACAGACGACAACCCCTACCTGGCGATCAGTGAAGCGCCTGCCTGGCGTCTACTGGAACAGCTCGATTCGATGAACCCACGGTTGGCCACCGGCATTTTGCGCAAGGCCTGTGGTTTCGATGCCATCGAAGGTGCGGGGGAAGTCCGCCGCTGGATTGCCGACAACCACAAGTCGTTTGCCGACCTGGTGCGCCCGTCAGCCGCCATTCTCGACAAGGTCATCGCGCCGTTTGGCGATGCCAGCCATGAGATGACCATTGCCTCGGCCCAGCAGCGCCCTGCAGATGCGACGCGGTGGTGGAATGAATTCTCTGCCGCGCACAAGGCCCCGCTGGGCATCGGGCCATGGGGCGAGGTACGTGCCGTCTATACCGACAGCGCCTTTGAGTCTCGCTTCATCAAGGGGCAGCACCGGACCCTGCATGTGGGAGTAGATTTGCTGATGCCAGCAGGTACGCCGCTGTACGCACCGATTGCCGGCACCGTCAGAAGCGTCGAGGTCGAGCCAGACTCGCTGGGTTATGGCGGCCTGGTGATGCTTGAGCACACCCCGCCCGGTTGCCCGCCATTTCTGACACTGTGGGGGCACATGGCCCACGAGGCGCTCAGCCGTTTGAAGGCCGGTGACCAGCTCGAAGCCGGCGACCTGGTCGGTTACATGGGCAGCGATCACGAGAACGGCGGCTGGTTCCCCCACCTGCATCTGCAGTTGGTCACCGATACCCAGTTGCGCGCGTGCGAGGTCATTGGCGTGGGTGAGCCAGCGTACCGCGAAGCGTGGGCCGACCTGTTCCCCGATGCCTCGGCCCTGGCCGGTATCCCGCCAGAGACCTACAGCCAGCAGGGGATGACCAAGGCCCAGATCATTACCAGGCGCAAGGAACTGCTGCTCCCTAACCTGTCCATTTCGTACACCGATCCGATCAAGTTCGTGCGCGGTGATGGCGTATGGCTGATCGACAACTTCGGGCGGGCCTACCTGGACTGCTTCAACAACGTGTGCCACCTGGGCCACAGTCATCCCGACGTGGTCGAAGCCTTGACCCGCCAGGCTGCGCTGCTCAACACCAATACCCGCTACCTGCACGACAACATCGTCGAATACGCCGAACGCCTGACCGGCACTTTGCCAAAGGGCCTTTGCGTAGCGTCCTTTGGCTGCTCGGGGAGTGAGGCCAACAGCCTGATGCTGCGTATGGCGCGCAACTACACAGGCAGTGATCAGGCGATCGTGCTGGACTGGGCCTACCACGGCACCACTCAGGAACTGATCGATCTGAGCCCTTACAAGTACAAGCGCAAGGCGGGCAAGGGCAGGGCGGCGCATGTCTACGAGGCCGTGGTCCCGGACAGCTACTACGCCCCCGAGCACTGGCCCGTGGACGCGCACGGCAAGCGCTTTGCCGAGTCGGTGGCAGAGCAGCTGGATGCCATGCGCAAGGCAGGCAAGCGCCCCGGGTTTTTCATTGCCGAATCGATCCCCAGCGTGGCGGGGCAGGTGTTTTTGCCCGAACACTACCTTGAGGAGGTGTACGCCATGGTGCGCGCCGAAGGTGGGCTGTGCCTGGCCGATGAGGTTCAGGTCGGGTTTGGCCGGGTCGGCAGCCACTGGTGGGCATTCGAGACCCAGGGCGTGGTCCCGGATGCCGTCAGCATGGGCAAACCCATTGGTAACGGCCACCCGATGTCGGCGGTAGTGACCACGCGCGAGGTTGCCGATGCTTTCAACAACGGCATGGAGTATTTCAATACCTTCGCCGGTAACCCGGTGTCATGCGCGGTAGGCCTGGCGGTACTCGATGCAATCGAGCGCGACCAGTTGAAAGAAAACGCCTTGAGTGTCGGCCATTACCTGCTCGAGGGTTTGCGCAAGCTTCAGCAGCAATTCGACGTGATTGGCGATGTGCGCGGGTTGGGCCTGTTCCTCGGCATCGTGCTGGTCACCGACCGCAAGTCGAAGGCGCCAGCCACGGCCCTGGCCAGAAAAGTGGCTGATGGTGCCCGGGAGCGCGGCGTGTTGATCGGCACCGAAGGCCCGCATGACAACGTGCTGAAAATGCGCCCTTCGATGATTTTCAGCCGGGCCAATGCGGACTTCCTTCTCGAGGTGCTGAAAGACAGCTTCACCGCGGCGCTGAAATAGCGTTTCAGCGCGGGCAGGGCGTGCGCATGTGCACGCCCTGCGGTGCACCTATCTGGCGAGCCGGGCAGGTTGCCAGCATCAAGCGCCCCTGATGCTCAGGCCTTCGCGAGCCTGGCCATGCGGGCCGGAGGCCTCTGGCAATGCCGTGACCTTGATCGCGCGCACCGGCACGGCGAACTTGGCGCCGATTTGCGAGAACCGCTCCAGCAGCCTGAAGTTGATCGCCTGCTGAATGTCCATGTAAAGGTTGTAGCCTGGGTCCTGGACGATGTAGACACACTCGAACTCCAGCGCCTCTTTGCCGAAGCCGCGCAGGTGAGCGCGATCGAAACGCGCCTGCTCCTGGGCCTTGATGGCGTCTTCTACGATGGCTGGCGCTTTCTTCACGGCCTCGGTGGGCGTGTCGTAGGAAAGCCCGAACTCGAACACGATGCGACGCTCTTGCAGGCGCTTGTAATTCTGGATGGTGCTGCTGATCATGCTGGCGTTGGCCATGACGATCTGTTCGCCGCCGAGGCTGCGGATGCGTGTGGTTTTGAGGCCGACGTGCTCAACGGTGCCCGCCAGGGGCCCGATGACGATGAAGTCACCGATCTCGAACGGCTTGTCCACGGCGATCGACAACGAAGCGAACAGGTCGCCAAGGATATTCTGCACAGCCAGCGCCACCGCGATGCCGCCCACGCCAAGGCTGGCGACGAAGGCGGTGATGTTTACCCCCAGGTTCGACAGCATCGCCAGCACTACGACTGACCACAACAGGACCCGCGCGCCCCAGGCTGAAAGGGTTGCCAGTGCGCTGCCCTGGTTCAGGCCATCGGTACGGTGGCGGGCGAAGTAGCGGCTCAGGCCCAGGCCGATCGCGCGGTTGGCCCACAGGCCAATCTGCAAGGCAGCGACCACGAACCACAGGCTGCTGACCCTGGTCAGCCAGCGCTCGGGCAGGTCGAGCATGCTCAGGCCCACCAGCAAGGAGGCCAGCAACAACAGAAAGTTGCTGGTGCCGGAAAGCACCTTGGCCATTATCTGGCTCAGTGGGCCTTCGTGTTCGGACCAGCGCCGTAGCCGGCGCATCAGGAAACTGATGGCGGCACGGGCGACCAGGAAGACCAAGGTGGCGACTGTCAGCGCCACCAGCAGATTGAGAATGGAGATGCCGAATACGGTGGTTTCGGTGAAAAACGCGATGATGCGGTCGTTCATGAGTACCTCGCCTCTGGGTTGATTTGCCAAGGTGCTTTCTTGGGACGTCAAAGAGGCGCAACAGGTCGATCGGATTTCACCACGCTGGGTTGACTGAGTCAGTCCCGGTAGATTTTCTTCAATAACCTCAACAGTTCAGTCCTTTCGTCATCCGAGAGGTTGGATGTCGCCTGGTGATCGCTGTCGGCGGCGATGTGCTTCAACTCCTTCAACAGGGCCTCGCCCGATTTGCTCAGGAAAATCCCATACGAGCGCTTGTCCGGTTTGCACCGCACGCGCACGGCCAGCGCGCGCTCTTCCAGTTTGTTCAGCATTGGCACGACTTGCGGGGGTTCGATTGCCAACGCACGCGCCAGGTCGGCCTGCATCAGCCCGGGGTTCTGGTCGATGATCGCCAGGGCGGAAAATTGGGCCGGGCGCAGGTCATGGGCCGAGAGCCGGGCAATAAGGTTCTGAAACAGCTTCAATTGCGCGCGTCGCAAGGCGTAGCCGATCAAGTCTTCAAGCACCCCTTCTCCCACAGGAGCAGCCACGCAAGCGTCTTCGGTACTACGGGCAGACCTAGCCATCAGGGTTCATGCTCCTCGATCATGGGTAATAAAGTTACCTATTTTGCCTGTCCTTATGCGATTCGGCTAGAGAGGTTCTGGAAAAAGGCAGCGCGCCTAACCCCAGGACAAAGATAAAATTGTTAATGGTTTATTGACATAACTATTTTGACCCGTTAGCGTGGCCCCATCACCTCGAACAACAAGAGTGCAGAACCATGAGCAAATACGAAGGCCGCTGGACCACCGTGAAGGTCGAACTGGAAACGGGCATCGCCTGGGTGACCCTCAATCGCCCGGAAAAACGCAATGCCATGAGCCCCACCCTGAACCGGGAAATGGTCGACGTGCTGGAAACCCTCGAGCAGGACGCTGACGCTGGCGTGCTGGTATTGACCGGTGCCGGCGAGTCCTGGACCGCCGGCATGGACCTGAAGGAGTACTTCCGCGAGGTGGACGCCGGCCCGGAAATCCTCCAGGAAAAGATTCGTCGCGAAGCCTCGCAATGGCAATGGAAGTTGCTGCGTCTGTATGCCAAACCGACCATCGCCATGGTCAACGGCTGGTGCTTCGGCGGCGGCTTCAGCCCACTGGTGGCATGCGACCTGGCGATCTGCGCCAACGAAGCGACCTTCGGCCTGTCGGAAATCAACTGGGGCATCCCGCCTGGTAACCTGGTCAGCAAGGCCATGGCCGATACCGTTGGCCATCGTCAGTCGCTGTACTACATCATGACCGGCAAGACCTTCGATGGTCGCAAGGCTGCCGAGATGGGCCTGGTGAACGACAGTGTGCCGCTGGCCGAGCTGCGTGAAACCACCCGCGAGTTGGCGCTGAACCTGCTGGAAAAGAACCCGGTGGTGCTGCGTGCCGCGAAGAATGGCTTCAAGCGTTGCCGCGAGCTGACCTGGGAACAGAACGAGGACTACCTCTACGCCAAGCTCGACCAGTCGCGCCTGCTGGACACTACCGGCGGCCGCGAGCAGGGCATGAAGCAGTTCCTCGACGACAAGAGCATCAAGCCAGGCCTGCAGGCCTACAAGCGCTGAGTCGCACCGCGGGCGGCGGTGTGCCGCGCCAAAGCCCGCGGGTATTTCTCTATAACGACAACAAGAGGAATGAGCATGTTGCAGGTGCCTTTGCTGATTGGCGGGCAGTCGCGCCCCGCCAGCGATGGACGAACCTTCGAGCGCTGTAACCCGGTGACTGGCGAGGTGGTGTCGCAGGCTGCCGCCGCCACACTGGCCGATGCCGATGCCGCGGTGGCTGCTGCCAGCGCGGCGTTTCCGGCCTGGGCCGCCCTGGCACCGGGCGAGCGGCGCAGCCGCTTGCTGGCAGGCGCTGATCTGTTGCAGGCGAGGGCCGCCGAGTTCATCGCCGCCGCCGGTGAAACCGGGGCCATGGCCAACTGGTATGGCTTCAACGTGAAGTTGGCCGCCAACATGCTGCGCGAGGCTGCAGCCATGACCACGCAGATCACCGGTGAAGTGATCCCCTCGGACGTTCCCGGCAGCTTCGCAATGGCCCTGCGCGCGCCCTGCGGCGTGGTGTTGGGCATCGCACCGTGGAACGCCCCGGTGATACTGGCCACGCGTGCCATTGCCATGCCGCTGGCCTGCGGCAACACCGTGGTGCTCAAGGCCTCGGAGCTGAGCCCGGCGGTGCATCGGCTGATCGGCCAGGTGCTGCACGATGCAGGCATCGGCGACGGCGTGGTCAATGTCATCAGCAATGCGCCGCAGGATGCCCCGGCCATCGTCGAGCGGCTGATCGCCAACCCTGCGGTACGCCGGGTCAACTTCACCGGTTCGACGCACGTCGGGCGCATCGTCGGCGAACTGGCGGCCCGCCATCTCAAGCCGGCCCTGCTCGAACTGGGCGGCAAGGCACCTTTGCTGGTGCTCGACGATGCCGACCTGGACGCCACGGTCGAAGCGGCGGCCTTCGGTGCCTACTTCAACCAGGGGCAGATCTGCATGTCCACCGAGCGCCTTGTGGTGGACAGCTGTATTGCCGACGCTTTCGTCGACAAGCTGGCGGTGAAGATCGCCGGGCTGCGTGCAGGTGATCCGCAAGCCAGCACCTCGGTGCTCGGCTCGCTGGTCAGCGCAGCGGCCGGCGAGCGCATCAAGGCACTGATCGACGATGCCGTGGCCAAGGGCGCGCGCCTGGTCAGCGGCGGCCAGCTCGAAGGCAGCATCCTGCAACCGACCTTGCTCGACAACGTCGATGCCAGCATGCGCCTGTACCGCGAGGAGTCCTTCGGCCCGGTGGCGGTGGTACTGCGCGCCGAAGGCGACGAAGCCTTGCTGCAGCTGGCCAACGACTCGGAGTTCGGTCTGTCATCGGCCATTTTCAGCCGCGACACCAGCCGCGCCCTGGCCTTGGCCCAACGGGTGGAGTCGGGTATCTGCCATATCAACGGCCCGACCGTTCACGATGAAGCGCAGATGCCGTTTGGCGGGGTCAAGTCCAGCGGTTATGGCAGCTTCGGCAGCCGCACGGCCATCGATCAGTTCACCCAGTTGCGCTGGGTCACCCTCCAGCACGGCCCGCGTCACTATCCCATCTAGCCGCGGCAGGCCCAGACCTCCGGCAAGATGACCGCCGCCCCGTCATATCGGGCGGCGGCAGGATGTACAACAAGAACAAGGAGCAACCTGCGTGAATAACGAAGCCCGCTCAGGGTCGACCGACCCTGGCCAACGTCCGCGCTACCGCCAGGTGGCCATCGGGCATCCCCAGGTGCAGGTCAGTCACGTCGACGACGTGCTGCGCATGCAACCTGTCGAGCCACTGGCGCCGCTGCCGGCGCGCCTGCTCGAGCGCCTGGTGCATTGGGCCCAGGTGCGCCCGGACACCACTTTCATCGCGGCACGCCAGGCAGACGGTGCCTGGCGTTCGATCAGCTACGTGCAGATGCTCGCCGATGTGCGCACCATCGCCGCCAACTTGCTAGGACTGGGCCTCAGTGCCGAGCGCCCGCTGGCGCTGCTTTCCGGCAACGACATCGAACACCTGCAAATCGCCCTCGGCGCCATGTATGCCGGTATTGCCTATTGCCCGGTGTCGCCGGCCTACGCGCTGTTGTCGCAAGACTTCGCCAAGTTGCGCCATGTCTGCGAGGTGCTCACCCCCGGAGTGATCTTCGTCAGCGACAGCCAGCCGTTCCAGCGCGCCTTCGAGGCGGTGCTGGACGATTCGGTCGGCGTGATCAGCGTGCGTGGCCAGGTCGCAGGTCGCCCCCATATAAGCTTCGACAGCCTGTTGCAACCGGGTGACCTGGCGGCGGCCGATGCGGCTTTCGCCGCCACCGGGCCGGACACCATCGCCAAATTCCTCTTCACCTCGGGCTCGACCAAGCTGCCCAAGGCGGTGATCACCACCCAGCGCATGCTGTGCGCAAATCAGCAGATGCTTCTGCAGACTTTTCCGACGTTCGCCGAGGAGCCGCCGGTGCTGGTGGACTGGCTGCCGTGGAACCACACGTTCGGCGGTAGCCACAACCTCGGCATCGTGCTTTACAACGGGGGCAGTTTCTACCTCGACGCCGGCAAGCCGACCCCGCAAGGCTTTGCCGAGACCTTGCGCAATCTGCGCGAGATTTCCCCCACGGCCTACCTCACCGTACCCAAGGGCTGGGAGGAACTGGTCAAGGCACTGGAGCAGGACCCCGCGCTGCGCGAGGTGTTCTTTGCCCGCATCAAGCTGTTCTTCTTTGCCGCCGCAGGCCTGTCGCAAAGCGTCTGGGACCGGCTGGACCGCATAGCCGAGCAACACTGCGGCGAACGCATCCGCATGATGGCCGGCCTTGGCATGACCGAAGCCTCGCCATCGTGCACCTTCACCACCGGGCCGTTGTCGATGGCCGGCTATGTCGGGCTGCCGGCACCTGGCTGCGAAGTGAAGCTGGTGCCGGTGGGTGACAAGCTCGAGGCGCGCTTCCGTGGCCCGCATATCATGCCGGGCTACTGGCGCTCGCCGCAGCAGACCGCCGAGGCGTTCGACGAGGAGGGTTTCTACTGTTCGGGCGACGCGTTGAAGCTGGCCGATGCCAGGCAGCCCGAGCTTGGCCTGATGTTCGATGGCCGTATCGCTGAGGACTTCAAACTTTCGTCCGGGGTATTCGTCAGTGTCGGGCCGCTGCGCAACCGCGCAGTGCTGGAGGGCTCGCCTTACGTACAGGACATCGTGGTCACCGCGCCGGACCGTGAATGCCTGGGCCTGCTGGTGTTCCCGCGTCTGCCCGAGTGTCGGCGCCTGGCCGGGCTGGCAGAGGATGCCAGCGATGCGCGGGTGCTGGCCAACGACACCGTGCGCAGTTGGTTCGCTGACTGGCTGGAGCGCTTGAACCGCGATGCCCAGGGCAACGCCAGCCGTATCGAATGGCTGTCGCTGCTGGCCGAGCCGCCGTCGATCGACGCCGGTGAAATCACCGACAAGGGCTCGATCAATCAGCGCGCCGTGCTGCAGCGGCGCGCCGCTCAGGTCGAGGCGCTGTACCGTGGCGAAGACCCCGACGCATTGCACGCCAAGGTGCGGCCTTGAGTGCGGCCGGGCTGTGCACCGTCTTCGAGGACACGGCCATCGTCCAGATGGTGCGCACGCCCTGGGTCGACCTGGGTGGCGCATTGGCCGCGATCTCGCCCATCGACCTGGGCATTCAGGCCGGTCGCGCGGTGGTGGCACGTGCAGCTGCCGCCCCTCAGGCGGTAGACAGCGTGCTCGCCGGCAGCATGGCCCAGGCCAGCTTCGACGCCTACATGCTGCCACGCCATGTCGGCCTCTACTGTGGCGTGCCGCAGTCGGTACCGGCACTGGCGGTGCAGCGCATCTGTGGCACGGGCCTTGAACTGTTGCGTCAGGCCGGTGAACAGCTGCGCAGTGGCGCCCGCCAGGTGCTGTGCGTGGGCGCGGAGTCGATGTCGCGCAATCCGATCGCGGCCTATGAACACCGGGGCGGTTTTCGCCTGGGGGCGCCGGTCGGGTTCAAGGACTTTCTCTGGGAAGCCCTGTACGACCCGGCTGCCGGCGTGGACATGATCGGTACTGCGGAAAACCTGGCCCGTGCCTATGGCCTGGCGCGTGAAACGGTGGACGCGTGGGCCCTGCGCAGCCATCAGCGGGCCCTGCAAGCCCAGGTGCAGGGCTGGTTCGACGAGGAAATCGTCAGCGTCACCGCGCAGGCACTGGAGGCAGAAGGCTGCCAGCCACGCGGCATTGCATTGCCGCGTGGCGTGAGTGAGGTCAGCCAGGACAGCCACCCACGGCCTACCGACGCGGCCGCACTGGCCCGACTGCGCCCGGTGCACGCCGGTGGCGTGCAGACGGCTGGCAACAGTTGCGCGGTGGTCGATGGCGCGGCGGCAGCCTTGGTCACGCGCTACTCCGATTGCACTCATCCGCCTTTGGCGCGCTTGCTGATGGCCACGGCTGTTGGCGTGCCGCCCGGCCTCATGGGCATCGGGCCGGCGCCGGCCATTACCTTGCTGCTCGAGCGCAGCGGCCTGCGCCTGGAGCAGATCGACCGCCTGGAAATCAACGAGGCCCAGGCCGCCCAAGTGCTGGCGGTGGCCCAGGCGCTCGAACTCGATGTGGACAAGCTCAATGTCCATGGCGGCGCTATCGCCCTTGGTCACCCATTGGCCGCTACAGGTCTGCGCCTGGTCCACACCTTGGCCCGTCAATTGCGCGACGGCAACTTGCGCTATGGCATCGCAGCGGCATGCATCGGCGGTGGCCAAGGCATGGCGCTGCTGATCGAAAACCCTCATTTCGTTGCCTGACCCGGAGGTATCCGATGACCTGGAAGGCGCCCCTGCGCGACATGCAGTTCGTCCTGCAACACTGGCTGCGGGCCGATCAGGCCTGGGCGCAATTACCGGCATATGCCGACGTCGACCTCGACCTGGCGGCCCAGGTACTGGAAGAGGCGGCCCGTTTCTGCGAGCAGGTGCTGGCCCCTTTGAACAGTTCGGGCGATCGCCAGGGCTGCCAGATGGAGGGCGGGGAGGTACGCACCCCGGACGGATTCCCGGCGGCTTATCGCGCCTATGTCGACGGTGGCTGGCCGTCGCTGGCATGCGCCCCGGCGCTTGGCGGCCAAGGGCTGCCGTTAGTGCTGGAGGCGGCCTTACAAGAGATGCTGTTCGGCAGCAACCACGGCTGGGCCATGTACACCGGCATCGCCCACGGTGCCTACCTGTGCCTGAAAGCCCATGCATCCGCCGAGCTGCAGGCGCGCTATCTGCCGGGCATCGTCAGTGGTGCCACCCTGCCTACCATGTGCCTGACCGAACCCCAGGCCGGCAGCGATCTCAGCCTGTTGCGCTGCCGCGCCGTGCCCCTGGGCGACGGTGGCGACGGTGGCTACGCGGTCAGTGGCAACAAGCTGTTCATCTCTGGCGGCGAACACGACCTGACCCGCGACATACTCCACCTGGTGTTGGCCCGGTTGCCGGATGCGCCGCCCGGCAACCGCGGGCTCTCGCTGTTGCTGGTGCCGAAATGGCTGGAGGATGGCCAGCGCAATACACTGTACTGCGACGGCCTGGAACATAAGCTGGGCATCCGGGGCAGCGCCACCTGTGCACTACGCCTGGAGGGGGCCCTGGGCTGGTTGATAGGCCAGCCCCATGGCGGCCTGGCGGCGATGTTCGTGATGATGAATTCCGCGCGTCTGCATGTTGGCCTGCAAGGGCTGGGGCATGCTGAGGCCGCCTGGCAACAGGCCCGCGACTATGCCCTGGAGCGGCGCCAGATGAGTGCCCCGGGGCGGGCCAAGGGGGGCGCCCAGGGCGCCGACCCGATCCACCTGCACCCGGCCATGCGTCGGGTCTTGCTGGAGTTGCGGGTGCGTACCGAGGGGATGCGCGCGCTGGCCTACTGGACGGCCCAGTGGCTGGATATCGCCGACGCCGCCGTCGAGCCTGCACAACGGGCGAAGGCTGCGACATTGGCGGCGCTGTTGACCCCCATCGTCAAGGCGGCCTTCACCGAGCAGGGGTTCAGCCTGGCAAGCAAGGCCTTGCAGGTGTTGGGTGGCTATGGCTACACCCAGGAGTTTGCCATCGAGCAGACCTTGCGCGACAGCCGCATCGCGATGATCTACGAAGGCACCAACGAAATACAGGCCAACGACCTGATGCTGCGCAAGGTATTGGGCGATGGGGGGGAAGGTTTCGCCCTGCTGTTGAGTGAGTTGCGTACCGAGGCCGCTGCGGACGCTGGCGCAGCTGCCACCGCGTTGGGCAGTGCGTGCGACACGCTGGAGGCAGCGCTGGCCAAGGTGCTGTCGATGACCGCGGGCGATCCCGAATTTCCGTACCGCGCCGCAGGCGACTTCCTGCAGTTGTGCGCAACGGTGCTGCAGGCCTTCGCCTGGGCCCGCAGCGCGCGCTGCATCCAGGCGTTGCCAGTGGGGGCGGCGCAGCGCCGGGAAAAGCAGGAAAGCGTTGGGTTCTTCCTCGGCTACCTGCTGCCCGACCTCGACCGGCAGGTGGCGGCCATCGACGCGGCCGCCACGCCGTTGCCATTCATTGCCGAATCGTTCTGAAACCCACGTGCGAGGTCGTCATGAACACCGGCTGCGGCTGGCGTGCCGAGGGGCGGTAGCGCATGCAGCGGTCCGCCGAACACAGGTGCGAGCCGCCTTTGATTACCGCCACCGGCACGCCGGGGTCTGCCGGGTCGAAGCTGTCACTCAGGGCCGGGCCTGAGGGGTCGAGCTTGGCGTCGCGCTGTGCGTCATGGCCTGGCCGATAGCCCGTGCGAGTCAGCTCCCAGACATTGCCGCCGGCATCGAACAGGCCAAAGCCGTTGGCCGGGAAGCAGCCCACGGGTGATGTACCGGTAAAACCATCCTTCGCCGCATTGCGATAAGGGAACTGACCCTGCCAGGTATTGGCCATGAGCTTGCCCTTGGGCAGCTCGGTGGTACCCCAGCTGAAGTCGGCATCGGTCAGGCCGCCGCGCATGGCGTATTCCAGCTGCGCCTCGCTGGGCAGTTCGCGGCCTGCCCAGCGGGCATAGGCCTGGGCATCTTCCAGGGCGATCTGCACCACCGGATGATTGTCCAGCCCGGCCAGGCTGCTGCCCGGCCCTTGCGGGTGTCGCCAGTTGGCGCCGGGCACGAACTGCCAGCCGGGGCTGAGCACGTCCGCACCCTGATGAAACACCATCGCACCCGGTACCCGCAGCGCGTCGGGCAGGGCAGGGTCGTCCTCGACACGGGTACCGCGCTCGGCATGGGTGACATACCCGGTGGCCTTGACGAAGCGCGCGAACTGGGCGTTGGTGACCGGATGCACGTCAATCCAGAAGCCGGACACCTTGGCGGGGTGAGGCGGGCCTTCTTCGTCGTAAAAGCGGCTTGAACCAAAGCTGAACTCGCCGCCCGGCACGTGCACCATGCCGTCCCGCCAAGGGCCTTGGCGCTGCGCGGGCAGGCCACTGTAGCCCGTGCACAGCAGCGCCGGCGCCGGGGCTTGCGGCCACACGGCATAGGCGGCGGCGAGCAGGCCGGCGGCGAGTGCTGCGCAGCCGGCTGCCCGGGCGATCATTGCGGCTTGACCAGGATCGGGCTGGCCGGACGGCCGTCGGCATCGACCGCGATGTTGCCGCGTTGGGCATAAGCCTTCCAGTCGCGCAGCATCAGCGCCACCTGCTCGGGGTGCCCTGCGCCGATGTCGTGGTGCTCGCCAGGGTCCTTGCCCAGGTCATACAAGTGCCAGCTCGGCTTGCTGTCGGTGGCATCCCACACCAGCTTCAGCGGGCCCTTGCGCAACGAGGCGCTGCCGTTGATTTCCCACCCCAGAGCTTCGTCATGGGCGTGGATCTGGCTGTCCTTGCCTTGCAGGTAGTTCAGCGCCGATGTGCCTTGCGGCGGCACGATATCGCGGTCGCGGTACTTGACGCCGGGCATCGGCGCACCGGCCAGTTGCAGCAGTGTCGGCATGATGTCGCGGACGCTGGCCAGCTCTTCGCTGCGGCCGGCCTTGATGGTGGCCGGGTAGTAGACGAAGGCCGGTACGCGGATGCCGCCCTGGTAGGTGGTCATCTTGTAGCGACGGCTGGGCAGGGCGCTGACCTGGGCCCAGGCCGAGCCGATCATCAGGAACGAATCGCGGCGGCCGTAGTTGTCCAGGCGGTTATCGAAGTTTGCCTTGATCCACTCGGGGTCGACACGGGTGGCGTTCTCCGGACCGTTGTCGGACATGAACAGGATCATCGTGTTTTCCAGCTCGCCGGTCTTGCGCAGGTGTTCCACCAGGCGCCCCACCTCGGCGTCCAGCGCCGTGACCATGGCGGCATACACCTCCATGGTGCGTGCGGACTGGCTTTTTTGTTCATCGCTCAGCGATGCCCAACTCGGCACGCCTTCCAGTTGTGCTTGCAGGGGGAAGTCGGCGGGCACCAGGCCGGCTTCGCGCTGGCGCTTCAGGCGTTCGTGGGCGATGACTTCGTAGCCTTGGTCGTAGCGGCCTCGGTACTGCGCCAGGTACGCATCCGGCGCCTGCAGCGGCCAGTGCGGCGCGGTGTAGGCGGCAAAGGCGAAGAACGGTTTGTTGCTGGCCTTGCCTTGGTCGATCGCGTCGATCAGGCGGTCGGTGTACCAGGTGGTGGAATAGAAGTCGTCGGGCAGCGCGATCGGCTCGCCGTTGTGGCGATAGGTGGCGCTGTAGTTCGACTGCAGGTCCATGTTGGCCTGCTTGAAGTGCGCCGCGCCGCCTTCGAGCAGCACGTAGGCCTGGTCGAAGCCGCGGTTGTGTGGCTGTTGGGCCGGTTGCATGCCCAGGTGCCATTTGCCGGCGATGTAGGTGCGGTAGCCGGCGTCGTGCAGCAGTTCGGCGAGGGTCGCGACATTGGCACCGAGCACGCCTTCGTAGCCGGCGCGTACCTCTGCGCCGGCCGGCAGGCGCTTGCGTGTCTCCGACATCATGCCCAGCCCGACCAGGTGTGGATCGTTGCCGGACATCAGCATCGCCCGCGTCGGCGAGCAACTGGGCGCGGCGTGGAAATCGAGCATCAGGCGGCCGTCGGCCAACAGTTTGTCCAGGTTGGGCGTCTGGATTTCGCTGCCCAGGGCCGACAGGTCGGAGAAGCCGAGGTCATCAGCGACCACCAGCAGAATGTTTGGTTGTTTAACGGTTGGTGCGGCCATGGCGTGGCTGGCACCGAGCATGAGCACGCCGAGGGCGGCAAGGGGGTGGAGGCAATTCATGGGGGGGCTCTTGTTTTTGTAATGGACTCGAATTTTGCGCATGGCCTCTGAATAGACAGCACGCCACTGGATTCTAGCGACGGATGAATGAATGCCGCAGCCGCTCGCTGCAGAAGTGTGCGATTAGCGAACGCTTGATGCTGATCATTCCTTGTACACGGCAAAACGCTATTGACGGCGCATATGGTTAACAAAAATAATCGTTAACAGAGTTATCCAGTTTGTAAGAACAATTATAAAAACAAGTGAAGGGAAATTCTGATGATCAAGCCGTTGAACGGGGTATGCCTGCCCCTCATGGTGCTTTCGCTGTGCCAGTCCGCCTACGCGGCCAGCCCGCTTGAAGAGAGCCGGCCGGGGAGGCCAGGGGCCCCTCGCTGGATCGAGGACTACCGCTTTCTCGACGACCCCGCCAAGGCCACTGCCCCTTTCGATGGCCTGCGCTACCATCGGCTGTCAGAGTCGGCCTGGCTGCAACTCGGGGCTGAGGCCCGCTACCGGGCCGATGCTTCGGACAAACCCTTCTTTGGCCTGCGCGGGCTGAACGACGATTCCTATCTGCAGCAACGGCTGCAGGCCCATGCCGACCTGCACCTGTTCGACGATGCCGTGCGTACCTTCGTCCAGGTCGAGAATACCCGTGCCTTTGGCAAGGACTTGTACTCGCCCAATGATGAAAGCCGCAATGAAGTGCGACAGGCCTTCGTCGATTTCAACCACGATTTCGCCGCCGGGCGCTATACCACACGCGTAGGTCGCCAGGAGATGGGCTTCGGCGACCAGGTGTTGGTCACCTACCGCGACGCGCCGAACATCCGCCTGAGCTTCGACGGCGTGCGCGCCAGCCTCAACCTCAAGGACGGACGCAAGCTGGATGCATTCGCTGTGCGCCCGCTGAAAACCGGTGAAGACAGTTGGGACGATGGCAGCAACAACAACATCAAATTCTACGGCCTTTACGGCACCTTGCCGCTGTCGGCGTCGTGGAACATGGACCTGCTAGCCTTTGGCCTGGAAACCGACGACCGCAGCCTGGCCGGCGAGTCGGGTGACGAGCAGCGCTACACCTTCGGCACGCGGCTGTTCGGCCGCCATCAGGCACTGGACTGGAGCTGGAACCTTGTCGGGCAGACCGGCCACCTGGGCAACGCGTCGATCCGCGCCTGGGCGCTGTCGAGCGACAGCGGCTTCACCTTCACCCACCCCTGGCAACCGCGCCTGGCCATGCGCATCGATGCCGCAAGCGGCGACAGTGACCTGGGCGACGGAAAAGTCGGCACCTTCGACCCGCTTTACCCACGCAATGGTGTCTATGGCGAAGCCAGCCTCACCACCCTGAGCAACATCATCGTGGTGGGGCCGACCTTCGGCTTCTCGCCCTGGCGCACGCTGCGCATCGAGCCCGGCATCTTCGAAGTGTGGAAAAGCGTGAGGAAGACGGCGTGTACATGCCCGGCATGAGCATGTTGGCCAACACCCGCGGCACGGGTCGCCATGTCGGTACCATCTACCGCGCCAGCACGCGCTGGCTTGCCACTCCCAACCTGACCCTGGACCTTGACCTGAAGTACTACGACGTGGGCACGGCCATCAAGGAGGCTGGCGGCGAAGATTCGTCGTTTGTCTCAGTACGCGCCACGTTCCGCCTTTGACCACCCGACCGATAACAACAACAGAGGGCCACACATGCATCATTCATCCGCGTCATCGGGCAAGGCCGTGCTCACCATCGGCTTGTGTTTTCTCGTTGCCTTGCTGGAAGGGCTGGACCTGCAGGCCACCGGCATCGCCGCGCCACACATGGCCAAGGCATTCAACCTGACCCCTGCCATGCTCGGCTGGGTATTCAGTGCCGGGTTGCTGGGGTTGCTGCCCGGCGCGCTGATCGGCGGTTGGCTGGCAGACCGCTTTGGCCGCAAAGCGATCCTGATCGTGGCGGTGCTGCTGTTTGGCGGCTTCTCGCTAGGGACCGCCCATGCCCAGACCTACGAATCGCTGTTGATCGCGCGGCTGATGACAGGGCTCGGGCTGGGGGCGGCGTTGCCAATCCTGATCGCCCTGGCCAGCGAGGCGGCGCCTGAGCGTCTGCGGAGCACGGCGGTCAGCCTGACTTACTGTGGTGTGCCGCTGGGCGGGGCGGTTGCGTCGCTGATCGGCATGGCCGGCGTGGGCGACGGTTGGCGTACGGTGTTCTACGTCGGCGGCATCGCACCGATCGTGATCGCCTTCGTGCTGATGATCTGGCTGAAAGAGTCCCAGGCATTCCGTGCCCAAGGCGTTGCCAAGGCTGGCAGCGAAGGTGTGCTTGCCCAACTGTTCGGGCCGCAGCAGGCAAGCCGCACGCTGTTGCTGTGGGTGGCATGTTTCTTCACCCTGACAGTGTTGTACATGTTGCTCAACTGGCTGCCGTCGCTGTTGATCGGCCAAGGCTTCAGCCGGCCGCAGGCGGGCGCCGTGCAGATTCTGTTCAACCTGGGTGGGGCGGCTGGATCGTTCCTGACCGGTCGGATGATGGACCGCGGGTTTGCCGGGCGGGCGGTATTGATCGCCTACGCCGGCATGCTGGCGTCGTTGGCGGGGCTGGGGCTGTCGAGCAGTTTCGGGCTGATGTTGCTGGCCGGGTTCACTGCAGGGTATTGCGCCATTGGTGGCCAGTTGGTGCTGTACGCGCTGGCGCCGACGCTGTATTCGACCCAGGTTCGCGCAACGGGCTTGGGCGCTTCGGTGGCGGTGGGGCGCCTGGGTTCCATGGCCGGTCCTCTGGCGGCCGGGCAGATCCTTGCAGCAGGTGCAGGTGCGGGGGGGCTGCTGATGGCCGCGGCTCCAGGCCTGGTGCTCGCGGCGTTGGCGGCACGTGCGCTGCTGAAACACCGAACCCGCACGCAACGCCCGGAGCCGGGTGAGGCTGCGGCCCAGGACCCTGCATAGCACTTCCTTGGGGGGCTAGTGCTGCTTGCGCAATGCCTCCTGCTCCGGTTCGGCGACCGTGACCCGGTTACGGCCCGATACCTTGGATAGGTACATGGCGCTGTCTGCACTGCTGAGCAAGGCGCCGAGCTCAGTGGCAGGGGCCTTCGCGAACGCTAAACCTATGCTTGCGGTGACCGGGTGTTCATCATTCACACGCAGTTTGGCTATCAGGGCCCGCAGGCGCTCGGCAACCTCAATCGCCGTGTCTGGCGGCGTATTGGGCAGCAGGATGGCGAACTCCTCGCCGCCCAGCCTGCCGGCAATGTCGTTGTCACGCAGGCTGGCACTGATCGCTGCACCGATGCGCTGCAGCACCTGGTCGCCTGCGGCATGCCCGAACGTGTCGTTGATCTGTTTGAAATGGTCGACGTCCAGCATCAACACGGCCATGAATGTACCCGCATCCCTGCACCGGACGTGCTGCGCCGAAGCATTGTCGAAAAAAGCACGTCGGTTGTTCAGGCCGGTCAGTTCGTCCGTGCACGAGGCCACCATGGCCAGCCGATGCGCGCGTTGCATTTCGTGTTTCAGGCGCCAGGCCGTCGTCAATGCCGAGGACAGGCTTTGCGTCGCGCTGACCACAAACCAGGCGAACACCAGCACCGCCAATGCTATCCCTTGTTGCAGCGTGGAAGGTTGCAACAGTAGCCAGCCCGTAGAAGGCAGCAAGACCAGGCCCATCGACACCAGGGTCATGTTGCGGTAGGAGGAGTAGCATGACACCGCGCTGACAGACATGCCGACGGCAAACAGCATGATCAGCGTCTGCCCCAGCGCGTCGTCTGCGGGCATTACGGCAAAGGCGCCCCAGCCCCAGATAGCCGCCGACAGCATCAGCGTGACCCAGTAACGCCACTCCCAGCGTTCGGCCGTGCGCTGGTTGGCGGGTGCTCGCAGATAGGCGAAGAACATGGCGGTACGCACGCCGGTCGACACGCCCAATAACGTCATCCAGACCATGACCCTTTGCGGGTCGAAACGCTCCCAGCCCAACCAGCACAGCATGACGGCGGCCAGGAAGCTGCCAAGCACCGCAGGCGCTGACTGGACGAACAGCTGTTCGAGCCGATCCCTCCGTACGGAGTGCGCTATTTCATCGCGGGGATCAAGGTTTGTCATGGCTGGTGCCGCCACTCGTGACCGGTAGTGGATACCGGTACTTTGACGGCGCCCTGGAAAAGCCTCCTGGCGTTCACATGTGATGCCCTTCGCCATGTTTGATTGCTGGATTACGAACATAGCCTGTTTTCTGGCAATTCGAAAGCCAATCGATCGCCACGGCCAACAAGTGGTCGAGCAAGCCAAGGCAGCTGAGGGTGTTGCCCGAACCACTGGCGCCGACCAACGGGCAGGCTTTCAGAAATCGAACGTCACGCCGGCATACAGCGCACGACCGTCACCCGGGGAGTGGAGGGAGGCATCCGCACCATCCGGGTCGTACCACACGTACTCGTAGTAGCGGTTGGTGAGGTTCTTCAACTGCAGGTCGACACTCACCGTTTCGTTGACCTTGTAGGTCGCGCCAAGGTTCGTGAGCACGTAACCGCCATACCGGCCCTGGGTATTCTCGCGTTCCAGGTAGTAGTGGGTCTGGCCATTCATCCAGGCCGTCAATTGCAGGGCAGGGGTGGCCTGGTAGCTGATGCCGGTGTTCCACAGGTGATGCGGCACGTGATCGATTTCCTTGCCTTTGCTGGCTGGCAAGGCACTGCTGGGCTCAAGGATTTTCGAGTACTGCCAGGAATACGACATCCACATCTCGGTGCGTGCGTCCGGGTGCAGGTTAACCTGCAGGTCATAGCCCCAGCGGCGTGTCTCGCCGACGTTGTCCGACTCGCCGCTGGGGTCGTTCAGACGGCGGCTGACCTCGCCCGTGGCGTCCTGGCGCCAATAGGCGAAGCGGCCATCGACCCAACCGGCTGGCGTGAACTTGACACCGGTTTCCCAGCCTTCGTTGATCGACGGAGAAAGGTCTTCGTTGCGCGGTGGTACTTTGTAGGCGGCCGCGCC
This sequence comes from Pseudomonas sp. yb_2, assembly GCF_043103905.1. Taxonomy (NCBI): domain Bacteria; kingdom Pseudomonadati; phylum Pseudomonadota; class Gammaproteobacteria; order Pseudomonadales; family Pseudomonadaceae; genus Pseudomonas; species Pseudomonas sp. yb_2. The sequence goes on along the minus strand of NZ_JBICKH010000068.1, from coordinate 236,916 downwards.
CGTACCCACCTGGAACGTTCTGCCCCAATTGGCATAGACGCTGGCGACCTTCCAGGGTGAATAGACCACGCTGAGCTTGGGCTGTTTGATCAGGCCGTAGTCGTTGATGTCGTAATCCAGGCCGGTCATCTCGTTGGTGAAGTCACCGCTGATCCTGTCCACACGGTACGCCGGGACAATCTTCAGCGATTCGACCGGTTCGATCTCCGCCTGCACATAGGCCCCCGCGGTGTTGAAGTCGTAACGCTGGTCGCGGGTTTGCGCCTGCCGCACGCGGTTGAGCGTGCGGTAACGTTCGCTGCGGTTTTCCTGCTTCTGGATATCGCTGCCGCCTTCCAGGGCGAAGGCATGCAGCCAGTCGACCTGCGGGCGCCAGGTGAGCGAGGTAATGGCGCCGTACTGGGTTTCGTACGTGTCGCGCTCCTGCTGCGAACTGCTGCTCCAGTACTGGGTCCAGCGCCGGTCGTCAAAGGTGTTGACGTAGGTCCTGGCGGACCAGGACAGGGTCTGCGCCAGTTCGGTATCGAAATGCAGGCTGATCTGGTTCATCCGCCGCGTGCCCTTGTCCGTGGCGTTGTAGTCGTTGCTCATGCGCGGGTGGTGGCGGGCGTTGTCCTCGGTCAGGTAGCCGGCCTCCTGCGCTTCGGACTCGTAATGGCGGGCGATCAGGCCCACGCGGTAGTTGCCATTGTCCGGGGTGTAGAACCATTTACCGCCGAAGCTGTAGCGTTCGGTGTCGGCATGGTCGCGGTAGCCGTCGACCTGCTGGCGGGCTAAGAAGTAGTTCTGCGTCCAGTTACTGGTCTCGATGCCCTTGGCCAGTTGCACCTCGCGGGTGTTGAAGCTGCCATAACGCATGCGCGCTTTGTTGTAGTTGCCGCCGGTACGGGTATTGATGTTGACGTTGCCCGCAATGTTGTTCAGGCCATAGCGCGGGTCGCTGGTGCCGCGCACCACCTCGATGCTGTCGATGTCCATGGGGAACACCGAGTCGATGAAGGGCATGTTGCCGTCATTGGTGTTGCTGGGAATGCCGTCGATCAACAGTTTCACGGCGTTGATTTCGCCTTCGCCATTGAAACCGCGGAACGAAAGCTTGCCGGAGGTGGTGCCTTGGTTGAACTCGGTGAGCATCACCCCCGGTGCCCGGCGGAACAGCTCCCAGCTGTAGGCAACAGGCATCTTCTCGAGGATGTCGCCGCCCAGAATATCCACCGAACTGAGCACGCTGGTTGTGGCCAGGGGGCCGCTGTCGGTGCCGGTCACATTGACCGCGCCGAGGGTGAGTACCGAGTTTTCGGCAGGCAGTGTTTCAGCGATGGCAAGTGACAGTGGGTTGAGGCCGAACAAGGCGAGCACGGGCAGTACGGCGCGTGCGGTACAACGGAACGCAGGCATGTGTGGTTTCCTGGCAAGAACGGTCGGGCAAGGTCAGGCGTCGTGCAGCGCACGCCATGACCACAAGACAGCAGCGACGGTTCAGGCCAGGGGTGAGGCGCGGGGATTCAGCCGAGGCCACTGTTCTCGCGGCAGCGGCAAGGCATGACGGTCTCCCAGTAGAAGGTCGGCCGGCCAGTAGCGGGGGAACAGATGGCGGTAGTAATCACCGCCTGCCAAGGCATGGCCGGCATGGCCACAACAGCAGTCACCACTCTGGTGCTTGGGTTCAGGGGAATGGTCGAGTTGCGGCAGGTCTGCCTTGAGCTGGGCCAGCAGTGACTTGGGCAGGCTCTGGGCACCGTGAAGGCTGCAGAAACTGCCGAGAATCAACGACTGGCTGTCGAGGCGAGGTGATTGCAAGGCACGGTCGAGCGGCATCGCCAGCAGGTTGAACAGCAGGGCGAAGCAGGCGAACAGACAAAGATGAGCACGAGCACGTGAAAGCATGAGTCACCCGACCGAACGTGGCGCGAATTAAGCCGCATCCGTTGCGGGCTGTACAAGTTCCGTGGTGCGCCATTTTGTCGCGGGCGTACCACGCTGAGGGCTCAACGACTGCGCATGCAGGCGGCCATCATGAACGTTCGGCTCAGGTTTTTTATTGGAAGGCAGAGGCCAAGAGAGTGGCTATCCCTTCCGGTGTTTTATGCTTGGCAGGGTTCTCATCGGGCCAAACAAAAGCCGGGGCGTATTACCGTCCCGGCTTTTGTTTTTCAGAGAACAGCGGCAATCGCTTAGGCCGCAGCCAAACACGAAATGCGCTCGGTCGGTGTCATCAGTAGCGCCACTGCACAGCGACTTCCAGGCTGCGCGGTTCACCCAGGTAGTACTGGGTGTTGGTCTGGTGGATGAAGCGGGCATACACCTCGTCGGTGAGGTTGCGCAGCCGCGCGCTGACTTGCACGTGCTTGTCCAGGTCGTGGGTCATGGACAGCCCGTAGACGGTGTACGACGGTACCCATGCGGTGTTGGCAGTGTTGGCGTACACCGATGAGACATAGCGGGCATCGGCCCCGACCTGCCAGCCAGGCGCCAGGTCGTAGGTCAACCAGAGGTTGGCCACGCGGTCGGGGAAGTTGACCGGGTTCTTGCCCTTGCGCGAGTACACCACGCCGCCGATGGTCTCGTTGAATTCATCGTATTCGGCATTTACCCAACTGAAGTTGCCCGCCGCCAGCAGCTTGGGCGTGACCTTGAAGGAGGCTGCCAGCTCGATGCCGGTGGAGGTCTGCTGGCCCGCCTGCTCGGTGGTGTTGGGCACGGTCGAGGAGGGCACGGAGATATCCTTGCGCACGATGCGATACGCCGCTGCCGTCGCCGAGCCGCGGCCGTCGAGGAAGTCGAACTTGCTGCCTACCTCGACCTGACGGCCGGTGCTCAGGTCGAAGTCGCCGACCTGGCTGATCGAGGCGCTGGTCAGGGTACCGCCTGGTGGTTCGGCCGAGGTGCTGTATTGGGTGTACAGGCTGACGTTGGATGTCAGTTCATAGACCAGGCCCAGGCGACCGGTGATGGCGTCCCAGCGTCGGTCGAGCCTGGCTCGCGCCACATGGTCGACCACGTCGAAGTCGATATGGTCGTAGCGCAGCGCGGTGATCAATGATAGTTGATCGGTCAGGCGGGTACGGTTCTCGACGAAGGCCGAGGTGGTGTCGGTGGTGGTGGTTCTGCCCTTGGTCATGGGCGCGTCCATACCGGGGATATCGAGGAAGTGCCCGGGTTCGAAGCCGTTCGGGTCAACCGTGTCGAACGCCCCCTTGGACAGCGGGTAGTTGGTTTGCTGGTTGGTGCTGTAGTCCATGCCGAACGCCCAGTCGCTGGCAAGGCCGAACAACTGGCCCTGGTGGGTCAGCTCCAGCTTGTCGCCGTTGACCTCCTGGTCGTGCCGCTGGCGATAGCCGCCTGAGCGAGCGATGGCGCTGTTGTCGGCGTTGTAGCGATACACCTCGAGATTGCGGTAATCGCGCTGGCCGTTGTAGTGGTAGAAGGTGTTACGCAGTTGGGTGTTGTCGTCGAAGCGGTAGTCGGTGATCGAGCGCAGCCACCGGGTGCGCTGCTCGTAGCGACCGTCTTCGACGTTGTAGTTGTTGAAACGGTTGTGCTTGTCAATGTGCAAGGTACCGACCAATGGCTGCAATACCGGTGTGCCCCAGTAGGGGCTGTCCTCTTGCTCTTCCAGGTATTCGATGGCCAGCGTGTGTGAGAGCTGATCGTTGATGTCGCTAAGCAGCGAGAAGGCCAGGTTGCCGGCCCCATTCTCCTGGCGATCGATATAGCCGTTGGTGCTGGTGCGGCTGTAGTCGAGGCGCGCATGGTGGCGTGGGCCGTCGCCCGTGTTCAGCGCCTTGTTGAAGGCAACCGACGTTTCCATGGTGTCGTAGCGTGCATAACTGACGCGCCCTTCGAAGGTGTCCACTGCCCGCGTGTGCAAACAATCGCGCGGCATGCCGGCTGCAGGCGGGTTAAAATGCGCAGGGGTAACGAGAGATGGGCGACACCCTCGGAGATGTAGGCCGCCACTCCTGTTGTTGCCAGTATGGGCGTGGTGAGATCCGGCCCCGAGTCAGTTCAAGCATGATGGCTGAGGCAGTCAACGCAGACCGTGTGTGATCTATGGGAAGCTGCAGTTATTCATAAGCTGTGCCTTCAAAACCTCCACCGCTTTGGGCCTTCTGGGGTTGGCCTTGTGAAGCAGGACTACCTGGCGCATGTAGCGGTCAGCGTCCGACACGGGTGTTGCCTGTACGTCGTCAGTCTTCAATCCGGCCCAGAGTGGGACAACAGACACCCCCATGCCTTTTGCGACCATGATGTAGATAGCATCCAGCGCATCCAGATTACAGAGGACATCGGGCTGCAGGTCATTGTCATTCAAGTACTGCTGTGCAATCTGCCCACCCCAGGCATGTGAGTCATATCGAATCAGGTTTCGACCAAGAATCGTCGAGCGGATGTCGCACTTGTCAACGGGGTCTTTGGTCAAAAGCATCAGGGGTTCTTCTCGAAGAACCTGTATACGAATGCTTTTGGGGACGCTGAAGGGCGGACATACCATGACTCCCGCATCGAGCTCTCCGCAGGCTACTTGTTCGTAAAGACTGCGCGAGTCCCCTGGCGTGATGCGTAGCCTCAGTTGCGGGGCAATGCTTGATAGCTGATTCATGGCCTCTGGCAATATGCCTGTCAACGCTGTAGAGATCGCACCGATCTTGAGATACCCCGACAGGCTACTGGTGTCCAGATCCTCTTTCAGCTCTGCTGCCCCCTGGATCAGATCTCGAATCTTCGGCAGCAACGACAGACATTTCTCGGTAGGTTCGACAGCATGTGCGCTTCGGTTCAGGAGTTCGCACGCCAGCGATTTCTCGAGGGCTTGTATACGCTGGCTGACTGCAGGTGCTGTCAGGTTTTCCCGTCGAGCCGCCGCTGCAATCGAGCCAGTCTCTATCACTGCCATCAGGCTTTCGAGAAATCGAGTGTCCAAAACATTTCCTTTCGCTGAGAGATGGAAAAATGCGCTTTAGCACTTGCGCGAGGCTACGCTAACCTCCCCGAAAGTTCTATCAGAAACCAAAGAGGTCAGTTATGAAATCGTTATTTCATGTTTCATACCATGTTACAGATCTCGAAGCATCTCGTAACTTCTACGGTAACATTCTCGGCTGCAAAGAAGGCCGCACGAGTGAAACTTATGTGGATTACGATTTCTTCGGTCACCAGATTTCGCTTCACAAAGGTGTTCCTTTTCCAACTACCCGTACTGGTAAAGTCGGCGACCATGAAGTGTTGATGCCGCATATCGGCTTGGTGCTGCATCTGGATGACTGGTTCGCGATGGCAGACCGCCTGGCGCTTCATGGCGTGCAGTTCGACATACCGCCGGTTGTACGATTCCCGGGCCAACCTGGGGAGCAGCGAACGATGTTTTTCCTGGACCCCAGTGGCAACCCGATCGAGATCAAAGGGTTCAAGGACTTTGAAGGTGTATTTGCCACCTGATTGGCATAAACCTTCGGGACGCGCCTCCCGCTTTGTCTGCGTGAGATAAGAGGCGTGTATCGGTGAGTGGCCACTCAATAAAAATAACAGGCTCCAACGATGTGTTTGGCATTTTTGCCGGCCAATGTACAGTCCAAATTATAATAACTGGAGGACGTATGGCAAAGACTAGTCTGGTGACTAGAATTATTGCAGGTCTTGTGCTCGGGGTTGTAGTGGGGGCACTTCTCAATTTCTTTCCCGAGTATAAAGCCTGGATAATCAGCAGCCTTTTACAACCCGTCGGCGACATTTTCATCAAGATGATGAAGATGATTGTCGTACCCCTCGTATTCGCGTGCATGGTCGGCGCGATCGCAGGCAATGGTGATAGCAAGGCGATAGGGCGGGTCGGGGTGAAAGCCCTGTTCTACTTCTTCGTCGTGACCAGCATCGCAATTGTGTGTGGCCTGCTGGTTGGCAATCTTGCGCAGCCAGGCGTAGGTGCCAACTTGACGACCCTGGCAAACACCCAAACGCTCTCGCTTCCGTCTACCTCGGAGAACACTGGGTTTGGTCAAGTCATCCTCAACATCATCCCGGACAATATCGTCGGTGCAATGGCGCAAGGAAAGCTGCTGCCTGTCCTGTTCTTCTCGGTCATGTTCGGCTTTGGGCTAAGTGCTCTGGACAAAGAGAAGAAAATGCCGTTGATCGCGGTAGTCAATGCCATTTCCGCGACGATGTTCAAGGTGACGCATATCGTGATGCACTACTCACCCATCGGGATCTTTGGCCTGATCGGCGTGACGGTCGCCAACTTCGGGCTTTCCGCGTTGCTGCCTCTGGCAAAACTGATTGCCGTCACCTACGTCGCGGTCATTCTGTTCGGCGTAGTCGTGCTGGGCGGCATCGCGAAGGTTGCCGGGATCAACATCTTCGACCTGATCAAGGCGATCAAGGATGAGTTGATCCTGGCGTTCAGTACTGCCGCCTCGGCGACTGTCATGCCCCAGCTGATTGAAAAGGTCGAGGCCTACGGTGCGCCGCGTTCGATTGCTACGTTGGTGATTCCTACGGGTTATTCCTTCAATTTGGATGGCGCATCGCTGTTCGTGGGCATCGGCACGCTGTTCATCGCGCAGCTGTATGAAATTCCCCTGAGCTTGGCTGACCAGGCGATGCTGATCATCATCATGGTGCTGACCTCCAAGGGCGCAGCCGGCGTCCCGGGGGCCATGTTCGTGATCTTGACCGCTACGCTGACCAGTGCCGGCCTGCCTGTGGAAGGTATTGCATTCATCGCCGGAGTCTATCGCTTGATGGACATGCCGATCACGGCGCTGAATGTCTTGGGCAACGCACTGGCGCCTCTGGTGGTGGCGAAGTGGGAGAACCAATACCGGATGCCTGCTGCCCCGGTGGTAGCGCCCGGGGAGCGCCCGCAAGTGTTGACCTGTTCGATTAGCGCTGGGGGCTCGGCAAAAACGACCTAGTGTGTTCATCGACATGATCGCCTGCATGTGATGCAAGTGCCCATCATGCAGGTAATCGACATGCCCATCGTGTTCGATTGCCGTGTGGCCGCAGCCGGGCTTGTGCCAATGGTCATGGTGCGGATGCTGGTTGCAGGCACTCATTCCGAACGCCTCCAACTGCCATACCTCGGCCGTCATGGCCGAGGTATGTCGCTTAGTTTACTCGTGGTGCGGCTTACCCAGGAACGACAGTGAACTGAACAGGCTCTGCTGGGCCACGGGGCTGCCGTCTGCCATTGGCAGGGTAGCCTGGGCCGCGATGATGTTGAGTCCTTCATTGCGTACGGTAATACGTGCCCGGCCTTGCTTGTCGGTGGTGGCGCTGACCTGGTGAGGGGCTCCCCGGTAATCGCCCTGCAGCGGGATATCAGCAGCCGGTTTGCCATCGAGCAGTACCTGCACTTCCAGCGTCTTGCCTGGCCCGACTTGCAGAGGGTCGCTCAGGGGAACGATCGCCAAACGCAGCATGTCCAGTTTCGGCAGGCGTGCACCGCTCTGGTAGATCGCCAGGCTGTATTTCAAGCTGTGGGTGGAGGCGATCGCATCCTTGACGTGGGTGCGATCCTGATTGACCCATTGCTTGTCCGGGCGCTGTGACCAAGGCCCGTTGTCCAGCAGCACGGCAAGTGCCGCAGGCGGGGTAAGTGGTTGCAGCGCGGCATGATCCGCCAGGCGCTCGACCGTGACCGGGATCATGTTCCCGGTCACGTCGAACGCCCAGGCGCGCTTGATCTTTTCCGCCTTGTAGGCGTTATCCTCGGCGCCGTGGCCGTACACGGCCTCGATATTGCCACGTCGCTCCTCGGTCCACAGGCCGTGGGCGCCTGCGTTGACGCTGACCATCAGGGTCAACAGGGAAGCGACTTTCAACGATGGATGCATGATGGTTCCTCGGTTCAAAGGCTCAGGGTCAGGCTTACACTGAAGTTGCGTGGCTCCCCGGGCAGCACCCAAGCGCTGTTGTACGAGCGTTCGTAGTACTTGCGGTCGAACAGGTTGTTGAGGTTAAGGCCGACGGTGACCTGTTCGCTGGCCTTGTAGTGCGCCAGCAGGTCGACCGTGCTGTAGGCGTCCAGGGTGAAGTCGCTGCCGGCCTGGCCGGAGCGTTCGCCGACGTAGTTCACCGCTGCGCCCACATCCGAGCCGCGCAGGGCACCGTCCTGGAATTCGTACACGCCCATCAGGCTGCCGCTGTTACGGGGGATGCCGAGCAAGTCGCTGCCTTTGGGCAGGGCTGCGTCGCCTTTGGTGACCTCGGCGTCGATGTAGGCGTAGGCGCCGATCACTCGCAACGCGTCGGTCAGTTGGCCGCTGAACTGCAGGTCCAGGCCTTGGCTGCGCGCTTCGCCCGCCGCCACGCTCTCGCCAAGGGCGTCGGTGGTGATGACGTTCTCCTTGTCGATATGGAACAGGGCGATGGTCGCGCCCAGGCGGCTGTCGAGAAGGTCGAGCTTGACTCCGGTCTCGTAACCCAAGCCCTTTTCAGGCTTGTACACCTGGCCCTGGGTGCCGATGGTGTTGGGTTTGAACGAAGTGGATGCGTTGGCGAACACGCCGACTTGCGGGGTCAGTTGGTACAACACCCCGATGCGCGGTGTGGCAACGTCCTTTTCCTGGCTGTTGCTGAGACCCGTGGTGCGGTTCTGCGAGGTCTGCTCGAAGCGCTCCAGGCGTACGCCCAGCAACCCGCGCAGGCGCTCGGTGAAAGCGATCTGGTCTTGCAGGTTGATCGCGTAGCTTTCAGTGTGCTCGAAGAAGTCGTTGGCACGGGTGATGGCTGGCTTCGGCTTGCCGTATACCGGGTTGTAGATATCCAGCCCATACGCTGCGGACGTGGCGCTTTGCGGGTACTTCTGGCTGTTGCGGTAGTTTTCGTACTCCAGCCCCACCAGGGTCTGATGCTGCCAGCCACCCAGCTCGAACTGCCCGTGCAGCTCGGCCTGGGTGATGTTGTCGTTCCATTCGAAGTCGCGTTCGCGATAGAAGCGCGTGATGGTGGTGCTCACCAGGGCCTGGGGCTCGGAGCTGTTGCCCTTGAGCGTGCCCTGGGTGTAGTGGTTGGCCAGGCGCAGCTTCCAGTTGTCGTTGAGCACGTGTTCCAGCGCCACGTCGAGGGTCTGGTTGTCGTTGCGGATCTCGCCGTCATTCGGCTCGCCAAGGAAGGTCGAGCGCTTGACCGAACCCATTTCGCCGTTGACTGCCGGAATACCGCGATCGAACACCGACTCGGTGCGGGAGAACTCGGTGTCGATCATCAGTCGGTTGTCGGGTGACAGTTGCCAGCTCAGGGAGGGGCTGACGATACGGCGCTCGCTGCCGACATGATCGCGGAAGCTGTCGTTGTCTTCGACAGCGAGGTTGATCCGGCCCAGCAGATTCCCTTCGCTGTCCAGCGGCGAGTTGGCGTCCAGGGCGGTGCGGTAGCGATCCCAGCTGCCTGCGCTGAGGGTGAGGGTACTGAAGGCTTCGGCCTGGGGGCGCTTGGTGACGATGTTGACCAGTCCGCCAGGGTCGCCACGGCCATACAGGCTGGCAGCCGGGCCTTTGAGCACTTCGATGCGCTCGATGTTGGAGGTGTCCGGCGAGCTGTAGCTGCCGCGGTTGATGGCGAAACCGTTCTTGTACAGCTCGCCCGTGGTGAAGCCGCGCACACTGTAGTTGAGGAAAGTCAGGCCGCCGAAGTTGTTCTGCCGCGACACGCCGCCAGCAAAGTCCAGGGCGCGGTCGATGCGGGTGGTGTTGAGGTCCTTGATCACCTGCGCGGGCACGACGTCGATACTCTGCGGCGTGTCGCGGATGTCGGTATCGGTGCGGGTGGCCGTGGCAGAGCGATTGGCACGATAGCCTTGCACCGGCCCGTCGGCGCGCTCTTCGAGGTAGGCGTCGGTGATGGAGGTTTCGTTCAGCAGCAAGGGTTGTGCCGCTGAAATCGGCTGGCCGAACAAGCCCAGCGTCAGGCCGGCCAGAAGGGGGGCACGAGGGTTCACGTAAAGTCTCCGTTTTTCACGCTATAACGTTGCATTGTTGGATACGTCCTGACTTGGGCACTGTCCACGAGCTCGAAGGGGATCACAACGGGTACACCATCAGGCTCCACGGTGTAGGCTGTGCAGGCTGCACTCGATGCCAACATCGATGCCAACATCGATGCCGCGCCCTGCTTCGGGCGGTGCTGCATCACAGATGACAAGAAACCCTTGCGAGTAGAGCGGCCCGCCTTGCGTCAGACCTGACAAATGAATCCTGATGAGGAAATGTTCATGTGTTGGGATGCGCATGTTATTAGATGTAATAACGTAACGCTAGTGGTTATCGTTCATTACCGGTTGCAAATGATTCTTATTGGTCAGGCGCAGCGGCCTGCGGGGCGGACCAGGCCGAAGCATCGTGCGGGTGCAGGCTTTCCAGATGGCGAACGTGCACTTGGCTATCGCGGTAACCGTGCAGGCTTGCCTGAATACGCCGCGCAGCGTCTTCGACGAACATCAGGTTCTGCCCGTTGAGCGCTGCGAAAGCCTGTTCGTCAGCCCGTTTTACGGCGGTCTGAACCGGCGTGCGCAAGGCGCCTTCGACGTGGTCGATCAGGGCCAGCAACCCGAGATCCGGGGCATCGGCAGGTACCGTGACGCGCACTCGAGCTTCGCTGCGTTGGCTATGTGGCGTCGCCAGCGACGCGTTGCTGCGCAGCCACTGCGCGACGGCGCTGACTTCGAGCAGTGGCTGGTCCTTGAAGGTTCGCAGGAAGCCGTCCTCAATCAACTGCCGGGAGAGAGCGGCCGAGCACGGGCAGGTCGAGGAGTAGCCGATCCTGACCTCGATACTCAGGTTCAGCGCCCCGCCGACCTTCGTGGCGAGCACGTGAACCGGGTACGACTTCCAGCCAGAGAGGCCCTCGGTCACCAGTGCAGGGCGGCGAACCAGCAAGTCGAAATCCAGGCGCACCCTGGCACTGCGGCTTTCGCAATCCTGATGGCTGTCGATCATCTCCTGCAACAGCGCAAAGAGGCTTGCCGGCGACACCGCCGCAGCCTGCCCCCAGGCGTCCAGCAGGCGATACAGCCTGGACATGTGAATGCCTTTGACATGCGGTGCCGGCAGGTCGACCTGGACATCCGCCCGGGCGTGCAGCTCACGCTGGTAGGTCGGTTCTTGGATCCTTACCGGCAGGTCGATACCCTGCATGCCGACCCATTGCAGCGGGCTGAGGCTGGGGGCCAGGTCGGTGACGGAAACGTCGGGTAATGCTGAGCTCATCATGTATATCCAGTGGTGGGAGCCTTGCACGTGGCAGCAAGGCGTATGAATCAGTTCCAGCCGGGGAAGGGGGTGGTCAGCTTTATCCAGCCTTCCGGTCCCTGGGCCATTTCCTCATCGGTCAGCAGGTCGACCACGGTGCGCACGTCTTCCTCGCCCAGCGATTCACCGCGTGCCTGCAGGCTGTCGCGCGAGCTGTAGTCGCGCAGGAAATTGAAGGCATCGACCACGGTGACCATGGTGTCGAGGCGTGCCACTTCGCTGAGGCTACGGCCATCCTCGCCTTCGAAGGTGAAGGTTTCCGCCACCGGCAGTGGCTCGGAGATGCCCGTCGATTCGATGACCAATTGGTCGAAACGACCCTCTTTGGCTAGACGGTCCACTTCGAGCAGAAGGTCTTCGCGCAAGGTGCAGCAAATGCAGCCATTGCTCATCTCCACCAGCTTTTCGTCGGTGCGTGACAGCTCGGCGCCACCCTTGCGTATCAGTGCGGCATCGATGTTCACATCGCTCATGTCGTTGACGATCACCGCGACTCGCCGGCCTTCGCGGTTGTTCAGAATATGGTTGAGCAAGGTAGTCTTGCCGGCTCCGAGGAAGCCGGAAAGTACAGTGACGGGCAGCCGCGCGGCTTCGTTGGTATGGGGGGCAGGTGTGCTCATCGGGAAGCTTCATGATAAAGGGTGGTGCGCATGCGTGCGGCTCTGCTCAGTCCTCGCCTGCATCACGGCGAGTACAGGCGGCGCATTTACCGTGCAGCTCATCCTGGAGGCATTGATGGCGTTCAAACGTGCGGGGATCCAGCCAGCCATGATTGATCGCTGCCTTGAGCATCGAGTATTCACCGCTGACCTGGTAGGCGAATGTCGGCACGGCAAAGGTTGCCTTGACCCTTTGAATGATGTCCAGATAGGGCATGCCGGGCTTGACCATCACCATGTCGGCGCCTTCTTGCAGGTCCAGCGCTACTTCGCGCAGGGCTTCGTCGCTGTTGGCCGGGTCCATCTGGTACGTGCGCTTGTCGCATTTGAGCGCGGCCGCCGAACCCAGCGCGTCGCGGAACGGGCCGTAGAAGCCGGACGCGTACTTGGCGGCGTAGGACATCAGACGCACATCGCTGAACCCGGCCAGGTCCAGCGCGGACCTGAGCGCGCCAATGCGCCCGTCCATCATGTCCGAAGGTGCCAAGGTGTCGATGCCGGCCTGGGCCTGGACCACAGCCTGGGCCGCCAGTACCTGCAAGGTCTCGTCATTGGCCACGCGGCCTTGGCGCAGCACGCCGTCGTGGCCATGGTCGGTGTAGGGGTCCAGTGCGACGTCGCCGATCAAGCCAAGGTTGGGGAACGTGGCCTTGAGCAACCTGGCGGCGCGGCAGATCAGGTTGTCCGCGTCGAGGGCGTGGGTGCCCTCACTGTCTTTGCGCTGCACTGGAGTGGCGGGAAACAGGGCAATGGCCGGAATGCCCAGTTCGACCGCCCGGCCTACGTGATCCGGCAGTTCGGCCAGGCTGACGCGTACCTGGCCCGGCATGGCGGTGATCGCCTCGCGTGTACCTGAGCCTTCCTTGAGAAAAACCGGCCAGATCAGGTCATCGCGAGACAGGCTGTTTTCAGCGACCAGACGACGCGTCCATTCGTCAGCGCGATTACGGCGCAAACGCGTGGCCGGGAACGCGCCCGTTGAGCTCGCGAAGTAGGTCATGCCTCTCATGCCTCGATGGAGGAATGGTGGCCAGTGATCAACCACTGCTGGTCGATCCGCTCGAAGGTGAACAGGAAGCGCGCTGGCACTACCCGCTGCTCGCCGTCGTCACGAAAGACGAAGGTGTACTGGCCTCCAACGACCACGGTCCCCAGCTTGCGGCTGACGCGCTTCTTGAACAACTGGATGTCACAGACCAGCCCGTCGTTAGCGAGGAAATTCTCGAAATAGTTGCGACGGCTGTCGTCGCAGTCACGCACTTGGTTGGACAGGGTCGGAACCAGGATCGCATCAGGTGCGTACAACGCCAGCACCTGATCCACATCGCGTGTGGCCACGGTCGCGGCCCAACGGTAGAGCGCCGCTTTGGCACCTGCCAGGCAGGCCAGTTCGGTGTCGGCGTAGGTTTCGATGGTCGGGTTCTGGCATGTTTCGGTCATGGCGTCTCTCCTGCGCAAGTGGAAAAGATGAACAGTAGCGGCGTAATCTGCTAAGTTGTAAGTGTTATAACATAACATCTATCGCAGGTTGCAAATCATGTTCCTTACCCTTGAGCAGGCACAGGCGGGAAGCCGCTTCGCCTTGACCGATGTGCTTCGCCACATACCCTGGAACCCCCTGGGGCTGATCCCCGCCATCACCCAGTAGCATGACAGCGGCGAAGTCCTGATGCTGGCCTGGATGAACGAAAAGGCGCTGCTTCAGTACATTGCTGGTGCTCAGCAACTCTGGGCGCTTGTTACGTTATGACGAGCGGGATATGGAGAAGAGGGAAATGTCAGCATATTGTGCTGGCATCCAACGCTGACGCCTATAACGCGGGCATGCAGGTGGGGGCTGCCCCCAACTGTCACAGCGCCGGCAACGATGGGCATCGCTTACAAAGCAGCACGAAAATATCAACCCGGCGAGCCGAGGACATCACCATGGCGGTGGACTAGTCGGCCAAGAAAGTCCTGAGCGCCTCATGCGACATGGGTCTCGCAAAGTAATAGCCTTGGAGAATATCGCAGCGCTCCCTTTCCAGGAAGTTCACCTGAGGCGCAGTTTCCACACCTTCAGCGACTACTGACAGGCTGAGATGATGGGCCATCGAAATGATGCCTTGAGTGATTGCTGCATCGTGTGGGTTCGTCGAGATGTCCTGGATAAAGGAGCGGTCAATCTTGATTTTGTCTATTGGCAAGCACTTGAGATAACTCAGGCTGGAGAACCCCGTACCGAAATCATCCAGCGCAATGCGTACACCCAAGTCTTTGAGGCGGTGCAAGGTTGCGATTGCTTGTTCAACGTTATGCAGCAAGAGTGACTCGGTTATCTCCAGCTCCAATTGTCCGGCGCTGAGCCCATGCTTGCTCAACACTGCCTGGATACATTCAACGAACTGACCGCACTGGAAATGCATCGGCGAAATATTCACGGCCATCGAGATACCGTTGAAGCCCTGATCACATAGGTTGCGCAACTGCGCGCACGCCGTATCGAGTACCCAAAGGCTCAGAGGGATAATTTGACCACTGTCCTCTGCCACCGGTATGAAAACCGCTGGAGAGATCAACCCTCTAACCGGATGCTCCCAGCGCAACAACGCTTCGATCCCGACCACCCGACGCGTGCGCGCTTCTATTTGCGGTTGATAATGCAGGCTGAACGATTGAGTTTTGATAGCCTTTTGCAGGTCATTACGTAGGCTTCTGTGCTCGCAAACGCGGTGGTTAAGATCGCTGGTGTACCATTGAAAGTTGTTCCGACCTTGTTGCTTGGCTTTGTACATGGCCATGTCAGCCTGCTGGATCAACTTCATCGGCTGCTCGATGTGACCATCGCTTACCGTAATACCGATACTGGTACTCACGTGCAGGTCAATACCCTGGATACAGTAGGGTTTGCCAATGCTGGCCAGCAGTCGCTCGGCCACCGGGACAGCGTCTTCGTCACGAAGCAGGTCCGTCAGCAGAACGACAAACTCATCGCCGCCCATACGCACGACGGTATCAGCCGGACGGACCTGCTGGGTCAAGCGCTGTGCCACCTCGATCAGCACTTGATCGCCGAAGTAGTGCCCGATGGAGTCGTTGATGGATTTGAATCCATCCAGGTCGATGTACATGACCGCCTGGACAAGCCGGTCTTCCAGAGACAGGCGGTTAAGCAAACCCGTCAGCCCGTCATGGCTGGCATTGATACTCAACTGGCGCTCGTAATGCTTCTGTTTGCTGATATCCCGCGCGATGCCGAATACCCCGACGATCTCGCCATTGACCATGATTGGCAGGTTAGCGATATCCATGATCAACTGCTTGTCGTCGCTCTCGTCGCGCACCCTTGCCTCGAATCGCTGCGGCTCACCGGCGCGGGCCGCGAAAAAATGCTGATTCACTTTCGGCAGGTCTTCTTCGAACACGAGGTGGGAGAAATGATGGCCGACAAGATCAGTTGCCGCGCCAGCTTTAAGCTTCAGGCCAGCTGGGTTCACACTCTGGATGTTGCCCGCCCTGTCAAGGGCGAAAACCGGGTTGGGGTTGTAGGTAAACAATGAGCGAAACCGTTGTTCGCTTTCCTCCAGACGTTGGCCGTCACGCTCATGCCGGATCGCAATGGCAGCCAGTTGCGCCGCGCAGGTCAGCCGATGGATCTGCACCTCGCTTGGCGCAATCGCTTGATCCTGGTATAGCGCAAATGTCCCAAGAACGGAGCCCTCATGCGAGAGTAATGGCAACGACCAGCAGGAGCGTAGATTGTACCCTAGCGCCAGACTGCGAAAACGCTCCCAGCTCGGATCCCGGGCTATATCCGCTGTCACCACCAGCTCGCGGCGGAATGCAGCTGTGCCACACGTACCTTCCTGAGGCCCGATGGGCAAGCCATGGATTGCATCGCTGTAGGCAGGCGGCAGGCCAGGCGCGGCGCCCTTCAGCAAATGCTTGCCTTGCGCATCGGTGAGCAGTATCGAACACAGCGTGCCGGGATCCTGGGCGTCGATCATCAAGCAGATGGCGGTGAGGATGTCGTGCAGTTGATGATTGGTCGCAATCATACCGAGTATGTCGCGCTGAGACTCGGAAAGCGCCATGCTGTGATAGCTCGTGCAGGAGGTGTTCATGGGAGTTCCTGAGTACTTGCGAGGCCTTCCGGTTCCCTGAACGGCTGGAGAATTGAGTGCCCGGGTACAGTCCGATCGCACCCCGATCGCGAAAACTTATAAAGCAGTGGGCCTTCCACGAAAAAGACTCAGGTGGATGATAAAAGAACGTATCAGATGGAGCGCGTGCGCCTAAACTCGGCTCGCCTCGGCCTGCCCGCTGACTGTTTCTGAACCGATCGCAGATACTGCTTGACTTTCGGACTACCAGGCGCAGACTTTAGCCAGCATTGCGAAAGTTCCTTGGGCCTGGGCGCATCTGTTTTCGTCGCTCGCCAACCCGCGCTTGCCTACCAGGCGTGCTGAAGCTGGCGCTGGACATCACGGATGCAGTACTGGCTTTCCTTCGAATGGCCCCATCTCAAGGAAAGAACATCCCGATCACGCCCGACTGCTGCGAGAGCAGCAGAAGTGCGCCTTCCCTCGTGCCGAACGCTCTACGGCTGTTGCCCGCCACCCTTGAACCTGCCTGACGATGCCGATCAGGTTTTGATCAAGCGCCCATTCGACAATGGGCTGTTGACGATCATCCTCGAGGAGCGCGAAGCGGGTGCATCGAAGCACAGCCGTTCGACTCCGAATTGAAGCTGACTCGGAGATTTCGTTGAAGTCGTCACGAAGGCCCACCAGCAGACGAGGTGCTGCGGCAGGCTCCATCTCGTCATCTCAATGACTCAAGGAGCGCCCGCATGGCCAGCAAACAATGCCAGGTCTGTGGCCAACCCGCCACGACACGGGTGGAGGCCAAGGTCAATGGCCGCCACAGCATCATGCTGTTGTGTGATGATCACTACCGCCAATTGGTGCGCCAGCAAAAACGCACCCTTTCCCCACTGGAAGCCCTTTTCGGCTCGCGCAGCGGTTTGTTCGAAGAGTTCATGGGCAGCGATTTGCTGCGCATCGGAGAAGACTCGGCATCCGTTGCCACGGATGCCGATGAAGTGGCTGAAGCGTCGTCTGGGGAACCTGGCCGCGCAGCGTCCGGCACGCCACGCCGCCGCAGCAGCGGGCTGGCCAGCCGCATCAGCGAACACTCCGAGGCCCTGTTGCAGGAAGCCGCCAAGCGTGCCACGGAGTTCGGTCGGTCCGAAGTCGATACCGAACACCTGCTATTGGCGCTGGCCGACAGCGACGTTGTGAAGACCATCCTTAGCCAGTTCAAGATCAAGGTTGATGAGCTCAAGCGCCAGATCGAAGCCGAAGCCAAGCGCGGCGACAAGCCATTTGAAGGCGAAGTCGGCGTGTCGCCTCGGGTCAAGGATGCGCTCAGTCGCGCCTTCGTCGCCTCCAATGAGTTGGGGCACGCATACGTAGGCCCCGAGCACTTCTTGATCGGGCTGGCCGAAGAGGGCGAAGGGCTGGCCGCCAACTTGCTGCGCCGCTATGGCCTTATGCCGCAGGCCCTGCGCCAGTGCGTCAGCAAGGTGGTTGGCAAGGGTGCAGAGGATGGCCGCGCCGAGGCACCGACCGAAACGCCGGAGCTCGACAAGTACTCGCGCGATCTCACCAGGATGGCGCGCGATGGCAAGCTGGACCCGGTCATCGGGCGGGCACAGGAAATCGAAACCACCATTGAGGTACTGGCGCGGCGCAAGAAGAACAACCCGGTGTTGATCGGCGAGCCTGGCGTGGGCAAGACGGCTATCGTCGAGGGGCTGGCGCAGCGCATGGTGGCCGGCGAGGTGCCCGAGACGCTGCGCGACAAACGCCTGGTCGAACTGAACATCAATTCCTTGGTGGCTGGCGCGAAGTACCGAGGCGAGTTCGAGGAGCGCGTGCAGAAGGTGCTGAAGGAAATCGCCGAGCATCAGGGCGAGCTGATTCTCTTCATCGACGAAGTGCACACCATCGTCGGGGCAGGCCAGGGCGGTGGAGAAGGCGGCTTGGACGTGGCCAACGTCTTCAAGCCGATGATGGCGCGTGGTGAGCTGAACCTGATTGGCGCGACGACGCTCAACGAGTACCAGAAGTACATCGAGCAGGACGCTGCGCTGGAGCGGCGTTTCCAACCGGTCGTGGTGCCCGAGCCAACGGTGGCGCAGACCATCATGATCCTGCGCGGCCTGCGCGACACCTTCGAAGCGCACCACAAGGTCAGCATCACCGAGGAGGCGATCATCGCTGCCGCCGAACTGTCCGACCGCTACGTCAGCGCGCGCTTTCTGCCGGACAAGGCCATCGATCTGCTCGATCAGGCTGCCGCCCGCGTCAAGTTATCGGCGACGGCGCGTCCGGTTGCGGTGCAGGAAATGGAGTCGGAGTTGCACCAGTTGCGCCGCGAGCAGGACTACGCGGCTTCGCGCAAGCAATATGACAATGCGGCGCAGATCAGCAAGCGCGTCGAAACCACGGAGGCCGAACTCAAGCAGCGGGTCGAGGAGTGGGAGCGCGAGCGCGGCTCGGGCAGCACCGAGGTCAAGGCGGAACATGTGGCGCAAATCGTCTCGCGGCTAACCGGCATTCCGGTCAATGAACTGACGGTGGAGGAGCGCGAGAAGCTGTTGCACCTGGAGCAGCGGCTGCATGAGCGCCTGGTGGGGCAGGACGAGGCGGTGCGTGCGGTGGCGGACGCGGTTCGGCTGTCGCGCGCTGGGCTGCGCGAAGGCAGCAAGCCCGTTGCCACGTTCCTGTTCCTGGGCTCCACCGGTGTCGGCAAGACCGAGCTGGCCAAGGCGCTGGCCGAAACCATCTACGGCGACGAGAGCGCCCTGTTGCGTATCGACATGTCAGAGTATGGCGAGCGCCATTCCGTGGCTCGGCTGGTGGGCGCGCCTCCGGGTTACGTTGGTTATGACGAAGGCGGCCAGCTTACCGAAAAGGTCCGGCGCAAGCCCTATAGCGTGCTGCTGCTCGACGAAATCGAGAAGGCCCACGCCGACGTCTACAACATCCTGCTGCAGGTGTTCGACGACGGGCGACTGACCGATGGCAAGGGGCGCGTGGTGGACTTCACCAACACCATTATCATCGCCACGTCCAACCTGGGCTCCGACATTATTCAGCGGCGGCTGAAGGCGCCTGGAGCGGCTGGTGAGGAGTACGAGAAGACCAAGGTCGAGGTGATGGAAGTGCTGCGCGGGCACTTTCGCCCCGAGTTCCTCAACCGAATCGATGAGATCATCGTCTTCCATGCGCTGGGCAAGCAGGAGATCCGCCACATTGTTGGCCTGCAACTCGAGCGCGTAGCCCGCAATGCCGCGAGCCAGGGCGTGACGCTGACGTTCGACGAGACACTGGTCGATCACTTGGCGCAAGTCGGCTACAAGCCCGAATTCGGTGCCCGCGAGCTCAAGCGACTGATCCGCAGCGAGCTGGAGACGGCACTGGCACGTGAAATGCTCGGCGGCGGCATTGGCAAGGGTGATCACGCCCATGTGCGCTGGGACGACAAGGCGGAGCGGGTCGGGTTCGACCGCCGGCAAGCCGCGCCGGCCAAAGAGCTCGACAGTGAAAATGCGTGAAGCGCAGGCCGAAGGCTGCGGTTTCTCGTTGCAATGATCTTGCTGCTGAAGAGGTGAGGCATGAAGGACAGCGATGAGCCCGAGACCACGCGCATGCGACTGCGTCGCGAGTGGGCGGTGTTGACGTTTTACGAGCGTTTCGAGCAGATCGTCGCTCACATTCTTTCGCTGGTGATCGCGGTGGTTATCGTGGTGTCGCTGGTACAGCTGATCCAGATAGTCTTCAGCCTGCTGATCATCGATGCGTTCAATCCGCTGGACCACCGGATCTTCCAGAATGTGTTCGGTATGGTCATGACGCTGCTGATCGCGATGGAATTCAAGCATTCCATCGTGCGCGTTGTCTTGCGCCATGGCAGCATCATTCAGGTCAAGACGGTCCTCTTGATCGGGTTGATCGCGCTGTCGCGCAAGATCGTGATCCTTGATCCCGATGTCGGCCCGGCCAAAGTCGCGGCGCTCGCTGGCGCCACCCTGGCCCTGGGGCTGACCTACTGGCTGTTGCGTGAGCGAGATGATCGAGTTGCCTAGGCCCTGTGTGAATGGCGCCAAGGCAAAGATTGAACGGGAAAAAGAGCGCGGATGTGTAATTCCATATCCGTTCAAACCGGGGCTTGAAAACCTCCAGATTGCTCACATAATTCCGTCATCAGGGGCCGAAACCCGGCGCTTCGCGCCTCCTGTTCGAGATCATTTCAGTCAGCTGGAAGGAGGATTGTCATGTACGAGTCCCTTCTTAATCTGTCGAGCGATCCGATTGCCGAGTTCGAGAAGCTCCAGCGCGAACTGCAACATGTGCTGGGAACGGGGCTCGGGCGCCCAGGCAGCATTCGTGCCTTGGCCAGTGGTGCTTTTCCTGCCATCAATGTCGCGAGCACGCCATCGAGCATGGAGGTCTACGCCTTCGTTCCCGGCGTTGACCCGAGCGACATCGATCTGCAGATTCACCGAGGCCTGCTATCGATTTCCGGCGAGCGCCGGCCCGCGCGCAGCACGCAGGAGGGCAATTGCTCCGTGTACGCCAACGAGCGCTATGCAGGTCCCTTCAAGCGTACCGTGAGCCTCAATGATCAGGTCGATACCGACAAGGTCGAGGCCCACTACCGCGACGGCGTCCTGCGCATTTCCCTGCCGCGGCGGGAAGCGCTGCAGCCCAAGCGTATAGTCATCCAGTAACAGCAAAGGTTTGAAGGAGGAATCACCATGAACGACAAGCAAGCAGTCGTGCGCGGCGAAACTGAAACCCAAACACTGCTGCCGCGCGTCGATGTCTTCGAAGACGAAAACGGAATCCAGCTGTTTGCCGACTTTCCCGGGGTGCCCAAGGATCATCTCGTGGTCAATGTGGAGGGTGACACGCTGGTGCTGGAAGGGGAGATCATGCCGCAGTTGTCCGAACAGCTGGAGGCCGTCTACGCTGAAGTCCAGCTGTCGCGATTCAGACGAGCCTTCACCTTGAGCTCCGAGCTGGATACGACCCGAATCGACGCTGAGCTACGGGACGGCGTGCTGAACGTGCGTGTTCCCAAACATGCACATGCCCAGCCGCGCAAGATCGTCGTGAAAAGCGCGTAGGGCCTTGAGCGTGTGGAGGACGACCCATGGACAAACTAGCTGAACTCAGACATGGCCTGGAGGAAACCTGGCATTCGCTGGGCGAGGGCTGGCGTCAGCTTCGCGATCGCACCAGCGAGGCCTTGACGCGCTTCACGCCAGTGAAGCGGAGCAGGGGCGAGTCGCAGGATGCGACCTCATCACCGGCGCTTGCCTCGAACTGGGGGCTGCTGGCCGGCGATCTTTACGAGGATGGTGAGCGGATCGTCGTTCGCCTTGAGATACCTGGAATGGTCAAGGAGGACCTGAACCTGGAGGTGCGGGGCGATACGCTGATCATTCGCGGTGAAAAGCGCATCGAGCAGGAGCAGGGCAATGGGCATTATCGCGTCCGGCAATGCACCTTTGGCAGTTTCCGGCGCACCTTCCGGCTTCCTGCCGAGGTCATTGCCGAGCAGGCCAGCGCCAGATGCAACAACGGTGTGCTGCGTATCGAATTGCCCAAGCAAGCGCGTGCGAGTGGCAGGCGCATCGAGGTTCGCGAAGGCTAGGGGACAGCCCCTCGTCACCAGTATTACCCGCCCGCGACCTACCTGCGGGCGGGTGTTTCTTCAGTTGCTCCACCGGAAGCTGCCGCTTCCCATGCAGTGGATATTGCACATCCCAGGCGAACTGAGACGCCCAGCGATAATTCGTCCGGTACTTTCTCCATAACCGGTCCTGACAGGGGCTGAGGGTCGAAGCCATGGCCGCTGAAGGCAACGCAGGACTGTTGTTGGGTGTCATCACGTTGCTCAGCGCTGCCGTGGTGGCCGTGCCACTGCTCAAGCGCATCGGTTTCGGCTCGGTGCTGGGTTACCTGCTGGCGGGGATGATGATCGGGCCCTTCGGGCTGCAACTGGTCAATGACCCTCACACCATCATCGATGTGGGCGAATTGGGCGTGGTTATGTTTCTCTTCGTGATTGGCCTGGAGCTCAATCCCTCGCATCTGTGGGCGCTGCGGGCGCAGATCTTTGGGCTGGGCAGCCTGCAGGTGTTGATCTGTGCCGTTCTGCTCACCGTCGTCGGCAAGGCCTTTGGTTTCCCTTGGCAGGTGTCATTCGTCTGCGCGGCCGGTTTTGTACTCACATCCACTGCCATCGTCATGCAAGTTCTCTCGGAGCGGGGTGACTTGACCGAGCCGAGGGGCCAACGCATCGTGTCCATTCTGCTGTTTGAAGATCTGCTGATAGTGCCCTTGCTGGCGGTGGTGGCATTTCTGGCGCCGACTGCAGCGGTGCCCGAACCCACCTCACCCCTGTGGCAGCGCATGGCTATCGCAGCCGTGTCCCTCAGCGCACTGGTAATCATCGGGTTGTGGTTGCTCAACCCCCTGTTTCGGGTACTGGCCCAAGCCAGGGCGCGCGAGGTGATGACTGCTGCGGCGCTGCTGGTGGTGCTAGGAGCAGCGCTGCTGATGGAAATCGGCGGCCTGTCGATGGCGATGGGAGCTTTTGTTGCCGGTGTGCTGCTGTCGGAGTCCACCTTCCGCCACCAGCTGGAGGTTGACATAGAACCGTTTCGCGGACTGTTACTGGGGCTGTTCTTTCTCGGCGTCGGCATGGCGCTGGACCTGCAGGTGGTGGCCAGGAACTGGCTGCTCATCAGCTCTGGCGTGCTGGCGCTGATGGTGGTCAAGGCGCTGTGCATCTATGGGGTCGCGCGCCTAGCGAAAAGCCAGCATGGCGATGCGCTGGACCGCGCCGTGCTGATGGCGCAGGGGGGCGAATTTGCGTTTGTGCTGTTTACCGAAGCGCTGAAACTCAAGGTCGTCAGTGCCGAAATCAACGCCAACATGACGGCTATCGTGGTGCTGTCCATGGCCCTCACGCCGGTGAACCTTCTGTTGCTCAAGCGTTTCGCGCGGCCCCGGGCGGTTTCCATGGACGGTGTGGAGCCGGCACAGAATCTCCAAGGCCATGTACTCATCATAGGGTTTGGCCGTGTCGGCCAGATCGCTTGTCAGGCACCGCTCGCTCATGGCGCCAAGCTTTCAATCATCGACATGGACCCCGAGGTGATCCGCGCCGTGGAGCCTTATGGTTTCAAGGTCTATTACGGTGATGGTGCCCGGCATGACCTGTTGCATGCTGCCGGGGCCCGTCACGCCCGCACCATCATTGTGTGCGTGAATGACAAGAAGGCCGCGACACGCATCGTCGAAAGCACGCGGCAGTATTGCCCGCATGTGAAGGTGCTGGTACGCGCCTTTGACCGCGAGCACGCGCTGGAACTGGTCAAGCACGATGCCGACTACATCGTGCGGGAAACCTTTGAATCCTCCTTGCTGCTTGGCCGCCAGGCCGTGCTGACCTTGGGAGCCTCGAGCGTTGAAGCTGACGCGGTGACCGACGAGGTGCGCACACGCGATGCCGCACGTTTTGCCCTGGAAACATCCGGCGGTCTATTTGCCGGGCGAGCGTTGGTTCTGGGAAATATCGAGCGCATTGATCCGCCTGCGCCTGAAGCCACCGACGCCCAGTGAGCGGGAATCCGACGGCGATGCAGGCGCAAACCTCATGCACAGATATTACTCATACCTGACTGTTGTCTTTCAGCAGTTTGTCGAGCGTGATCGGAAACTCCCTCACACGCTTGCCCGTGGCATGGTAGACCGCGTTGGCCACCGCGGCTGCCACCCCGACGACGCCGATTTCGCCCACGCCCTTGGACCCCAGCTCGTTGACGATGTCGTCGTGCTCTTCAACGAAGATGACTTCGATATCCCCGCTGTCTGCGTTCACCGGGATGTGGTATTCCGCGAGGTTGTGGTTGACGATGCGGCCCAACCGATGGTCGGTCAGCGCGGCTTCGTGGAGGGCCATACCCACCCCCCACACCACGCCTCCCAAAATCTGGCTGCGCGCGGTTTTCGGGTTGATTACTCGTCCCGCCGCAACAGCGCTGACTACCCGTACTACCTTGATTGTGCCAAGGTCCTCGTCGACGTGGACTTCCGCGAATACTGCCGAATGGGTAGCGGTGGAGAACGGTTGGCGTCTGGCGCCGGGCTCGGCGTCGATTTGCACTTCGAACTCACCTTCGGGGGCGCTGGCGATGATGTCCGCCAAGGCCAGGCGATGGCTGCCCGCGTGCAGGTAGCCATCGGCGAAAATGATCTGCTCCCGGGCCGTGCTGGCCACTTGGGGGTACATCCTGCGCGCATGTTCCAGCACTTTGGTACGCAGTACCTGGCAGGCCTGGCGCACGGCCGAACCGACCGACGACACCGTAAACGATCCGCCCTGAAGCGGTGCGGTGGGCAGTGAAGAGTCTCCCAGGACGAAGGTGACATCCTGCACCCTGGCGCCAGCCGCGTCGGCTGCGATCTGCGTCATGACGGTATAGGTGCCGGTCCCGATATCGGTGGTGGCACTGCTGACGGTGAGGTGGCCTTGGGCATCGAAGCGTGCTTTGGCGCTGGCCTTCATCTGCATGGCTTCCCAGACGCCGCCGGCCATCCCCCAGCCGACCAGCTGGTTGCCATGGCGCATGCTGCGCGGTAGCGGATTACGGTTTTGCCAGCCAAAACGTTCGGCACCTTGCCGGTAGCACGCCAGCAGTTCCTTGCTGGAGTAGGGCTTGCCCTCGTTGGCATTGCTGGCGGCGAAATTGCGTCGGCGCAGTTCGAGCGGGTCAATCTGCGCTGCACAGGCAAGCTCATCCATGGCGCATTCCAGGGCAATCATCCCCGACGCGGCGCCAGGCGCACGCATGTCCAGCGGGGTGTACACATCGAGCGAGGCCAGGCGATAGCTGAGGGCAACGTTGTCGCACTGGTAGAGCATGCCACTCCATTCCACCACGTGCTCGGTGAAGTCCTCGAAGCGGGAGGTCTGGCCGAGCGCATCGTGGGCGATCGCCAGCAACTGCCCGTTTGCGTCAGCACCCAGGCGCAGGCGCTGCTCGGTGCGGGGCCGGTAGCCAAAGGTGAACATCTGCTGGCGAGTCAGCGTGACGCGCACCGAGCGCTGCAGGTGCAACGCCGCCATCACTGCCAGTGGCAACTGGTACTGCGGGCGCAAGCCCGAGCCGAAGGCACCGCCGACGAATGCCGCGCGCACGCGGATGTTTGCCTTGGGCAGGCCAAACACCTTGTGCAAGTAGTCCTGGCAGTTTTGCGTGCCTTGGGTCTTGTCGTGGATTTCCAGCGTGCCGTCGGCCTTGTAGAGCACGGTCGATGCATGCGGCTCCATGGGGTTGTGGTACTCGTTGGCAGTCAGGTAGGTGGCATCCACCTGCACCGGGGCCCTGGCAAACTGCGCGGCAAAGTCGCCACGCGGCGCCGGTGTTTCGGCGGGTGCCGCATGCGACTGCTGGCATGCGCCCAGGTCGGTCTGGTGGGCCTCCTCGGCATACTCGATCCTGATCAGCGAACCTGCATACCGGGCCAGTTCGAGAGTTTGGGCAACCACCAGCGCCAACGGTTGACCGTTATAGAGCACTCGATCATCGAACAAGGGCCTAAACGGCGCCCCCTGCGCGGCGTCGGCGTCGCTGTAGTCGTCGTCATAACTGGAAATATGTGGACGATGGCCATGATCAAGCACGGCGATCACCCCGGGCACGCGCATCGCTTGCGTACTGTCGATGTTGAGTACTAGACCTCGGGCGATGGTACTGGACACGACACTGCCATGGAGCAGGCCCACTTCGGGGTATTCGCCCGCGTAACGCGCCTGCCCGGTGACCTTCGCCACGCCGTCTACGCGGTCCAGGGACGTACCGGCTACCGGTGTTGGTTTGATCATGGTCGTGGCCCCCCGTCAGCGGCGCCGCGCGCCGCGTCATCCAATGCCCGCACAATTGCACGTTGGGCGAGCGTGACCTTGAAGCCGTTGTGGCTCAGAGGTTTTGCACCTTGCAGCAACGTTTTTGCAGCCCGGGTGAACAGCGCTTCGCAAGGCGCCTGGCCGGCCAGCATGCGCTCCACAACCGGGTCTCGCCACGGCTTGTGAGCAACGCCGCCCAGCGCCAGGCGAGCTTGCCGGATCACCTGGCCATCGAAGCTCAAGGCTGCGGCGACCGATACCAGCGCAAACGCGTAGGAGGCGCGGTCGCGAATTTTCAGATAACGGTAATGTTTTTCGAACACCGGGGGCGGCAGCTCGATGGCGACCACCAGTTCATCGATTGCCAGCTGATTGTCTCGCTCCGGGGTGTCCTCGGGGAGGCGATGGAATGCCGCAAAAGGTATTTGGCGCTCTCCGCGCGGCCCCTGCACATGCACCACTGCTTCGAGCGCAGCCAATGCCACGCACATATCCGAGGGATGGGTCGCGACACAGGCATCACTGGCGCCGAGAATCGCGTGGATACGGTTCGAGCCTGTACGCGCCGGGCATCCGCTGCCGGGTTCACGTTTGTTGCAGGGGGTGCCGGTGTCGTAGAAGTAGTAGCAACGGGTACGTTGCAGCAAGTTGCCACCGGTGCTGGCCATGTTCCTCAACTGCGGTGATGCCCCAGCCAGGATGGCGTCCGACAGCAATGGATAGTGCTGCTCGATCATCGGGTGCCAGGCCAGGTCGGCATTGCTCACCAATGCGCCGATCAACAAGCCACCGTTCAACGTGGGGTGGATGCCGTTCAGCCCAAGGCCGGAAATGTCGATCAGGCGCTTGGGGCGAACCACGTTTTCTTTCATCAGGTCGACGAGGTTGGTGCCGCCGGCAATGAAGTGTGAGCTGGCGTCAGCCAGGCTCACGGCTTCGCTGATTGATGCGGGCTTGTGGTAGCTGAAAGGCGTCATGGATTCGGCCCTCGTTGTGGCGGGGCCAGGTCCGTCATCAACGGTAGGGCTTCTTCCACCGCAGCGACGATGTTGCTATATGCACCACACCTGCAAAGGTTGCCGCTCATCTGTTCGCGAATGGCCTCGCGGGTATAGGCGCGCCCTTCGCGGGCAAGCCCGACTGCGGAGCAGATCTGCCCCGGGGTGCAGTAACCGCACTGGAAAGCATCGTGGGTGATGAATGCACGCTGCATGGGGTGCAGAACGTCGCCGCTGGCCAGCCCTTCGATGGTCACCAGTTCGGCCCCGTCGCACATGATGGCCAAGGTCAGGCAGGCATTGACGCGCTTGCCATCGCGCAGCACTGTGCAGGCCCCGCACTGGCCATGGTCGCAACCCTTCTTGGTGCCGACCAGGTCCAACTGCTCGCGCAAAAGGTCGAGGAGGGTGGTCCAGGGATTCACCTGCAGTGTCAGGCGCTGACCATTCAGGGTCAGGCCGATGGGGTGTTCTTCAGCCCCATTGGGAGAGATCGCGCTCATGGTAGGTCCTCACGGTCAGGGTTCGCGCAGCCGGCTGCGTCTCTGTTGTGCGACCGGGCCGGTTGAGCAAACGTTCAGCCGGCTTGCCAAGTTGCCGATCACATCTGGCCGTCACCCGTGTTTTTGCAGGGCTTCAATCAACTGGGCCTTGGTCATGGTCGAGCGCCCCTTGATGTCTTTGCTGCGTGCCTCTTTCATAAGGCTTTCCTTGCTTTGCGATTCCAGCGACGCGTGCGACGTCCGCGAATGCCCCTGGCGAGATTCAGCGGCGCGCTTGGCCGAATCCGAGCGTGCGGTCTTCTTCACGTGCGACGGTGTCCGGCTTCCCGAGCCTGCGTGTTTTTCACCGCCACCGGATTGTTTGTTGACGGTGGCCCAGGCGCGAGCTTCGGCTTCATCCTTGCCCACGCCTTTGTCCTCGTAAGATTGCTCGATGTGCTCGGCCTTACGTTTCTGCTTGTCCGTGTACTTGTCTTTGTCGCCGCGTGGCATGGTATTTCCTCCTGCATGGGTTGCATGAACGGTTGAAAACCAGGGCAGAACTGAGGCCCTTTCAGCTAACTGCCGGAACCTGCGCCATATCCACTTCCGGCTGAGCCACTGCCACCACCGCCCGCGCCTGTGCCGCTACTACCAGAGCCATGACTGCCGGTTCCCGAGCCGCTGTCGGTACCGTCACCCCCGGTATTGTCCGTCCCATTGTCGTCAGTGCCGCCATCACCCGTACCCATGCCATCGCCGGGTGTTCCAGAGCCAGTCGCTGCGCCTTGGCCGTTCATTTGTCCATTGTCGTTCGATTGCATGCCTGGGGCGCGCTGATGGTTCAGGTCTGTGGCGGCCGAAGCTAGTGCTGAAGCGCAGCCCAGGCAAAGTGCAAGCAGTAACGTAAAAGGTTTTGCTGGTGTCATGGTGAAACGCCTTTTTGGATTGTTCACCCTATGTTCGGCATGGCGTGCGGGGGAGGGTGCCTTCTGACCGACGGAAGGCGCTGCATCAGATCAACGCGAGCGAGCGGCGCTTTGCTCCAATGAAGGCGTTGATAACGTGCGGGGCACCCATGAGGCTGGTGCAATCAGGTGTGCGTAGTTAGTTTTTCACTGCAAGCGTTTTAGCTTGTCATGGACAAGATTTGTAAATGTTTTCTACTTGCAGCCTACTCGCGCTCGATAAATTCTTTATTCGTGACGCCGGGCCCCTCTGACGGTTATACCGCCATGTCGGAGTCATAGTTGTTCAACTACGACTATACAGGAGGGGCTCATGTCTGCCCTTAGTACGTATCTCTACCAAGACGTTCTTGGTACTGACCTCTGGCTTTGGCTTTCCTTTTTCGCTGTTGTGCTAACACTGTTGGCGCTTGACTTAGGTGTGCTCCACCGCGGGAATCGGGAGATTGGAGTAAAAGAGAGCTTGTTGCTGTCCGCGGGCTACATCAGTATGGGCCTTCTGTTCGCGGTCTGGGTGTACTTCCAGAAAGGCAGCGATGCCAGCATGGACTATGTGACGGGTTTCTTGATTGAAAAATCCCTGTCGATGGATAACGTTTTCGTTATTGCCCTGATATTCAGTTTTCTGGCCATTCCTCGGGAGTTCCAGCACCGAGTATTGTTTTGGGGGATCATGGGGGTTATCGTCCTGAGGGCTATCATGATCGGCCTTGGGGCTGCGCTCATCGCCCAGTTCAGTTGGATACTTTACTGCTTCGGCGCGTTCCTGGTCTTCACCGGGGTCAAGATGCTATTCGCTCGCGTCGATCATGCGCCTGACTTGGAAAACAACCGTTTCGTCAACTACCTGCGCACACACCTACGCATCACCAAAGAATTGCACGCTCAAAGCTTTGTGGTTCGCTTTCCCGATGCGTCAGGAAAAAGAATTCTATGGGTGACACCGCTCTTCCTTGCACTTATTTTGATTGAGTGTGCAGACTTGGTATTTGCTGTTGACAGCGTGCCTGCGATTTTTGCTATCACACAGGATCCGTTCATCGTTTATACGTCGAACATCTTTGCCATTCTCGGTTTGCGAGCGCTCTATTTTGCATTGGCTGCCATGATCAGTCGCTTTGTTTACCTTAAATATGCGCTGGCTCTGGTGCTTGTCTTTATCGGCTCGAAAATTTTCCTTCATGACATTGTGGGTAAAGTGCCAGCCGAAATATCGTTGAGCATTACAATCGGCCTGCTGATTGGCGGCGTGTTGCTTTCGCTTTGGAAAACCCGAGCGTCCGCTAATGCTTCTTGAATAATTACGGCCGCTGGCTGCTGCGTGAGCGCGATGACCGGATCGCCTAGGATTCAAGGCGTGAAAGCGGTCGCCTCCGCTGCTGCTCGGGCGATGCAGTTGATTTGGCACATCCCAGGCAAAGCAGGAGCAAACCTCATGCAGAGATACTCCTACCTGACAATTGCCTTACGTTTGACATACCAAGCGAAAAGCACCATTGCCAGAAAGCACACCGAGGTTTGAGTGGCACCCAGTACGGCAATCGTGGGGAACTTCGGCGTGGAAACCATCCAGGTCGACACTGCTCCGATCGCCATGGTCAGGAAGCCCAAAAGGGCTGACGCCAGTCCTGCTTCTTTCCCGAACGGTGTCATTGTCAAGGCCGTTCCCAGCGGATTGGCAATACCCATACCCCATAGGAAAAGCACCATCGACAATGAGTACCAGCCCAAGCTTGGATTGCTTGGGCCGACCAGCAGCAATGCACCTGCCGTACACGCAGTCGCGAGGCCTGACAAGGTGATGGCGCGGCTACCCCAACGGTGAGCCAGGCGAGGAGCAGCCAAGCCAGCGGCAAAGACCACGAAGACAGTAGCCGCGAAATACAGGCCCACCTGGAGCGAGTTGAGCCCCATGCCTTCCATCAAGATTGACGGCGCAGCGGCGAACGAGGCGAATAAGCCGCTCATCAGCAGGCTGGTCGCGAGTGCGGGCAAGATGAAGAGGCGGTTGGACGCCAATTTGCCGTATGCGATCAGGATCGCAGGTACTGATTGAGTCACCCGACGATGGGCAGGAAGGGTTTCACCTATCCCTCTGAGGTAGAACAGCGCGATAAGGATTGCCGACATGCCGACGGCTATGAAAAGTGCGCGCCACCCCAAAGTGGTGTTCAGCATACTGCCGATCAAAGGTGAGAAGCCTGGAGCTGTGGCGGCAGCGATCATCGTCAGCGATAACGCGCGTGCCAGGTTCTCACCCTCATAAAGATCGCGAGCGATGGCTCTGGCCAGCACCGCGGCGGCACACACGCCAATGGCCTGGATTACCCGTCCGAGGATCAGCATGTCGAGTGTGGCGGCGTTAGCCGCCCAAAACGTACCCACCACGAAAATCATCAACCCACCTACTACCAGCCGCTTGCGGCCATAGCGATCGGCAAGCGGCCCTACCAGTAATTGGGCGAAGGCGAACGTAATGAAAAAGCTGGAGAGCGTCAGCCCGAGTTCCTGGGATGAGACGTTGAGCTGTCGAGCCATTTCAGGAAAAGCGGGCAGAATGATATTGGTGGACAAGTTGCTGATGGCAGCGAGTGCTGCCAGTAACAGGATGACCTTGGCCGTCAGGACGTTGGCCCTCTGAGCATCGTCATCAGCTTCGTTGGCGTGTGTTTCGAGTTGGGTGTTCATACGTTGGCCTCCCAGCGGCGGAACAGCACGCTGGCGTTCACACCACCGAATCCGAAACCATTGGACAAGGCATATTCGATGGGCATTTCACGGGCTATTCGTGCAACCAGGTCAAGGCCAAGCGCAGCATCATCGACCTGAGTCAGGTTGAGCGTGGGTGGAACGATCTGATCTTGCAGCGCCAACACCGTGAAAATGGCTTCGACACCGCCTGCCGCCCCCAGGAGGTGGCCGGTGGCCGATTTGGTCGATGTAATCGCCACGCCGCTGCCGCTACCGAATACGGCGCGAATTGCTGCAAGTTCACCCTTGTCGCCAACCTGGGTCGAAGTCGCATGCGCATTGATATGGTCCACGTCCCCAGGCGCTATCGACGCCTGTTGCAGCGCGAGTTGCATGGCGCGCCTGGCACCGCTTCCGTCTTCGGGGCCAGCGGTCAGATGATAGGCATCAGCGCTCGTTCCGTAGCCGACCAGCTCGGCCAGCGGCTTGGCGCCACGGGCCAGCGCATGTTCCAGCGACTCGATCACCAGCAAGCCAGCCCCTTCAGCCATGACAAACCCGTCCCGTTGGCTATCGAAAGGACGGGAGGCTTGCTCAGGGCTATCCGAAAAGCCCGTGCTGAGCGCTCGTGCAGCCGCAAAGCAGCCAAGCGTCACACGATCGATGGCCGCCTCGGCGCCACCGCAGATCGCGATATCCGCTTCGCCGCTTCTGATGAGCCGAGCGGCGTCGCCAATGGCCTGCACCCCCGCAGCGCAGGCTGTGACGGGTGCCCCAAGTGGGCCTTCGAACCCGTAGCGTATGGAGACATGACCTGCTGCCATATTGGCCAGGAACGATGGCGCCGTGAAGGGCGACAACTTGCGAGGGCCACGTGCGTCAGTGGTGCGCACCGCCTCTGCGATGGCGCCGAAGCCACCGACGCCTGATGCGATGATGGTGGCGGTGCGCGCGCGTTCAGCCTGACGCTCGGGACGCCAGCCGGCTTGCTGCAATGCTTCATCCGCTGCTACCAGCGCAAACTCGATGAACCGATCCATCTTCTTGCGTTCCTTGGCGTGGATGACCCGCTCGGGTTGATAGCCTGCCACTGCATCCTCGGCCAATGTGGGCACGCTGCCGCCCACTGACACGCCAGTGCCTTCGACGACATCGCCAGCAAGCGCGCGAATCCCGGACTGCCCAGCCAGCAATCGCCGCCAGACTTCCTTTACGCCGCAGCCCAGCGGGCTGACAACGCCGGTGCCGGTCACCACGATGCGCTTTTGATTAACGTTGTGAGTCATTTCGACCTCTCGTTGGATCATGAGCGCGCCTCGAATTGCATCGGGCGCGCAAGGGTTGAAGGCAATGTCTACTCAGGCGCGGTGTGCAGCTTCTGGCTTGGCAATGCGGCTATTGGGGCGGATCTTGAACCAGATGGAATACATTGCCGGCAGGAACACCAAGGTCATGATCGTGCCCACGAACGTGCCTCCGATCAGGGTGTAGGCCAAGGTGCCCCAGAACACCGAGTGGGTGAGGGGGATGAAGGCCAGGATGGCTGCCAATGCCGTGAGCAAGACTGGGCGTGCGCGTTGCACTGTGGCCTCGACCACGGCGTCGAAGGGCGCAAGTCCTTCAAGCTGGTTGTGGTCAATCTGCCCGATCAGGATGAGGGTGTTGCGCATCAGAATCCCGGAGAGCGCGATCAAGCCGACTAACGCGTTGATGCCGAACGGTTGGCCGAACAGCAGTAATACGGGTACTACGCCGATCAACCCCAGCGGTGAAGTCAGAAACACCATGACCATCGCCGAGATAGAGCGCACCTGCAGGATGATGATCAACAAAGTCAGGGCGATCATGATAGGCAGGAGAGGGACGATAGCCTGGCTGGCCTTGGCCGACTCCTCGATAGAGCCTGCCATTTCGATTTTGTAGCCCGCAGGCAGCTGCGTGACGATGGGCTGGAGGTCTTTCCAGATCGCCGTGGATACATCAGGCGGCTGCAGCCCTTCCGCGATGTCACCCCGCACTGTCATGGTGGGCGTTCGGTCGCGGCGACGGAGGATGGGGTCCTCCATGCGAATGCTCACATCACCGATCTGCGAAACCGGAACGCGCTGACCGTTCGAGCCTACCAGGGTGAAATTCTCGATCTGGGCAGGATCGAGTCTGATCTGGCCAGCGGCACGCCCTACAACCTGCACAGAGCGGATATCTTCCCTGACCGACGTGATCGGCACACCGGTGAGCAGGAACTGAAGCTGCTGCGACACCGAGGCGGACGTCAGGCCAACCGACTGCAGGCGATCTTGATTCAGGGAGAAGTGAAGCGTGGGAACAAGCGGGCCCCAGTCGGTATTGACGGTCTTCATCATGGGGCTCGCCTGCAGCACGCTTTGGACGCGTGCTGCAATCTGACGCAGTTGCGAGGCATCCGGGCCCATCACCCGATAGGCGACCGGGTAGGGGGAGTAGGGCCCGAATACCAGTTGTGTTACCCGCACTTGAGCGCCGGGCGCCAGACCTTCGGAGGCTGCCTCCCGAAGACGATGCTTGAGGGCCTCACGAGCGCCCTGGTTTTCGGTCAGGACGACAATCTTGGCAAAGGACGGGTCGGGCAACTCAGGGGCCATTGCCAGGAAGAAGCGGGGCGGGCCTTGGCCGATGTAAGTGGTGACAATCTTTGCCTCTTCTTGCTGACGTAGCCAGGACTCTACCTTGATCGCAGTGGCATTTGTCTGTTCGATGGAGGTGCCATAAGGCATCTGCAGCTCCACAAGCACTTCGGGCCGGTCTGAGGTCGGGAAGAACTGCTTCTTTACCAATCCCATGCCAAGCACGGCGGCCACAAATGTCGAAACCACGGTGCCTGCCACGAGCCATTTATGTGCGATCACCCAGCCCAACAAAGCGCGGAATCGGTTGTAATGACGGGTGTTGTAAATAGCGGCATGACCACCTTCAATCGTCTTGATTCGAGGCAACAACTTCACGCCCAGGTAGGGGGTGAACGCGACCGCCACCACCCAGGATGCGATCAGGGCGATGCCGACAATCCAGAACATGTTGCTGGTGTATTCGCCGGCAGTGGACTGGGCGAAACCGTTAGGCATGAATCCGATGGCGGTAACCAGTGTGCCGGACAGCATGGGGGCTGCCGTGTGGCTCCAGGCATATGCCGAAGCCTTGATGCGGTCGTAACCTTCTTCCATCTTCACGACCATCATTTCGATGGCGATGATTGCGTCGTCGACCAGCAACCCTAAGGCCAGGATGAGCGAACCCAGCGTAATCCGGTCGAAATTCTTGCCTGTTGCGGCCATCACCACGAATACGATCGCCAGTGTCAATGGCACCGCGGCTGCGACGACAACGCCGACACGCCAGCCCATGCTGAGGAAGCAGACAAGCATCACGACCAGCAGGGCAACGAAAAACTTGATCATGAACTCGTCGACGGAGGACGTGATGTTCACCGCCTGATCGGTGACCTTGCTGAGCGTCATGCCCAAGGGCATGCCTTCGTTGATTTTGGCTGTTTCGGCCTCCAGGGCTTTGCCAAGGTCGAGGCCGTTCCAGCCTTCACGCATGACAATGCCAAGCAGCAAGGCTGGCTCGCCATCGTTACGCACCAGGAACGTCGCGGGGTCTTCATAGCCGCGTTCAACGTCGGCCACATCCGACAGTTTCAGGGGGCGGCCCTGGGCGACCACAGGGGTTTCGCGAATCTTTGCCAGTTGATCGAAGGCGCCGTCAACCCTGACCACCACTTGTGGCCCCTGCGTTTCGACCGAGCCCGACGGTGACAGGGCGTTCTGGTTGTCAAGGGCCGAGAAAATGTCCTGTGGCGTGATTCCGAGCGTGGCCAGGCGGTCATGGGAAAAGGACACGAATATCCGTTCAGCCTGTTCCCCGATGATGTTGACCTTCTTGACGCCCGGTACGTGCAGCAACTGCTGGCGCAGTGTTTCGGCGTCGCGTACCAACTGGCGCTGCGGTTCGCCTTTGGCTTTGAGCGCGTAGACCGCGAATGTCACGTCCGAGAACTCATCATTGAGCATTGGGCCAATGACGCCTGCTGGCATCAGCTTGGCCTGATCACCCGCTTTCTTGCGTGCCTGGTAGAACTCCTCCTGAACCGCCGAAGGTGGTGTCTTGTCTTGCAGTGACACCATCGTGAACGCCAACCCAGGTCGGGTGTAGGTTTCGGTACGGTCATACCAACGCAGCTCTTGCATGCGTTTTTCCAACGGTTCGGCCACCAGATCCTGCATTTCCTGCGCAGTGGCGCCGGGCCAGGCAGTGATAATCGTCATCTGCTTGACGGTGAAGGGCGGATCTTCCGCACGGCCCAGCTTGAAGAAGGCCAGCGTGCCGGCGAAGGCGATCAGCACAATCAGGAAGAGGGTGATTGATCGCTCGCGTACTGCGAGCGCGGATAAGTTGAAACGCAGCTGGCTCATGGTTGCTGCCCCATGACCTGAGCTGTTTGAGCCTGTTCCATGACCTCGACGCCATCGCGCAGCAGATGCGCACCCAGTGCCACGATCCGATCGCCAGCGTGCAGGTCACTCTTCACGACCGCTTTTTCGTCACTGACACTTAGCACTTCCACAGCGCGCCATGACACCTTGGCCGGCTGGCCTGCTATCACCCAAACCCCAGCTCCGTTACCCGGGTCAAAGAGTGCGCCGATGGGTATCTGCTTCGCTTCGAAATCCGTATCGGTATCCGGAATCTCAAGCGTAATGGTTGCACCCAATGGCGCGCTCGCCAGAGGCCCAGTGAGCACGTACCTGGCCTCGAATGTGCGCGTGATGGGGTCTGCTGCATCTGAAAGCAAGCGCAGTTTGGCGGGTACGGCCTGCGCAGGCTTGCCAAATAGCGTGGCCAGCGCAGTCGAGCCAGGCGCAGGTCGAAGTGTTTCTGGCAAGTAGACGACAGCTTCTCGTTGCCCGGCCCTGGCCAGCCTTACAACCGCTTGACCAGCACTGACGACCTGGCCCGGTTCGGCCAGCGTGTCCATCACCACACCATCGGCGTCGGCTAGCAATACCGCATATTCGGTGGCGTTCCTGGCAACGTCAGCCTGAGCTTGCGCGGCACTGAGTTGCGCCTTCGCAGCATCAGCCGCAGCTTTGATCTGGTCGTAGGACGAGGCCGAGACCGCGCCCTCGGCAACCAGCCCTCGATATCGAGCTTCGTCGTCACCGGTCTGCTTGGCCCGCGCCCGAGCGGCAGTTACGGCCTCTTGCTGTGCGCGTGCCTGTAGATTCAGATCCACCGGATCCATGCGCATCAAGGTCTGACCGCGTTTGACTGTTTGCCCGGTATCGACCAGGCGCTGCAGGATTTTTCCGGATACTCGGAAGCCGAGGTCACTCTGTGTGCGAGCGACCACTACTCCGGAAAACGAACGTGCAAGGGCTGACGCGTCCTGTACCGAGACCGCTTTCACGACCGGCGGTGTGTCTCTCGGGTCTTTTCCAGGTGAAGAGTCCCCGCAAGCGACAAGGGCGAGTGGGAGTAAGCAACCGACTATGGCGGCAGGACGCAGGCGCATGGGATCCCTTTCTCAAAAGGCGATATAGGAATCCCATTTTTCTACCAGTGACCAATATTGTCAATGGTCACACTCTGCTAAGGGGCGAGACTTCTGAGTATCAAAGCCGGCAGTTGGACGACCGCATCCTGAAGCGTGTCCAGGTTGTGCTGAAGGAGCGCGGCATTTACGTATGGTCTCATGATCAGAAAAATCGCCAGCGTCAGTTCGTCCAGGGGTGTCTTGCGTTCAAATTCTCCTGCGTCGCGGCCTTGTGTCAGGATCTCCAGAATGACCTTACTGATATTGGCCTCATGAGACTTGACCGACGACCATTGGTCGCGAGATGCCACTGCCGCTATGTCATAGAGCTTCCGGTCGTGGAAGAAAAGGTCAGCTCCGCCCTCAGCGATCGCTCGGAATAGACGTCTCAGCTTTTCCGATGCAGTCGGGGCGTCGCTGGTGGCCGTCGCAATGCGCTGCATGATCAGCGCAAGCCGACTGGAGCAAATCACCTCTCCGATCGCTTGTTTGGATTCGAAGAATTTGTAGATGTAGGCCTTTGAAAAGCCAATCGATTTGGCTAAGTCAGAAACAGTGGTCTTGTCGTACCCATAATGGGCGAAGTGCTCCATGGCAGCCTGGATGATCTGATCCCTCACGTCGTGGTCGGCTGGCCCGCGCGCCGGCGAGGGTGGAGAAGATTTACTCATTTTTGAAGCATCCTGGAACTGATTGACAGAGTGTGACCAAAATATAATATGGTCACACCTCCTCTTGGTCTATGAGAATCATCATGCTTCCCTACCGAACGATTGCTCTGCTGTTGAGCGCCAGTCTCACTGCAGGGTGCATGGTTGGCCCGGATTATAAACAGCCAGAGGTTGCGCTGGCCGATCATTACGTCGCGGATGCACTGCCGTTGACTGCAAGCGACACATCGGTCGGCAGCCTCGATGTCTGGTGGGAAGGATTTGGAGATCCTTTGTTGAGCAGGCTTGTGACCGAGGCGCTGGGGCAAAACCTGCAGTTGGCGCAGGCACAGGCCCGCGTAGCTCAGGCTCGCGCAGCACTGGGCTCAGCGACCGCGGCGCTTGTGCCGTCCGCGGGTATAAATGGTCAAGCTGCACGCTCACGGCAATCCGTTGAAACGCCATTGGGCCAGCTGCTGAACTCAACGCCTGACTATGACCGCTACGGCAACAGCTATGAACTCAATCTGCAAGCAAGCTGGGAAATCGACTTGTTTGGTGGGCTGCGGCGTGATCGGCAAGCCGCCGTCGGTGAGTACCAGGCTTCCGAGGCGGGGGCAATCGCGACGCGTCTTGCCGTTGCCGCGCAAACAGCCGATATCTACACCACCGTGAGGGGGCTGCAGGCGCGCCTGGCCATTGCTCAGAACCAGGTGCAGACACAGCAAGACCTTCTGGCCAAAGTCAACCTGCTCAACCGCAAAGGTCTGGCGCCTGACTACGAGGTTCGTCAAACCGAAGGCGAACTGTCTCAAGTCGAGGCAACCGTGCCAGTTTTGCGTGCGGGCCTGGATGCGGCTCTCAACGCTTTGGATGTCATGCTTGGCAGTACGCCAGGTACCCACCGCGCCCAGATGGCAATTGCCTCGTCAATCCCTCAGGTGCCTGCGTTTGCGCAAATCGGCAAACCTTCCGATCTGCTCCGCCGTCGGCCCGACCTGATCGCCGCTGAGCGGAGGCTCATGGCTGCCAATGCCATGATCGGCAGTGCGATCAGTGAGTATTACCCAAAATTCTCGATAGGCGGGCTGATCGGCAGTGCGTCTACCTCTGGCGGAACATTTTTCACGGGCGATGCCAACCAATCAGCCGTATTGCTCGGTTTGAGGTGGAGACTCTTTGATTTTGGCCGCATCAACGCGCAGATAGACCAGGCCAAAGGACGTGAAGCCGAAGCCCTGGCCATCTATCGGCAGTCTGTGCTGGAGGCTTCGGAAGATGTTGAAACAGCTTTGTCTGCATTGATCAATCGGCAAGCGCAGGCACAGTCGCTCAAACGCGGTGAGGTATCCCTGGAGCGAGCACGACGTTCGTCCTTCGTAGCATTCCAGAACGGTGTAGCCAGTTTGATAGACGTTCTGAACGCAGATCAGCAGCTTCTCAGGACATCGCATTTCCGAGCAGTTGCGCAAACTGAAGCAGCGCGTGCTGCTATTGCTGCCTACCTCGCCCTGGGTGGCGGGTGGTCAACTGACTCAGATGTGGCACAGCGATGATGGGACTGCGTAAATGCCTTGGTGCAGAAGACGTACTCACCTTCGTTGAGGATTGGGCTCATACCGCGTAATCCAAGTGCTCACGCAAAGGGTGGAGGAGGGTAGTCGAGGGGGTCGCCTGCAGTATTCGATGTCGAAAGTCGCCTTCTTGCCTGTCATTACCTGCCCCTTCAAGCGCGCTCCCCACGAAGCCAGCGCTCGTGATAATGGATCAGGCGCGTCAGTCCATAGACGGCGCCGTCATGCATGACTTGCGCTCGCTCACCAAAAAAACGCTGGGTACGGGTAAACACGGCTGTCGGTTCGCCGGCAAAAGCCCAAGCAAAGCAAAGCGTGCCGGGTAGAACCCCAGATGCTGGGTCAGGCCCGGCTAAACCTGTAGTTGCGATAACGACATTGGCATCGCTGTCCTTCAACGCCCCTAGGGCCATCTCCCATGCGACTGGTTCGCTGGTCAGCCCGTACCGTTCGATGGTTTCCGCGCTTACACCTAGCAGACGCTTCTTGGCGGAGGGCGAATACACGACGTAGCCGCTTTCCAGTACCTCGCCTGTGCCTGGGAATGCCGCTAGCAGAGCGACCATGCAGCCTGCTGTGCAGGACTCGGCGGTGGTAAGGACCAGATGGTGGTCTTTGAGATAGCCGAGCACGGCCAATACGGGATCCCTTGCCATTTATCTGTCGACTCGTTGTTCTTTTGCGGTGGACGTGTCGGCTATGTAAATGGTTCACCGGTTTAGCGCAGCTTCGCCTTCTGTTTTCAACTGAACTTTATTTCCCTCGTAGAACATCACTGCCGAGCACAGTGACATCGGCGGGAATCTTCAGGCCGGATCATTGGCAGCCACCTCAATCTGAACTGTGACCGGCATCCATAGATGCCGGTCACACGAATCTGCAGCCTAGGGAGCGCACGAACATCTATGACATAGCACGATATTTAACATAATATGCATTATGAGCACCTTGGTATGGAGCTACCGGGGCCGTGGGTGGGCAGATTTAAAGCCAGGCCACGGGCCTCGATTACTGGGCCGCAGATCAAGCTTGGACCTCAGCGATGTAACACAGCACGAACGGATCCTGCGAGCCTCGTTCCTTGTAGTAACCAACCACGTTGGCCAACGTCCACCGCAGCAACCCATCAGCACTGGATCGGCAAATTTCCAGCTGGCCGACTCGTACTGATACCGGCTGTTGGTGAACACATCGCGATACCGCTCGAATGAGTGTTCCTGGCTGTTCAGGGCCAGGCTCTCGCGAATAGCTGCAGGCATCGCGTGAAACAGTGTCAGCAGATCGTGAGCGTCACGCTTTTGTTTGGGTGGAATCTTGCCGATTGACTGCAGGTATTGGTGAGCCGTTTTGAGTGCTTCGACATCAAGCTTATAGGTTTCGCCGGACGTACCTTCGTGCTGATCTGGCACGGAAATAAAGCTTTTCAGCAGGATTTCCATACCGATCGCTGCATTGACCATGGCGACATGCAGGAGGTTTTGGGCGTCTAAAAGCTCAGCGGCGTTGAGGTAGTAACGGGCGCTTTCAAGCATCCAGCCCGGAAAGTAAGTCATTAAATGGTGGTCGTTGGTGGTGACTGCCGCCGGAGGTAGCTCATTCTTGAACGCTAGCGTGCAAACGTGGCGTTAGCGATAACGCATGAGCTACCCTGCCCTTATAATATGAACACAAGAAATAACTACGCTAAATATTCATTTAGTAGAGTTACACTCAATAAGTGCCTTATTCTGATGTCGACCAGAACTAAGTTGTGTACCGTCAAACCCTGCCCTGATGACGGCTGCGAAACGCTTCCGCAACATTAAACACTCCCATACCGGCAAGCATCGCGAGCACGAATAGCCAGGCTTGCCAGTACCCCCCGGCGAGTAACACCAGCACCGGCCCCGGACATACGCCGGCAAGCCCCCAGCCTATGCCGAAAACCAGGCTCCCCCCGACGAGTCGACGGTCGATGTCGCGCCTGGCAGGCAGCTGTATCTTACCTCCCAGCAAGGCCGTGGTATGACGTCGCGCCCAAGTCATCGGCAACAGTGCG
This sequence comes from Pseudomonas sp. yb_2, assembly GCF_043103905.1. Classification (NCBI taxonomy): domain Bacteria; kingdom Pseudomonadati; phylum Pseudomonadota; class Gammaproteobacteria; order Pseudomonadales; family Pseudomonadaceae; genus Pseudomonas; species Pseudomonas sp. yb_2. Next base: position 196,061 of record NZ_JBICKH010000068.1, on the reverse strand, counting down.
GCACCTATCGCACCCACCATGACCAGTCCCAGCGACGGGTCCCACTGCCCGGCAATGTCGAGAAACCCCAGCACCTTGGCGGGGTTTGCCATGCCGGATAGCAATATTCCCATGCCGAACAGCAACCCTGCGATAAAGCCACTGATCCGCTTCATTTCATGCTCCTGAAAGTATATGCCTGACCACGAAGACCGTGGCAAAACCTGCTGCCATGAAGCACAGCGTCGCCACTGCAGAGCGAGGCGACAGGCGTGACAAGCCACAAACGCCATGGCCACTGGTGCAGCCACTGCCATAGCGGGTACCGAGGCCTACCAGAATTCCCGAGACCATAAGCAGCCAAGGCGCCACACTGAAATGAACGGGAGGCATTTCTGAGAACAGTTGCCAGGAAAGTGGCGCGGCAAGGAGTCCCAGCAAAAAGCACACTTTTTCGCCCCGCCCTTCCCCGCCACTTTGCAGCATCGAACCGAGCAAACCGCTGATGCCCGCGATGCGCCCGTTCGCAACGGCGAACAGCCCAGCGGCCAAACCGATCAATGCCCCGCCTGCCAATGCCGACCACGGCGTGAAGGCAGCCATATCAACAAACATCTCAGCGCTCCATTGTCGAATCAGAGACAAAAAAGATGCCATCTTAATGAAGTCAGCTGGCGGGCGCAGACCTGATCGTCAGGATGCTGCACGGTGCATGGCTGACAAGCCGCTCGGTGGTATCGCCGATCACCTTGGCCCAATGCCTGGGCTGCACGGTGCCGACCACCACTGCATCAATTTTCAGCGTGGCGATGTAGGACTTGATCACGCGCAGGGGCGCACCTTCGCTGAAATGCCGGTGCGTGTGGGCGATGCCATGTGCATCGGCCAACGCATCGAAAGGCAGCTGCAGTGACTCGCGTAATTGGTTTACCCAAGGGCCGGCAAGGTCAGGGTTGGCCAGCATGGCGATGGGCAGGTCGTAAGCCGAGAGCAGGTGCAACTGCCCCTTGCATTGAGTCGCCAGTTGCTGACCTGCCGCGACCAGGGCATGGTTGAGGGCGTCGTTGTGTGGCGACGGGTTGGCGACATCCACTGCGACCAGAATGTTCTGGGGGATGGCTGGGGCATCCGCCGGTACGAACAACAATGGCGTCTCACTCCCATGCAGCAGCGCCTGGTCGAGCGAGGTCCGAGCGATCTGCTCGAGCAGGGAGTGACCCGGGCAGCCCTTGATCACCAAATCAGGTGCGTAGCGGGCAATGCACGCTGGCAGCTGATCACGCGGATTGGAGGTTTCAACTGCCTCGAAACCTGGCCGAGCCCCAACGAATGACTGCTCATCCAGCAGTGCTTTGAGTTCGGTACTGAAATGCATGAACGAGGCCGAATGAAGTGGGGCTTCCTGCAATTCGTGAGGCAGGCGCAGTACACCAGATTCATGGATGCCCAGTACATGCAAACTCGCACCGGACGCCGCAGACAAGGCCATGGCCCGGGACAGCGCGGCATTGGCTTGGGCCTCGGTCATGATAAGCAGAATCCGGCGATACGGCGTCATGGGTACCTCCCGGCGCGTTGCCTGGGTTGCATGCGATGTCATTATCGAAGCAGGTGCTGGTTCGTTCTTGATAAATATCAATGCCCCCCAGGTGCCACTTTGCACCTGCTAGTGAAGAAATCCTACCGTTGCTGCCGCAGGCCAATGAGCTACCATCCATGCGTTGGTCGACAACTTGAAATGAACCGCCCATCAGGGCAAGAGTGCAGGCGATGCTCACTGTCACGCTGATCAACATGCTGGTCGTGATCCTGGTGGTGATCATTCACTACGAATGCTTGTTGCGCCTGAATGACTGGCTACCCCGCCTGAAGCTCTGGAGCCGGTTTCGCATCGTGGCGGGTGTGTTCGGCGCACTGCTGGCCCATGCCATTGAGGTCTGGTGCTTTGCCCTGGTGTATTACCTGATGGCCCATGCCGACGGCTGGGGCACACTCAGCGGCAATTTCGACGGGAGTTTCCTGGACTGCGTGTACTTTTCCTTCACCACCTATACCACCATCGGTTTCGGCGACATCACCCCGAGCGGGCACCTGAAATACCTGACCGGCCTGCAGGCATTGACCGGCCTGGTGCTGATCACCTGGACCGCTTCGTTTCTCTTCCTGGAAATGCAGAAGTACTGGAAAGCCAAATAGCGGCGGTTCAGTCGTCCGGCTGCGGCGTCCAGCACCAGGGCACCCACAGGCGGGCCGGCTCAAGGCGCGGTTGCCTGGGGCTCCTCGGGCAGCAGGTCGAACTGTTCAAGACAGCGCTGCTCATCATCCGCGGTGAGCACCTTCAAGCCGCTCACTTCCTGCATGGGGGTTTCGAACAAGGCCATGCGCAGCACCCCGTTGCGCTCCATGAAGGTCTGCGCCAGGCACGTGCACACCGGTTTGCCGAGAAGCGCGGTGAGTTTTTCATCTTCGGGTATATCCACTTGAGCCTGCAGGTTGGCCTCGCAGTTCGCCACGATCTGCGTCACTGAGCGCCCTGCCAGCCACAAGGTGCCTGTGCCCAGCAGGGCCAGGCACAACAGCACCACCAGCAGGATGTTCGATTCCCGAGCCACTGAGCGAAGGAACGCCAGTCTGGCCTGCCAGCCTGTCTCCTGGCCGTTGAAAATGGCTTTGCCAACGGTGCGCTTCACGCCCCGCTGCACCGCCCAGCCTAGCGCCACGCTCAAGGTCAGCAAGGCCAGCATCACGACCGGATTGTGCAGGGGCAGGCGCCAGGTCGGGCTCAGCCCGCGGTAGGCCGATGCGGCGAGCAGTAACACAAGGATCGCTACGATCCAACCCAGGCTGCCCTTGGGGCGATGCAACCACGCTCTGAGTTTCGCCCTAGCTTGTGTGTTCATGAATACCTCCCGTGCCAGCCTGGGCTGTATGAAAAGCCTTGATACTCGGTGATGTTGCGTGGAAAACAGCCTCTAGCGAACAGGGTCAATGGCAACCGTTTCCTGATATTCAGGCACGCACACTTGCCAGCCGAGTTCGAGGCTGATCCGCCGCCGCAAGGTGTCGGCAGCGTGTGGCTCGCCATGAATCACATAGGTCTGACGGGGTGGCCGGGTGAACCCGCGCAACCATTCCATGATTTCATCAGCATCGGCGTGCGCAGAAAGATTCTCCATCGCATGCACCTGTGCACGGATAGGCACATCCTCGCCGTGCAACCGCACACTGTGGGCGCCCGCGACGATATCGGCACCCCGCGTCCCCCCGGCTTGAAAGCCGGAGAACAGAATGCTGTTGCGCGGGTTTGGGGCCAGTGCCTTCAGGTGGTGAAGCACCCGTCCGCCGGTCGCCATGCCGCTGGCGGCGATGATCACTGCGGGCTCGCGCAGCTGGTCCAGGTGCCTGGACTCATCGACCGTCCGGACGATGTGCGTGCCTCTGCACATGGCGGCGCACTCGGCTGCGGTCAGCCGATGCTCACTGCGGTACTGCTGGTACAGGGCGGTGGCGTCGGTGGCCATCGGACTGTTCAGGTAGATCGGGATATCAGGGATCAGCCGGTCGCGCTTGAGCGTGTACAGGTAATACATGAGCAGTTGGGCGCGGCCAACGGCGAACGAGGGTACGAGGGTAATGCCATGACGCAGGAGCGTTTCGTTGATGACCTTGGCAAGGTACTGCTCGGTCGATTCGGCGGGATGCTGGCGATCGCCATAGGTAGATTCGATCAACAGCACGTCCGCCGTCCTGACCAGCTCAGGCGCACGCATGATCGGATCCTGAGGGCGGCCGAGGTCACCCGAAAACAGCACGGTCTGCCCTTCGGCGCTGATCTGGACCGTGGCCGCCCCCAGAATATGTCCGGCGGTACGCAACAGCAACTCCATGCCCTCGGCGATCATGGTCACCTGGTGTAACGCTACGGGCCGAAACAGTGCCAGGGCACGTTTGGCATCCTGCTCGGTATAGAGCGGTTGCGCCGGCGCATGCTTGGAGTAACCGTGGCGATTGGCATGTTCGGCCTGCTCTTCCTGCAGCCGCGCACTGTCGAGCAAGAGGATTTCCGCCAAGGCGCAAGTCGCCGGCGTGGCGTAGATCGGCCCGCGGTAGCCTTCCCGAACCAGCACAGGTAAATAACCACTGTGGTCAAGGTGGGCGTGGGTCAGCACCACCGCATCAAGCGCCCGCAACGCCGGGGGCAGCGGCTGCCAGTTGCGCAGGCGCAGTTGCTTGAAACCCTGGAAGAGCCCGCAGTCGACCAATACCCGCGTGCTGTCACGGGTCAACAGGAATTTGCTGCCGGTCACGGTGCCGGTGCCGCCAAGAAATGTCAGTTGCATGGCCAAGGCTCCCAACTTTCGGCTATTTGGGGATGAACGGCGAGCACGCTGCACGGTGGGCGGCTGACGATACGCTCGGTGGTGTCTCCCAATAGTTTGTCCAGGCCTTTGGGCTGCACCACGCCCATCACCACCGCGTCGATGTCCAGGGACGCGACCTGTTCCCGGATCACCTGTACCGGGCCTCCTTCCATGAAATGTCGGCGGTCCGGCGCGACGCCTTCGGCATCGGCCAGCGCTTCGAAAGGCTCCTGCAGTGCCTCGCGCATCTCGTCGATCCACGCCTGGGTGACATTCATGTCCGAGGCAAATACCCCTGCCAGGTTGTAGGCCGATAGCAGATGCAGGTGCGCGTCACACTGTAACGCCAGCGCCTGGCCAGCACGAATCAGTCCACGATTGAAGCACGCCTGGACGGCAGGGGTCTCGCTGAACGCAGTATCCACGGCGACCAGCACACGCCGCGGCAATGAAACGGCCGCCGCCGGCACGAAATGGCTGACGCCTTTGAAACCTCGCATCAGCGCACAATCCAGTGGGGTGCCGAACATGCGCACCAGGGCCGACGCAGCTTCGCTGTCCTTGATGACCATATCGGGCTGCAGTTCGCTGATGTAATCGATCGCCTGGCTGCGGATATCCTCCGCATTCAGGCTGTCGACCGTCAGCGTTGTACCGCTGCCGCGATGCCGCTCGACCAGTCCCGTCAACTGAGCGCGATAATGCTGGTACTGGCGCTTGATATCGGCCTCGTTCAGCCGCTCTTCGCGCAGAAGGTGCTCCTCGCTTGGCTCGAACAAGCCCAGCACATGCACGCTGGCGCCGCTGACTTGCGCCAAGGCAAGGGCTCGGCGCAAAGCGGCGGAATGCGGATCGACCTCGGTCAGCAGCACCAGCAATTGTCGATATTGCCCCATGGTGAACCTCCGCGCTTTCGTCAGTGGGTGTGATGCTGACGATATTCCGCGCGCAGGATCGCTGCTGCTTGATGCAGATCAGAAAACCGCTACCCAGCCTGAACTTGATGATTGTCAGAACCGAACCGGCCCGCCACGTTAAAACAGCTGCACCAGACACTGATCAGGCAACGGGAGGCGTCATGAACGGGCAGCAGACAGCACAGCCACAGACCTGCGAACACTGGGTCGAAAACCTAAAGGACGGTTCGGCGGTGCTGATCCGCCCACTGCGCGAGGAGGACCGCGAACGGGACAAGCGTTTTCTGAGCACAATCGCATATGAATCACGGCGCTTTCGCTTCATTGCCGGACTCAGCGGCGGCTTGCCTAGCTTGGACACGCAAGACATGCCCGTGGACTACCACCAACGCATGGCCTATGTCGCCTTGGTTCATGTAGACGGTCAATTGCAACAGATCGGCGTCAGCCGCTATGCGGGCATACCAGGCAGTCAACGTTGCGAATGTGCAGTGGCGGTCAGCGAAGACTGGCAGCGCAAGGGGTTGGGCAAGCGCCTGATGCAACACCTGATTGCAGCCGCACGACGCAATGGCTTTCAGTGCATGGTCTCCAGGGACCTGGCCAGCAACTACGCGATGCACCGGCTGGTCAAGGCACTGGGCTTCACCTCCCGCTACCCCGGCGGCGATGTGAGCGAGATTCTGCACGAACTTGACCTGCGGCCTTGAAAAGACAAGGCCCTTGCGGGCCTTGTGCTTCAGCCTTGGGAGCGCTCTGGAGAAATCACCAGCACACTGCTGGACAACCGATGCATAACGCGCTCGGCAGTACTGCCGATGAACCAGCCGATGCCACGGTGGTTATAACTGCCCATGACCAGTACGTCGATATCATTGTTATCCATGAACATCGCCAGGGCCTTTGCCGGGTCGCCTATGCGCATATGGCGGTGTTCGACGGCGATGCCGTTGCGTTCGGCAAGCTCCTGGAAGGCAGCGCTTTGAGCGTCATGCAAGGTCTGGGCATCGTTTGAATCGAACAGGAACGAATGTTCCCGGCTGCCGCCGGCGTCCAGGTACATGGAACCCAAATCGTAGGCGTACAGCAACTCGATCTGGGCATTGCACTGCAATGTCAGCTTCAGCGCTTCGCTGATGATCTGGTCGTTGAAGCCTTCAAACTGATCCTCCGGCCTGGACAGGTCCACCGCCGCCAGAACCCTGCGTGGCAACGCATGGCTGGCCTTGTGTACCAGGTGCAAGGGTATTCGCGTTTCGCGCAGCAACTGGATATCCAGCGAGGTGAACATTGCGCGCATCCACCAAGGCTCATGCTCGAGCTCTTTGATCAGCATGGCAAACGGTTGCTCACGCAAGTGTATCAGGATCTCATTCAAGGGCTGCTGCACCCACACCACCTCGGTTGTGACGGTGACACCATTGCGCCGCATCGGCAACGCCTGGGTTTCCAGCCATTCACGGTGCTGCTGCACGTAACCCTCGCGCATGACTGCCAGCGCCTGGTCATTCACCAGGCCCGCCGTGGCAAGCCCTTCCACGTAGTCGAAAGCGACGATGTGCAGCGCCATTCCCTTGGCCTTGGCCAGCGCAGCAGCCCGGTCATAGACCGGGGTTCGGCGCATCAGGGGGGAGGCGATCAGCAGCAGTCTTTGCGGAGTTTCCATGGCACACCTCTGAGGTTGCGATACGTAGGTAGAGCATCTGCCAGCTACACGTTGCGAACTTGATGTTTATCAACTCAAGGCACCTACCGACCAATGGCATTGCCCATGGCGCAAGAACTTGACGCCGATCAATGTCTCGACACTGCGCTGGCGCACCCTGTAGCCATATCAACATTCACCTCAGGCGCCGCAGGCGTGCCATGGCGTTAACGCCCTGAGCTTCACCTGCGCTGCCGGCAGGGACGCCTTCATTCTGCATTGTCTACCGATACATGCTTTGGAGGCCCTGATGAACGTTTACGTCGAGAAGAATACTGAGCAGGGACGCTGTTGGGTGCGCATGGATGACTGGCGGGTGGGTTTCAGTACGGCTGCCGAAGCCGAGCGGTTTGTCGAACGGCTTACAAGCCGCCTCAATGCCCCCCACTCGCGGGACATGCTTGCTGATTGGTCGCCCGTCGGGCTCGGTGCGCGTAATGGGGCGGGGGCCCAAAGCGGCCTCCAAAATGCGAAGGAGGCCTGAAAATGCCTGGCCAGCTGAAGGTCACCCTGCTCGACTCCCCCAACCCTTTGTCCAAGGCAAACCCTATTCACCTGAAACCGCTGGTGAACCACTGCATGGATTGCCGGGTAAGCGGCCTGTGCCTCCCCACTGGCCTGCCGGTTGACGAAAACAGCTGCCTGGGCGCGTTGATAGGCCCACGCATGCGCATTCGCAAGGGCGCCGCGCTGTTCAATGCCAACGATCCGCTGACCATGCTCTATGCCTTACGCTGCGGCAGTTTCAAGACCAGCCTGAACACCGCCGAGGGGCAAGGCGTGGTGATCAACTTCTGGATGCCGGGCGATGTAATCGGCCTCGATGCCATCGCCACAGAGCACCATGTCTGTGACGCCATTGCCCTGGAAGACAGCGAAGTCTGCCCTGTCCCCTATCGCCGCTTGCAAACCCTGGCGCGTGAGTTTCCGGACCTGCAGCAAAGCCTGAATCGCCTGATGAGCCGGGAGATCGTGCGTGAGCACGGGCGTGTGCTGATGCTGTGCAACCTGACTGCAGAACAGCGGCTGGCCAGCTTCCTGGTGGGGCTCTCCAGGCGCTTCGTCAGCCGCGGTTACTCTGCCCATGGCTTCATGTTGCGGATGTCTCGTGAAGACATGGCTTCGTACCTGGGTTTACGCCTGGAAACCGTGTGCCGATCCGTCGCCCGTCTGCGCGCGCTGGGTATCGTCGACCTGCATGGCAGGTTGGTAGAAATTCTTGATATGCCTGCACTCATGGCGCTCGAACAAGGTGGCGGTGAATGTGAGGCCAAGGGCCCCTGAAGGCACCCTGCTCGACGCCGTGAATGTTGGCCGCGGCGCTGTGAGGCGAGCACTCCCCTCAAGCCAACCCGCCAAAACGCTTGTAAAAACTCTCGTTCACGTCCGGCAATGGGCCATCTGCTGTTTCCAGCGCTGCATTCAACCATTCTTCGGCTTTGGCAAACACCAGTCGGTAGAGGTTACGGCACAACTGTCGCGCAGCCCTTCCCTCCCAGTCCCCTGGCAGCAGCTCATCGGGTAGTTGCGGGTCGCGCAGCAGCAGGCGGCGGTACTCGTGAATCAGCAGCGTGCGCGCCAGGAAGCAATCTTGGGCATCCAGCAACGGCTGCTCTTTCAAACCTTGCCACAGCGGCCTGAACAGCTGGATAAACTCGCTGTATTGCTGCCCCAGTTCGTCGATACGCCAGCTTTCCCGCACCTGGGCGCGCATCGCCTTGGACGCGAGTACCTCTTGGGTGTGGGTTTCGAAGACGATACTGTCGTCGCCCGCCTCAAGATCACGCAACGTGGCCACCAGGTCGGCACGGTCTGCCCGTGGGCAACCCAGCAGGTTCGGCGCCATGACACCAAACCCCTGCCACTCCAGCTCTTCACGCACGGCCTTGCGTTTACCCGCCTCGAGTTGCGACAGCAACACCAGTGTCCAGGCCCCGTCCCAGGCTGGCTGGCTCGGGCTATAGACGCGCTTGAAGGCTTTTTCGAAACGCCGACGGCCAGTGCCTGTCAGGCTGTAATAACTGCGTCGGCCCACCTTTTCTGCAGTGAGCCAACCTTCTTTGGTCAGGCGAAAGATCGACGTGCGTATCAGCCGTTCATTGATGCCGATCGGCTCCAGCAGGTTGATCAGGCTACCGAGCCAGACTGTACCGCCGTGCGGCTCGATGGCATCGCCGTACAACGTGATGATCAGGGAACTGGCGCGGATTGGCGTCTGCTCCTGAAAGCGGGTGATCAAGTGGTTCAGTGGTGCGAGATTGCTCATGGGCGAACTGTGCGCGGATAAAGCACCGACTATACCTGTGCGGCGGGCCGCCTGGCCATTGCGTGTCGCTGCCAGGCTCATGCGCTTGCCTGGCCCTTGGGCCTGACCCCGGTGTCTTCCATGCGCGGGCGCCCCGGCTCTGCCTCGGCCAGCGGTGGGCATTCGACCATGCTGTTCATGCAGCGCTGCGCCAGGTGCTGGTACTCCGCCGTCCCGCGCTGTTTCCAGGCCAGCTCCTGCTCGCTCAGTGGGCGTTTGACCTGGGCTGGCGACCCCATCACCAGGCTCTGCGCCGCACATTCGAAGCCAGCTTTGACGAAGGCGGTGGCCGCGACGATGCAGCGAGGTGCTACATGGGCGCCATCCATCACCACGGCGTTCATGCCGATCAATGAATCTTCGCCGACGCGACAGCCGTGCAGCACGGCGCCATGGCCGACATGCCCGTTACGTTCCACTACGGTGTCGCCCCCCGGGAAACCATGCATTACGCAGGTGTCCTGCACGTTGGCGCCCTCCTCCAGCACGATGCGGCCGAAATCGCCCCTGAGCGATGCCAGCGGGCCAATGTAGCAGCGAGGGCCGACGATGACGTCACCGATCAGGACTGCGCTGGGGTGCACGTAGGCTGTCGGGTGAACCACAGGCGTCAGGCCGTCCAGTCGATAGCAAGGCATGGCAACACTCTCGAAATGATTTGGAATGTCAGTCGATCTTGTATCAGATGCTGTTTGGTCGTCAATCGTGTATCACTTGTGTTGAATTAATGCTGCAAGGCAAAAACCCGCTGTAAGTACTAGAAAATGCAAAGGTTAAACGATTCTTCAGCAAGCATTGCACTGGAGCTGTGATCATAGAAAAGTAAAAAAGAGATACGCGAAAACATTTTGCGCCTTGCATTGTTGTATCGCATAGAGCATATACTGACCACACCTGGTCGTGATCCCGCATTACGTCCCTGCAAACAATTCCAAAAAATGCCGGCCAAGCGATGTGCCGTGCGTGCAGCCAGAGGAACCCGAGATGCCGCGATATATCGATGTGCAGGCGCCCGAACATGGCGTTCAGCTCATTACCCTGCAACGGCCCGAGGCCTTGAATGCCCTGTGCACCGAGCTACTGGCAGAACTGGCCGCTGCGCTGCAGGCTGCCGGGAACGACGAGCATGTCCGTGCCACAGTGATTACCGGCAGCGCCAAGGCATTCGCCGCAGGCGCCGACATCCGCGAGATGGCCGATCGCGACCTGGTCGGCATCCTCAATGACCCGCGCGTAGCGCATTGGCAAAGCATCGCCGCATTCGCCAAACCGCTGATTGCTGCAGTCAACGGCTATGCCCTGGGTGGCGGTTGCGAACTGGCAATGTGCGCCGACATCGTCATCGCCAGTACCGACGCCCGTTTCGGCCAGCCGGAAATCAACCTTGGCATCATCCCCGGTGCTGGCGGCACCCAGCGCCTGTTACGTGCCGTCGGTAAGCCGTTGGCCATGCAGATGGTGCTGACGGGGGAAGCCATCACTGCCCTCCGCGCCCAGCAGGCCGGCCTGGTCAGCGAAATCACCCAGCCCGAACTCACCGTAGAACGCGCCATGCAGGTTGCCCGCAGCATCGCCGCCAAAGCGCCGCTGGCTGTGCGCCTGGCCAAGGAGGCGTTACTGAAGGCCGGTGATACCGACCTGGCCAGCGGCCTGCGCTTCGAACGCCATGCCTTCACCCTGCTGGCGGGCACCGCCGACCGCGATGAAGGCATCCGCGCCTTCCAGGAAAAGCGCCAGGCCCGCTTCCAAGGGCGCTGAACTTCATTCTCTCGACTGACGGAGCGAGTCTGTCATGACTTTCCAGCACATCCTGTTTTCCATCGAGGACGGCGTTGCCTTCCTTTCATTGAACCGCCCCGAGCAGCTGAACAGCTTCAATACGGCCATGCACCTGGAGGTGCGCGAAGCGCTCAGACAAGTGCGCCAGAGCAGTGTCGCGCGGGTGCTGCTGCTGACGGCTGAAGGCCGCGGCTTCTGCGCCGGCCAGGACCTGTCTGACCGCAACGTTGCCCCAGGCGCCGAGATGCCAGACCTGGGCCAGTCGATCGACAAGTTCTACAACCCGCTGGTGCGCACCCTGCGCGACCTGCCTTTGCCGGTGATCTGTGCGGTCAACGGCGTGGCGGCCGGTGCCGGTGCCAACATTCCCTTGGCCTGCGACCTGGTGCTGGCCGCCCGCTCGGCCAGTTTCATCCAGGCCTTCTGCAAGATCGGCCTGGTGCCGGACTCCGGCGGTACCTGGCTGCTGCCGCGCTTGGTCGGCATGGCCCGGGCCAAGGCGCTGGCCATGCTGGGCGAGCGCCTTGGCGCCGAACAGGCCGAGCAATGGGGGCTGATCTACCGCGTGGTGGATGATACCGCGCTGCGTGATGAAGCCCTCACCCTCGCCCGCCACCTCGCCGCCCAGCCCACCTACGGTCTGACACTGATCAAGCGCAGCCTCAATGCCAGTTTCGACAACGGTTTTGAGGCGCAGCTGGAGCTGGAGCGCGACCTGCAGCGCCTGGCAGGGCGCAGCGAGGACTACCGCGAAGGCGTGAACGCCTTCATGAACAAACGCACGCCAGCCTTCAAGGGGCGCTGAACATGGGCGCACTCGCAAGCAATGTGCAGGTGGCGGTGATCGGTGCCGGCGCCATGGGCGCCGGTATCGCCCAGGTCGCGGCCCAGGCCGGCCACTCCGTCAAGCTCTACGACAACCGCCCGGGTGCTGCCGCCCAGGCGGTGACGGGTATCGATCGCCAACTCGCCCGGCTGGTGGACAAAGGAAAGTTACTGGCCGCTGAACGCGAAACGATCAATGCCCGCCTGTGCCCGGTCGATACACTCGAAGCCTTGGCAGATGCCGGCCTGGTGATTGAAGCCATCGTCGAAAACCTGCAGGTGAAGCAGGCGCTGTTCAGTCAGCTCGAAACCCTGTGCGCGGCCGACTGTATCCTTGCCAGCAATACTTCGTCACTGTCCATCACCAGCCTCGCCGCTGGCCTTGAACGCCCGCAGCACGTGGTCGGTATGCACTTCTTCAACCCGGCACCGCTGATGGCGCTTGTCGAGGTGGTGTCGGGCCTGGCAACCGACCCTGCAGTCGCCGCATGCATCTACGCCACTGCCCAGGCCTGGGGCAAGCAGCCGGTCCATGCGCGCTCTACACCGGGCTTCATCGTCAACCGGGTAGCGCGGCCGTTCTATGCCGAAAGCCTGCGCCTGCTGCAGGAAGGTGCCGCCGATTGCGCCAGCCTGGATGCGCTGATGCGTGACTCGGGTGGCTTCCGCATGGGGGCGTTCGAGCTGACCGACCTGATTGGCCATGACGTCAATTACGCTGTCACCTGTTCCGTATTCGATGCTTTCTATGGCGATTTCCGCTTCCAGCCTTCGCTGGTGCAGAAGGAACTGGTAGACGCCGGTCACCTGGGGCGCAAGACCGGCCAAGGCTTCTATCGCTATGCCGAAGGCGTCGAGCGCCCGCAGCCGGCCGAACTGCACAGCTCCGCCTGCGCAGAGGCCTGCGTTGTCGAGGGCAACCTGGGGGTGATGCAGCCGCTGGTCGAGCGCCTTTGCCAAAGCGGCATTGCCGTGACCCAGCGCGCCGGTAGTGGCCTGATCCAGGTGGGCGACGCCACCCTGGCCCTGTCCGACGGCCGCCTGGCCAGCCAACGTGCCCGTGAGGACGGGCTGCGCAACCTGGTGCTGCTCGACCTTGCGCTGGACTACAGCAGCGCCACGCGCATTGCCATCAGCTGGTCAGCGGATACCAGCGACAGCGCCCGTGACCAGGCCGTAGCCCTGCTGCAGCGTGCCGGCCTGAAAGTGACCGGTGTCGCCGACCTGCCCGGCCTGGTGGTACTGCGCACCGTGGCAATGCTTGCCAACGAGGCCGCCGATGCGGTGCTTCAGGGCGTCGGCAGCGCCGCCGACATCGACCTGGCCATGCGCGCCGGCGTCAATTACCCCTGCGGCCCGCTGGCCTGGGCGGCGAACATCGGTATTGCCCATACCCTGCGCGTGCTCGACAACCTGCAGTGCAGCTATGGCGAGAGCCGCTACCGCCCTTCCCTGTTGTTACGCCGCTGTGAAGCCAAAGGAGGCACCCTACATGACTGAAGAGCAACTGGCACAAGCCTGTGCCGACGCCATGTACGCCCGCGACCCGGCCACCCAGGGCCTGGGTATCAGCCTGCTGGATGCCGGCCCGGGCCGGGCCAGCCTGCGCATGGCGGTACGTGCCGACATGATCCAGGGGCATGGCACCTGCCATGGCGGTTTCCTGTTCGCGTTGGCCGATTCGGCGTTCGCCTTCGCCTGCAATAGCTACGACCAGGCCACGGTGGCGCTGGGCTGCACCATCGACTACCTGGCCCCGGCGCTGCGCGATGACGTGCTCACCGCCCACGCCAGCGAAGTCAGCCGCAAAGGCCGCACCGGCCTGTACGACGTGCGCATCGACAACCAGCGCGGTGAGCTGGTGGCGATGTTCCATGGCAAATCCTACAAAGTGCGCGGCACCGTGCTGGCGCAGGAGACGCAAGATGAATGAACCGACCCACGCCGATGCCTTGATCATCGACGCCGTGCGCACCCCCATTGGCCGCTATGCCGGGGCCCTGAGCAGCGTGCGCGCCGACGACCTGGCGGCCATCCCGCTCAAAGCCTTGATCCAGCGTCACCCCGAACTGGACTGGAAAGCCATTGATGACGTTATCTTCGGCTGTGCCAACCAGGCCGGCGAAGACAACCGCAACGTGGCCCACATGGCGAGCCTGCTGGCCGGGCTGCCACTCGAAGTACCAGGGACCACGATCAACCGCCTGTGCGGTTCCGGCCTGGATGCCATCGGCAATGCGGCACGTGCCCTGCGCTGTGGTGAAGCGGGGCTCATGCTGGCCGGCGGTGTGGAATCCATGTCGCGTGCGCCGTTTGTGATGGGTAAGTCGGAGCAGGCATTCGGGCGTGCGGCCGAGCTGTTCGACACCACGATCGGCTGGCGTTTCGTCAACCCGCTGATGATGGCCGCCTACGGCATTGATTCGATGCCGGAAACGGCCGAAAACGTGGCTGAACAGTTCGGCATCTCGCGCGCCGATCAGGATGCCTTTGCCCTGCGCAGCCAGCACAAGGCTGCAGCCGCTCAGGCCCGCGGCCGCCTGGCGCGGGAAATCGTGCCGGTCGAAATCCCGCAGCGTAAAGGTCCGTCCAAAGTGGTCGAGCATGACGAGCACCCGCGCGGCGACACCACGCTGGAGCAGTTGGCTCGGCTCGGCACGCCGTTTCGTGAAGGCGGCAGCGTAACGGCCGGTAATGCCTCCGGCGTGAATGACGGCGCTTGCGCCCTGCTGCTGGCCAGCAGCGCCGCGGCCCGCCGCCACGGCCTGAAGGCGCGCGGGCGCATCGTCGGCATGGCTGTGGCCGGGGTTGAGCCCAGGCTGATGGGCATCGGACCGGTGCCTGCGACCCGTAAGGTGCTGGCGCTCACCGGCCTGGCACTGGCTGACATGGATGTCATCGAACTCAACGAGGCCTTTGCCGCCCAGGGGCTGGCCGTGTTGCGCGAGCTGGGCCTGGCCGACGACGACCCGCGAGTCAACCGCAACGGCGGCGCCATCGCCCTGGGCCATCCCCTGGGCATGAGCGGTGCCCGGTTGGTGACCACTGCCTTGCACGAGCTTGAAGAAACGGCCGGCCGCTACGCCCTGTGCACCATGTGCATCGGCGTAGGCCAAGGCATTGCCATGATCATCGAGCGCCTCTGAGCGGTTCAGACCCTGCGCTTGTTACCGAACTGAACGCAGCCGTATATGCTGCCTCCATGACACTCACCGCGTGGCCTGCAACCGCTGGCGCGCGGCGTACAAGAACAATTCGAGTGAAGCCATGAACATGTACCATGATGCCGATCGTGCCCTGCTGGACCCGATGGAAACCGCCAGCGTCGATGCCCTGCGCCAGCACCAGCTGGAGCGTCTGCGCTGGAGCCTGAAGCACGCCTACGACAATGTGCCATTGTACCGCCAGCGCTTTGCCGAGTACGGCATCCACCCTGATGACCTCAAGTGCCTGGAAGACCTGGCGAAGTTCCCCTTCACCGGCAAGAACGACCTGCGCGACAACTACCCCTACGGCATGTTTGCCGTGCCCCAGGAAGAAGTGGTGCGCCTGCATGCCTCCAGTGGCACCACCGGAAAGCCGACGGTGGTCGGCTACACCCAGAACGATATCGACACCTGGGCCAATGTGGTTGCCCGTTCGATTCGTGCGGCCGGCGGGCGCAAAGGTGACAAGGTGCATGTGTCCTACGGCTACGGGCTGTTCACCGGCGGGCTCGGCGCGCACTACGGTGCCGAACGCCTGGGCTGCACCGTGATCCCCATGTCCGGTGGCCAGACCGAAAAGCAGGTGCAGCTGATTCGCGACTTCCACCCCGACATCATCATGGTCACCCCGTCCTACATGCTCAACCTGGCTGATGAAATCGAGCGCCAGGGCATCGACCCGCACGACCTCAAGCTGCGCCTGGGCATTTTTGGTGCCGAGCCGTGGACCGATGAGCTGCGCCGCTCGATTGAGCAGCGTATGGGCATCAATGCCCTCGATATCTACGGCCTTTCGGAAATCATGGGGCCCGGGGTGGCAATGGAGTGCATAGAGACCAAGGACGGCCCGACCATCTGGGAAGACCACTTCTATCCCGAAATCATCGACCCTGCCACCGGCGAAGTGCTGCCGGATGACCAACTGGGCGAGCTGGTATTCACCTCGCTGAGCAAGGAGGCATTGCCGATGGTGCGCTACCGCACCCGCGACCTCACCCGGCTGCTGCCAGGCACCGCTCGGCCGATGCGGCGGATCGGCAAGATCACCGGCCGCAGTGACGACATGCTGATCATTCGCGGGGTCAATGTGTTCCCGACTCAGATCGAGGAACAGGTGCTAAAAATAAAACAGCTTTCTGAGCTTTATGAGATTCATCTGTATCGCAATGGAAATCTGGACAGTGTCCAGGTGCACGTGGAGCTGCGTGCAGAGTGCCAGCACCTTGACGAGGGCCAGCGCAAGCTGGTTGTCGGGGAGTTGAGCAAGCAGATCAAGACTTACATCGGTATCAGCACCCAGGTGCACCTGCAGCCCTGCGGCACGCTCAAGCGCTCCGAGGGCAAGGCGTGCCACGTGTTCGACAGACGGTTGGCCAGCTGACACATTCGGCTGCCATTTCGGCCCCGGCATTGTCCGGGGCCTTTTTTTGCCTGCGTTCTGCCGGGCATACGCTGCAGCCCGACAGCCCTCTTGGCTGTAAACGTGATACACAAATCTTACTTGATACACATAAATGTGTTTGACGTTATGTTTTGTATCGCTTACAAATGACTCATGCCTTAGCAGGAGTCGCAGCACATGTACGCACAGCTAGTGGAAACCGGAGTCAAGCGCATCAAGTCGCTGGAAGAGATGTCCCCCGAGGAACGCAACTTCCAGGAAAAGATCGACGCCGAAATCAAGATCGAAGCCAAGAACTGGATGCCCGAGGCCTACCGCCAGACCCTCATCCGGCAGATCTCCCAGCACGCCCACTCTGAAATCGTCGGCATGCTGCCCGAAGGCAACTGGGTCACCCGTGCCCCCAGCCTCAAGCGCAAACTGCAGCTGATGGCCAAGATTCAGGACGAAGCCGGCCACGGCCTTTACCTGTACAGCGCCATGGAAACCCTGGGGGCTGACCGCGACGAAGAAATCGCCAAACTGCACAGCGGCAAGGCCAAGTACTCGAGCATCTTCAACTACCCCACCCTCAGCTGGGCCGACATGGGCGCTGTGGGCTGGCTGGTGGACGGCGCCGCCATCGTCAACCAGGTGGTACTGCAGCGCACCTCTTACGGCCCCTACTCCCGCGCGATGATCCGTATCTGCAAGGAAGAGAGCTTCCACCAGCGCCAGGGCTACGAAATGCTCCTGACCATGATGCGCCAGGGCACCCAAGCCCAGCGCGACATGGTTCAGGACGCCATCAACCGCCTGTGGTGGCCGGCGCTGATGATGTTCGGCCCGAGCGATGAACACTCGCCCAACAGCGCCCAGTCGATGGCCTGGAAGATCAAGCGCCAGACCAACGACGAACTGCGCCAGCGCTTCATCGACCAGACCGTGCCGCAGCTGGAACTGCTTGGCTGCACTGCGCCTGACCCTGAGCTGAAGTGGAACGCCGAGCGCGGCCACTACGACTTTGGCGAAATCCAGTGGGACGAGTTCTACGAAGTGATCAAGGGCAATGGCCCATGCAACCTGGAGCGTGTCGCCACCCGGCGCAAGGCCATCGAGGACGGCGCCTGGGTACGCGAGGCCGCAGTGGCCTATGCGCGCAAGCAACAGAACAAGAACGCCGCCTGAGCGGCGATAGATGCGGAGATCGAAAATGTCTGTCTGGACCCTCTACGAAGTGTTCGTGCGCAGCAAGCACGGCCTTAACCACAAACATGTCGGCAGCGTGCACGCCGCCGATGCCGCCATGGCCATCGAGAACGCCCGCGAGCTCTACACCCGCCGTAGCGAAGGTGTGAGCCTGTGGGTGGTGCCTTCGGCGCTGATCACCGCCTCCTCTCCCGACGAGAAAGACCCGCTGTTCGCCCCCTCGGACGACAAGGTCTATCGCCATGCCAGCTTCTACGAGCTGCCCGACGAAGTCGGACACATGTGAGGTGGGCCATGCATAAAGAAGCCCTTATCCCCTATCTGCTGTTGCTCGGCGACAGCGCCCTGGTCCAGGGCCAGCGCCTCTGTGAGTGGTGTGGCCGCGCCCCGGCCATCGAGGAAGAGCTGGCCCTGATGAACGTCGGTCTCGATCTGGTCGGCCAGGCCCGCAACTGGCTGGAGTATGCCGCCGAGCTGCTCGACGATGGCCGAGATGCCGATGCCCTGGCGTTCCGCCGTGACGAGCGCGCCTACCGCAACCTGCTGCTGGTCGAGCAACCCAACGGTGATTTTGCCGTGACCATGACCAAGCAGTTCCTTTACGACGCGTGGCACTTCGCCGTGCTCCAGGGGCTGGTCGAGTCCAGCGATGCGCGAATCGCGGGGATTGCCGCCAAGGCCCTGAAGGAAGTCACCTACCACCTGCGCCGGTCCAGCGAATGGGTACAACGTCTGGGCGGTGGTACCGATGCCAGCCGCCAGCGCATGCTCGCCGCCGTCCCGGCACTGTGGCGCTTCACCGTCGAACTCGCTGCTGGCAGCGACAACGAAGTCCGTCTGGCGGAATGCGGTATCGCCGCCGACCCAGCGACCGTCGGCGCCACCTGGCTGAAGCAGGTCGCCGCGACGTTTGCTTCGGTCGAACTGCCGCTGCCCAAGGCCGCCAGCCACTTCTACCTGGATGGCCGCAAAGGCCTGCACACCGAGCATCTGGGCCTGCTGCTGGCCGAAATGCAGTTCCTGCCAAGGGCCTACCCCGATGCAACCTGGTGAACTGATTGCCGGCGACCGCGGCGCACGGGCACAGCAAGGCGACGACGTGGCCCGTGCCTGGGCGGTATTGGGCCAGGTCATGGACCCTGAAGTGCCGGTGGTCAGCGTGGTCGACCTGGGGATCGTGCGCGATGTCGATTGGCGCGCCGGCCACCTGCACCTGGTGGTCACCCCGACCTACTCTGGCTGCCCGGCCACCGAAGTCATCGAAGGGGATATCCGCCAGGCGCTGGAACAGGCCGGCTTCAGCGCGCCAGAGCTGGAGCGCCGGCTGACCCCGGCCTGGAGCACCGACTGGATCACCGAACTGGGCCGCGAGCGCCTGCGCGCTTATGGCATTGCGCCGCCGCAAGGCAGCGCCAGCAAGCGCAGCCTGCTCGGCGAAGCCCCCCAGGTGTGCTGCCCGCAATGCGGCAGCGCCCATACCGAATTGCTCAGCCAGTTCGGCTCCACGGCCTGCAAGGCGCTGTACCGCTGCCGCGAGTGCCTGGAGCCATTCGACTATTTCAAATGCATTTGAGCCGTGGAGACCACCATGAGCCAGTTTCACAGCCTGACCATCAAGCAAGTGCGCAATGAGACCCGTGATGCGGTATCGATTGCCTTCGATGTGCCCGAGCACCTGCAGGACCAGTTCCGCTTCACTCAGGGCCAGTACCTGGTCATGCGTACCCAGCTGGACAACGAAGAAGTCCGCCGCTCCTACTCCATCTGCAGCGCCGTGCAGGACTGCGAGCTGCGCGTGGCCGTCAAGCGCGTGCCGGGCGGGCGCTTCTCGGCGTTTGCCAATGAAGTGCTCAAGGCCGGTCAGCAGCTGGAAGTGATGCCGCCATCGGGTAGCTTCTTCGTGCCTTTGGACCCGGCTCGCCAGGGCAACTATCTGGGGGTAGCTGCCGGCAGCGGCATCACCCCGATACTGTCGATCATCGCCACTACGCTGGCCAGCGAGCCGCACAGCCGTTTCACCTTGCTGTACGGCAACCGCTCCAGTTCGGGGGCGCTGTTCCGCGACAAGCTCGAAGACCTGAAAAACCGTTACCTCGACCGCTTGAACCTGATTTTCGTGTTCAGCCGCGAACAGCAGGACGTCGACCTGTACAACGGCCGCATCGACGCCGACAAATGCGGCCAGCTGTTTTCGCGCTGGCTGGACGTTGCCGGCCTGGACGCGGCGTTCATCTGCGGCCCGCAGGCGATGACCGAGACCGTGCGTGACAGCCTGCAGGCCAACGGCATGGCCAAGGAACGCATTCACTTCGAGCTGTTCGCCGCCGCCGGCAGCGAGGCCCGCCGCGAAGCCCGTGAGGCGGCACGCCAGGTGGATTCGGCGCTTAGCCATATCACCGTGATCAGCGACGGCCGGGCACTGAGCTTCGACCTGCCGCGCAACACCCAGAACGTGCTGGACGCCGGCAATGCCATCGGCGCCGAGCTGCCCTACTCGTGCAAGGCCGGCGTGTGCTCCACCTGCAAGTGCCGAGTGATCGAGGGCGAAGTGGAGATGGACAGCAACCATGCCCTCGAAGACTACGAAGTGGCGGCCGGGTATGTGCTGTCGTGCCAGACCTACCCGGTGAGTGACAAGGTGGTGCTGGACTTTGACCAGCTGTAGACCGAGTCGGCTGCTTCGCGGGTAAACCCGCTCCTACAGGGCCTTGGGGCAGCATCCTTACCTGCGAAGAGGGCCTAAGCAACAACGCAATACCCCGCGTGACCTCAACACAACAATTACAAAACCAAGAGATCGCTTGCCATGACACCCGAACGCATAGAAAGCATCGCCAACCACCCCGATTTCCAGCACCTGGTGCGGCGCAAGCGCCGCCTCAACGGCAGCCTGACCCTGGCCATGCTGGTGGTCTACTACGGCTTCGTCCTGCTGGTTGCGTTTTCGCCCAGCACCCTCGGCCAGTCCCTCAGCGGCGGCGTAACCACGGTCGGCATGCTGGTGGGCGTGTTGATGGTGCTGCTGTCCTTTGCCCTGACCGGCATCTATGTGCACCGCGCCAACAACGTGCTCGACCCGCTCAACGACAAGGTCAAGCAGGAGTGCGCACAATGAACTGGACAGCCATTTCGATGTTCATGGTGTTTGTCTGCTTCACCCTGCTGGTCACCCGCTGGGCTGCCCTGCGCACCCGCTCGGCCAGCGACTTCTACACCGCCGGCGGCGGCTTGAGCGGCATGCAGAACGGCCTGGCGATCGCGGGCGACATGATCAGTGCCGCTTCGTTCCTGGGCATTTCCGCGATGATGTTCATGAACGGCTATGACGGCTTGTTGTATGCCCTCGGTGTCCTGGCGGGCTGGCCGATCATCCTGTTCCTGATTGCCGAGCGCCTGCGTAACCTGGGTAAGTACACCTTTGCCGACGTGGTCAGCTACCGGTTGGCGCAAACCCCAGTGCGCTTGACCTCGGCTTTCGGCACCCTGGTGGTGGCGCTGATGTACCTGGTGGCGCAAATGGTCGGCGCTGGCAAGCTGATCGAGCTGCTGTTCGGCATCAGCTACCTGTACGCCGTGATGCTGGTCGGGGTGCTGATGGTTTCCTATGTCACCTTCGGTGGCATGCTCGCCACCACCTGGGTGCAGATCATCAAGGCGGTAATGCTGCTATCAGGCACCAGTTTCATGGCCTTCATGGTGCTCAAGCACTTCGGCTTCAGCACCGAGGCCATGTTTGCCAGTGCGGTGGCCGTGCATGCCAAGGGCCAGGCGATCATGGCCCCAGGCGGCTTGTTGTCCAACCCGGTGGACGCCATTTCCCTCGGTTTGGGCATGATGTTCGGTACCGCTGGCCTGCCGCATATCCTGATGCGCTTCTTCACAGTCAGTGATGCCAAGGAAGCACGCAAGAGCGTGTTCTACGCCACCGGTTTCATTGGTTACTTCTACCTGTTGCTGATCGTTGTCGGCTTTGGCGCCATTGTCATGGTCGGCACCGAGCCGTCCTACCGCGACGCCACTGGCGCCATCATCGGTGGCGGCAACATGGTCGCCGTGCACCTGGCCCAGGCCGTGGGTGGCAACCTGTTCCTCGGCTTCATCTCAGCCGTCGCCTTCGCCACCATTCTGGCTGTGGTCGCTGGCCTTGCGCTGTCCGGGGCATCGGCGGTGTCCCACGACCTGTATGCCTGCGTGATGCGCAAAGGCAAGGCTACCGAGCAAGAGGAAATGCGCGTGTCACGCATAGCCACGCTGGTCATCGGCCTGCTGGCGGTGATCCTGGGCCTGATGTTCGAGTCGCAGAACATTGCCTTCCTCTCCGGCCTGGTGCTGGCGGTGGCCGCTTCGGTCAACTTCCCGGTGCTGCTCCTTTCCATGTTCTGGAAAGGCCTGACCACCCGCGGCGCGGTGTGCGGCAGCATGGCCGGGCTGGTCTCGGCGGTGCTGTTGGTGGTGCTGGGCCCGGCGGTGTGGGTCAACGTGCTGCACAACGAAACGGCGCTGTTCCCCTACAGCAACCCTGCGCTGTTCTCCATGAGCCTGGCCTTCCTCAGTGCCTGGGTGTTCTCGGTTACCGATACCTCCGAACGTGCCGTTGAAGAACGTGGTCGCTACCTGGGCCAGTTCATCCGCTCCATGACCGGTATCGGCGCGGCTGGCGCCAGCAAACACTGACTTCAAGGACGAACAGACATGTCGGGTAAAACAACAACAATGAACCGCACACACTTCCTGTCAGCCGCCTGGCTGGCCACCGTTGCCCTGCCGATGCCCGCGCTGGCCGACTTCATCGGCGACAGCCATGCACGCCTGGAGCTGCGCAACCACTACATCAACCGTGATTTCCGCCAGAGCAACGCCCCGCAGGCCAAGGCCGAGGAATGGGGCCAAGGCTTTACCGCCAAGCTCGAATCGGGCTTTACCGAGGGCCCGGTCGGCTTTGGCGTGGATGCCCTGGGCCAGTTGGGCATCAAGCTCGACTCCAGCCGCGACCGTCGCAACACCGGCCTGCTGCCTTTTGGCCCGAACAGTCACGAACCGGTCGACGACTACAGCGAGCTGGGCCTGACCGGCAAGGTACGTGTGTCCAAGAGCACCTTGCGGCTGGGCACCTTGCAGCCGATCCTGCCGGTGGTGGTGTACAACGACACCCGCCTACTGGCGTCCACCTTCCAGGGTGGCCTGCTCACCAGTCAGGACCTCGATGGCCTCACCTTCAATGCCGGACGCCTGACCAAGGCCAACCTGCGTGACTCCTCTGGCCGCGACGACATCGGCTATGGCGCTGCCAGCAGTGACCACTTGGACTTTGGTGGTGGCAGCTACGCCATCACCCCGCAAACCACGGTCAGCTATTACTACGCCAAGCTCCAGGACATCTACCGTCAGCAGTTCGTCGGGCTGATCGACACCCGCCCACTGGCAGAAGGTGTGAGCCTGCGCAGTGACCTGCGCTACTTCGACAGCCGCAATGACGGTGCCGAGCGTGCCGGCAACATCGACAACCGTAACTTCAACGCCATGTTCACCCTGGGCGTGCGGGCGCACAAGTTCACCGCCACCTGGCAGCAGATGTCCGGTGACAGCGCCTTCCCGTTCGTCAACGGCGGCGACCCGTTCACCGTCAACCTGGTCACCTACAACACCTTCACCCGCGCCGGGCTGGACGCTTGGCAAGTGCGCTACGACTACGACTTCGTTGCCATGGGCATCCCCGGCCTGAGTTTCATGACCCGCTATACCGACGGTCGCCACGCGGAAACTGCCACCGTGACCAATGGCCGTGAGCGCGAGCGCGACACCGACATCACGTATGTCATCCAGAGTGGCCCGTTCAAGGACGTCAGCCTGCGCTGGCGCAGTGTCACCTTCCGCTCCGGCAACGGCCTGACCAACGCCGTGGACGAAAACCGCCTGATCATCGGCTACACCCTGGCGCTGTGGTAACAGCGCCCCCCACTTTTTGAACAGCATGGAGAACAGCATGTCTGCCGCCCCTACTCTGCAAAGTTTCATCGCCGGCCGTTGGCTAGGCCAGCACGGCGCCCAGGCCTTGCGCAGCGCCCTCGACGGCCACGTACTGGCCTACAGCCATGAAGAGCGCCCGGACTTCGCCGAAGCTGTGGACTACGCGCGTGCACGCGGCCTTGCTTCGCTGATGGGCATGGATTTCCAACAACGTGCCCAACGCCTCAAAGCCCTGGCCCTGTACCTGGCCGAATGCAAGGAGCAGCTCTACGCCCTGTCGCACCACAGCGGCGCCACCCGGGCTGACAGCTGGATCGACATCGAAGGCGGCAACGCCACGCTGTTCTCCTATGCCGGTATCGGCAGCCGCGAGCTGCCGTCGGGTAACCTGGTGCACGAGGGCCCAGCCATACCGTTGGGCAAGCAAGGCCATTTCGCCGGTAGTCATATCCTGGTGCCACGGGCAGGCGTTGCGGTGCACATCAACGCGTTCAACTTCCCCATCTGGGGCATGCTGGAAAAGTTTGCCCCGACGTTCCTCGCCGGTATGCCCTGCATCGTCAAGCCGGCGACCTCGACCAGCTATTTGACCGAGGCCGTGGTACGCCTGATGAATGCCTCTGGCCTGCTACCCGAAGGCAGCCTGCAGCTGGTTATCGGCAGCACCGGCGACCTGCTCGACCGCCTGCAGGGGCAGGACGTGGTGACCTTCACCGGCTCCGCCGACACTGCCGCGAAACTGCGCGTGACGCCCAACCTGATTCGCAACTCGGTGCCGTTCACCGCCGAGGCCGA
Organism: Pseudomonas sp. yb_2; assembly: GCF_043103905.1. Classification (NCBI taxonomy): domain Bacteria; kingdom Pseudomonadati; phylum Pseudomonadota; class Gammaproteobacteria; order Pseudomonadales; family Pseudomonadaceae; genus Pseudomonas; species Pseudomonas sp. yb_2. Next base: position 171,632 of record NZ_JBICKH010000068.1, on the reverse strand, counting down.
CTCGCTCAACTGCGCCATCCTCGGCCCGGACGTGAGTCCGGACAGCGAAGAGTTTGACCTGTACATCAAGGAAGTGGTGCGTGAAATGACCACTAAAGCCGGGCAGAAGTGCACCGCCATACGCCGTGCGATCGTCCCGGCCAGGCACCTGGATGCCGTTGCCACCCGCCTGCGCGAGCGCCTGAGCAAGGTCGTGGTTGGCGACCCGTCGCTTGAAGGTGTGCGCATGGGCGCCCTGGCCTCCCATGACCAGCAGCGCGATGTCGGCGAGCGGGTGCGCAGCCTGCTGCAGAGTTGTGACCAGCTGTTCGGCGCCAGCGATGGCTTTGCCCCGCGGGGCGAAGGCGTGGCTGAAGGCGCGTTCTTTGCGCCAACCTTGTTGCAGGCCCGCGATCCGCATGCCGAGGGCGGCGCCCACGATATCGAAGCGTTCGGCCCGGTCAGTACGCTGATGGCCTATGACGACCTCGACGAAGCCTTGGCACTGGCTGCCCGTGGCAAAGGCAGCCTGGTGGCGACCCTGGTCACCGCCGACCGCAGCGTGGCCGCCAAGGCTATCCCGGTGGCTGCTGCCTGGCATGGCCGGCTGCTGGTGCTCGATAGCCAGGCTGCCAAGGAGTCCACCGGTCACGGCTCGCCGCTGCCGCAGCTCAAGCACGGTGGCCCGGGCCGCGCCGGCGGTGGTGAAGAGCTGGGAGGCCTGCGTGCGGTGAAGCACTACCTGCAGCGCGCTGCAGTACAAGGCTCGCCGAGCATGCTCACGGCGGTCACCGGCGAGTACGTGCGCGGCGGCGAAGTGATCGAAACCGAAGTACACCCGTTCCGTCGCTACTTCGAGCAGCTGCGTGTCGGCGAGTCGCTGCTCACCCATCGCCGCACCGTGACAGAAGCTGACTTGGTCAATTTCGGCTGCCTGTCAGGCGACCATTTCTACATGCACTTCGACGAAATCGCCGCCAAGGCGTCCCAGTTCGGTAAACGCATTGCCCACGGTTACTTCGTACTGTCGGCAGCGGCCGGGCTGTTCGTGTCGCCCGGCGCCGGACCGGTATTGGCCAACTATGGGCTGGACACCCTGCGCTTCATCAACCCGGTGGGCATTGGCGATACCATCCAGGCGCGCCTGACCTGCAAGCGCAAGATCGACCAGGGCAAGACCAGCCCGCTGGGGCAGCCGCAGGGGGTGGTGGCGTGGGATGTGGAAGTAACCAATCAGCTGGGTGAATTGGTGGCCAGCTATGACATCCTGACCTTGGTGCTGAAAAAACCAGCATGATGTGTAGAAGCCACTGGCCTCTTCTCGGGCAAGCCGTCTCTGACCGGCACTGCACAGCTCCCTCGTAGGAGCGGGTTCACCCGCGAAGAGGCCGGTAGGTGCTCAAGGCACTTGGGATCGATGCACGTACCTGGCTGCAGTGAAGAATTCAGGCATCTGAAACCGTTGGTCAGCGACTGCCAATGCTCAGTGGACCTCTGGCGTGCACCTGTCGCTCTTAATTCATAAGGATCATGAACGAGGACTGCACCATGAATTCCCTACTGCGAATGGGTGGCGGCAATGTTGAAGATGACTGGCCGGAGCTAGAGCCGGATCGACGCAATGATCGGGCAGACGACCCGGATACCGACCCTAATGTGACTGATGATGAGGAAAATCGTCCCGGCGTCCCGGCCAGCGACCCTGAGTCTGGCGCTTGACACTAGGAGTGTCAGCGTACACTGCAGGAGCGGGCACGTCCGTTCCTGCAGTTTCTTTTACCGGTTGCAGGCGAGCTGTTAAACCATCGCCGCCGGATCGCCCACCGACTGGTTGGGCTTGCTCCCCGAAATCCGCCAGCTCACGGCGGTAATGCCGTAACGCTCGGCCATCGGCCGACTGACCTTCCTGATTTTCTCGCGACCGAACTTGGGAATGATGCCAATGCCCGCATCACAACTTGCCCAATGCCAGGCCTCGGCATTGTCCAGGCGTTCCAGGCGGATGATGAAACTGCGCGGTTGGTCATGCAGTTTGTAATCGATTATGTACAGCTGTGGGCTAGGCATCGCAGGGGGCCTCCTCTTCTCCATGGATGACATTTTGATTGATCGGGCGGTGGCCAGAAGATTCAAAATTTTGTCTAACAAAATGTCATGGCGCGATTCCGGGGCGGCTACCCCGAAATCGCTGCTGGGCACCTATGGGGAGCTGTCGTTCAGCGAAAGCCCCCTCACTGGTTGCGGCCTGCGCCGTGGCTATTGCGCCCTCCCTTGCGACCGGCTTCCGATGCCCGTTGGCGGTCGTTGGCAAAGTTGCCGCCAGATGCCTGGCCACCCTTGTGGCCAGCGCGCGATGCCCTCTCGCGGTCATTGGCAAAGTTACCTGAGTTGGTTTCCTTGGTGCCGCCGCGCTGGCGGGTTCGCTCTTGGTCCTGCGCCATGTCGTTTCTCCTTGCGATGGATTGGCTGATCGCATGAATCGATGCCATGCCTAGCTTCCGAGCCCCCGATCGGTCGCTGTGCTCAATGGTTTTACAATCAGCTGACCGGTGGCACTAAAAACAGGCAGGCAGGCTCTTTGCGTGCTGGAAGTGACCGTTCGTCAGCTTCAACGCAACGTTTATTGCCAGCCAGGGCCGAAACTTCATGCAATGAAGGAATTGCCCAGGAGCCTGAATGAAGCCAGTCAAGCATCGCGCCACAATCATTTGCCGGCATGGCAAGCAGCGCCACAAATGGTTGTGGGTAAGAAAGCCCAACGCGCCCTGGACCCTTCCAGGCGGCAAGATCGAGCCCGGCGAGACACCTATGCAGGCCGCCGAGCGGGAGTTGCTTGAAGAGACTGGGCTAAAGGCTGAATCGCTGATTTTGTTGATGCGCCACGAAACGCCAGAGCGGATGCATTACGTGTTCGCAGCGGAGTTTGCCGACGCACCGCAGCCCAAGGCCCGGCATGAGATCTCCGACTGCCGCTTTGCCCACCTGGACCAGGTGGCTGTGGTGAAGGGCGAGATCAAGGCCCTGATCCGCTCCTTGCTGGCTTGTGACGCGAGCACTGCGGCGTCCGTTCGGTAAGCTAGGCGTGCACACTCCACTGCGTTGCGTCTGACGCGATCGGCATCTCGTCGATTTCATGGATCATCCCGTTTTCCAGCGCCTCCCGCGGCGCCAGTATCCTTGGATAGGCCATTAGATAACGCGGTACATCCAAAACCTCGGCCGCGCCTTTCGTGCGCTCCGCCACGATCTGCGCATACAGGCGCAGGTCGTAATCCAGGCTCATCGCATACTCGGACATCCGCGAATGGTCCACCGAACCATGCAAGGTCCAATGAAACGGGTGGAAAAGAAACTTGCTGAAACTGCAAGCCGTGCGTCGCTCTCCGGCAAGGAAGAGGATATTGCCCATGGATTCCACCGTGCCCAGGTTGTGGGTATGCACCTCCACGGGTAATGCCCGCAGAAAGTTGTACAGGGTAAACCCATAGCTGCATTCGCCGCCCATGGTGGCGATGTTCAGTTGCAGAAGCTCGGCACCCTGTTGCAATGCCCGCGAGCAGGTCGTGATCAGGTTGCCGCAGGTTGACGAATTGATCGGTCCGGTGAAGTGGATGATATGTCTGGCCATGCTTGCCTCCACGGGTGGCAGGTCATTGCTTGATCTTTTGCCCATCGTCGCCCAACCCGGCCCTCTGGCGGTGGGCGAAACGCTCGAATGTCATCCTGGCACCCTTCCATGAAACGGGTATGCGGTGGAGACGCCAACTGCCGCAAAGTTCAACTCGGCGTCAGCATTTCCGTTGGTCAAGCGTTGTGAACCCTCGCCGGCCTTTGCCGGTCGCACTTTCAGAGCGACCGAACAAGGAACCGGCAGTGAGGACGGCAGCGTGAGCGATATTCGCATCGGTATCTCCGGGTGGCGCTATGGCCCCTGGCGCAAGGACTTCTACCCCAAAGGCCTGAAACAGGACGATGAACTGGCATTCGCTTCACGGGCGGTGAACAGCATCGAGATCAATGGCTCGTTCTACAGCCTGCAGACGCCCGAGCGCTATCTGGGCTGGCGTGAAGCAACGCCGGAAGGCTTCGTGTTCGCAGTCAAGGGGCCGCGCTATATCACCCATGTCCGGCGGTTGAAGGAAATCGAAGAGCCCGTGGCCAATTTTTTCGCTTCCGGCCCGCTGCTGTTGGGCGAAAAACTCGGGCCGTTCCTGTGGCAGTTCCCCCCTAGCATGAAGTTCGATGAAGACCGTTTTGCCCGGTTCCTGGAGCTGCTGCCACACACACGCGAAGCGGCCCGTGAACGCGCCCAAGGCTGCGCCGAGCGCCTGAAGGGTAATGGCAGCCTTGCCATCAAGGGCAATGCTCGCTTGCGTCACGCCGTGGAAATCCGCCACGAGAGCTTCCTTTGCGAAGCGTTTGTCAAGCTGTTACGCAAGCACCGCGTGGCCTTGGTGGTTGCCGACAGCGCCGGCAAATGGCCCTATGTCGAAGACGTTACTGCCGACTTCGTCTACATGCGTCTGCACGGCGATGTAGAGCTGTACAGCAGCGGCTATACCGCACGCGCGCTGCGCCGCTGGAAGGAGCGTATCCAGCAATGGAGTGAAGGCCGCCAGGCCGACGATGCTCGCCTGATCGTGCCTGGGCCGCCGCCTCGGCGTGCGACACGCGATGTGTACTGCTACTTCGACAACGACCAGAAGGTTCACGCACCCTACGACGCCAGGCGCTTGCTGCAAAAGCTGTCGTTGGACCATGAGCTGATGACCGAGCCAGGCGTGGTGCCGGAGGTGGCCTTGTGAACCGGACCCTGCCCGCCCCACGCTGCATCATCGACAAGGTGACCGCTGTACGCCGGCTCAATGTGCTGACGCTGAATGTGCACAAGGGCTTCACCTTCTTCAACCGGCGCTTCATCTTGCCCGAGTTGCGTGAGGCTGTACGGGCCACCGGCGCCGACCTGGTGTTCTTGCAAGAGGTGCACGGCAGTCACCAGCAGCACGCCTTGCGCCACCCTGCCTGGCCCGAAACGCCGCAGTACGAGTTTCTGGCCGACAGCATGTGGCCGCAGTTCGCCTATGGCCGCAATGCGGTGTATCCCCATGGCGACCACGGCAACGCGCTGTTGTCGAAATTCCCCATCAGATGCTTCAACAACCTGGATGTTTCGGTGCAGGGCAATGAACAGCGTGGCCTGCTGCATTGCCAGCTGGAGGTGCCGGGCCATGACGAGGTGCATGCGGTATGCGTGCACCTGGGCCTGCGGGAATCCCACCGGCAGCGCCAGGTGAAGCTGATGCTCGACCTGCTGGCCAGCCTGCCGCCCAACGCGCCGGTCATCATCGCCGGCGATTTCAACGACTGGCGGCTGAAGGCGGACGCGGTGCTGAGCGAACACCTGACAGAGGCCTTCGGCACCCCGGCGCGCAGTTTCCCCGCGCGCCTGCCGTTATTGCGCCTGGACCGCATCTACCTGCGAAACGCGGTGCCGGGCGCAGCCCAGGTGCTGTCCAAATACCCGTGGTCGCATCTGTCCGACCACGTACCACTGGCTGCGGAGATCAACCTGTGAACCGACCTTGGGTAGACGGCAACAGCGTGCAGTTGCTGATCAATGGCGAGCAGTATTACCCCCGCGTGTTCGAGGCCATGGCCCAGGCGCGGGAAGAAATATTGCTGGAAACCTTCATCATCTTCGACGACAAAGTGGGCAAGCAATTGCAGCAGGTGTTGATCGAGGCTGCCCGGCGCGGAGTACGCGTGGAAGTGGTCGCGGATGGCTACGGCACAGCCGAGCTGCCGGCTGAATTCATTTCAGCGATGACCGACGCGGGTGTCAGCTTTCATGCCTTCGATCCACAACCCCGCTTGTTGGGCATGCGCACCAACCTGTTTCGCCGTTTGCACCGCAAGATCGTGGTGGTCGATGGTGAGCAGGCCTTCATCGGCGGTATCAACTACAGCGCCGACCATTTAGGCGACTTTGGTGCGATGGCCAAGCAGGACTATGCCGTGGAGGTCACTGGGCCGGTAGTGGCGCAGGTACATTCAGCCAGTAAGCGCCTGATGTCTCCCGTGCTGCAGCCACCCAGTGCGGTACGCCCCGTTACCGAGCCCGCCGGTAGCAGCAGTGCTGTGTTGATCGAGCGTGACAACGGCATGCGCAGCACCGATATCGAGGCACACTACCTTCAGGCGTTTCGTAAAGCCCGGCAACGCATTGTGGTCGCCAATGCGTATTTCTTTCCAGGCTACCGGCTGATGCGTGAGCTGCGCAACGCGGCCCGGCGTGGCGTGGAGGTTCGGTTGATTTTGCAGGGCCAGCCCGACATGCGCTGGGTACGCGCACTGTCGCGCCTGCTGTACAACTACCTGCTGCGCGACGGCGTGAAGATTCATGAGTACTGCCAGCGGCCGTTGCACGGCAAGGTGGCACTGGTGGACGACCAATGGGCCACCGTCGGCTCCAGCAACCTCGACCCCCTGAGCCTGTCGTTCAACCTGGAGGCCAACCTGTTCATTCGTGACCGGGCCTTCAACCAGCAACTGCACCAGCATCTGCAGACACTGGCCAGCGAGCAATGCAAACCGGTCACCCTGGAGCGCATGATTCGCGGCTACTGGTGGCGAGCACCGTTGATCTTCGTGTGCTTCCACGTGATCCGCCACTTCCCGCGCATTGCGGGCTGGTTCCCTGCGCACCGGCAGCGTTTGCGCTCGGTGCAGCCGGAAGCCGAACCCCAGGGCAACTTGCACGAGGGCAACTCCTGATGGCGCGCAAAAGCTGGCAAACGTGGGGCAAACGCCTGTTCACACTCGCGTTTCTGATCCTGATCCCTGTGCTGCTGTACCTGCTGGCGCGCAATCTGGACTGGAACGAAGTACGTCAGTCTTTGCTCGCCTACAAGCCTGGCACCCTTGCCATCGGCTTGGCGATCGCGTTGTGCAGCTACTTCACGTTTGCCAGTTACGACGTGTTGGCCCGGGCTTACACCGGCCATACGCTACCTGCCCGCCAGGTATTGCCCGTCGCGTTCGTGTGCTACGCCTTTAACCTCAATTTCACTACCTGGGTAGGCGGGGTTGCCTTGCGCTACCGCCTTTATGGGCGGCTGGGCTTGGATACCGCGACCATTACACGAATCCTCACCTTGGGGCTGTTGACCAACTGGATGGGCTATATGCTGCTGGCCGGCACCGTATTTGCCCTGGGCCTGGTCGAGATGCCCGGCAACTGGGCGGTGGGCACTACAGGCCTGCGCCTGATCGGCCTGCTGTTGCTGGCGATTGCGGGCGGCTACCTGCTGGCCTGTGGTTTTGCCAAGAAGCGCACCTGGTGCTGGCGCGACCACGAAGTGACGCTGCCCTCGCTGCGTCTGGCGCTGTGCCAGGTGGCGCTGGGTGCCAGCAACTGGGCACTGATGGCGCTGCTGATCTTCTGGCTGCTGCCGGGCGAAGCGTTCTACCCGTCGATTCTCGGCATTCTGCTGATCAGTTGTGTGGCCGGTGTGGTGGCGCATATCCCTGCGGGGCTGGGCGTGCTGGAAGCGGTGTTTCTGGCCCTGCTGCATGGTCAGATGGCCCAGGGCACGCTGGTGGCTGCCCTGCTCGGCTACCGCACGTTGTACTACCTGATTCCGCTGCTGTTGGCAGTGGTGACCTACCTGATCCTGGAAAAACGCGCCAAAGCCATGCGCCGGCGCGACAAGCCTGCTCAGACCTGACGAGGGCCTTGTGCCCTGGAGGTGGAAAATGCGTGTTCCTGCCTTGATGATGATGGTTGCCAGCCTGGCCAGCGGCCAGGTCTGGGCCGAAGCTTGCAATGTGCTGACTCGCTCCTCCAGCGACGCCGTGACGCCGGTGGAGCGGCACACCTGTTACAGCTACAGCAACATACCCGCCGAAGCGATCAACTGGTCATGCAGCAACGAAAGCAAGGACATGCTCAATAGCGAAAAGAGCAAAATAGCGCGGTGCGCCGATGGGAGTGTCGGCAGCTGCATCGCTCCACTGACCCCCGAGGCATTGGCCAATCCCAAGGCAATAGGTGGCGAGAAGCCGGCGTTGCCCAAGGATGCGCGGGTGATCACTTACTATTACGATACCCCGAGCCTCGGCCAGGCCCGTAGTGACTGTGAGCGAAATAACGGGGTCTGGCAGACCCACTAGGGCAAAAGGCTGGGAGCCAGCGCAAGCCCGCTCCCAGAATTAGATCAAAGGGCGGGGCGATCGCCTGCAAGGGCAGCCCGCCTATTCTGCTTCAGGGCGAGATCGGATCACTCGCTGGGAAGGTTTCATCCAACGCATTGTCCACCGCGCTCTCGCCCGGCTTCTCACCACAATGGCAGTCCTGCATCCGGCAGGGCTCACCCTTGCGGTGGCCGCTGGCGCAGGCCTCGCAGCAATAGGCCTTGCCGTCGCGCTGCAAGGCATTGGCATCCACAGTGCAGGAACAGTGCGTACACGCGCAGCGTTGATCGTTCATGGCTTGCTCTCCTCGTCGTCAATCACTTCATCGGTCCAGGGCACCCCGTCCAGCGGCGCGGATCGGGCCAGTTCGGCCTCGTCCAGGCCAATGCCGCCACCGATCTCATCGGCATCCACCTCGCGCAGACGCTGGTCTGCCGGGCCGCCACTGCCGCCCGGTTCGTGGGGGTCGCGGGCACCGGTTTCGTCCAGCAGGGTGTCCGGGCTCAAATCGTCGTAGGTGACATTGTCCTCATGCAGGCTGTCACTCAGCGCCTCGCCGCCGGTCATGCCACTTTGCGCCACGCGCCGGGGGGGAAACTCACGGTCGACCTCGGCGGCCGGTCGCTCGTCGCCCACACGCCCTTCGCGCTCTTCCAGGCGTTCATCGAAATCCAGCTCATGCACGCTGCCCATGCGGTCTTCGATGTCATCGATTTCGGTGGGAGTGTATGGCTTAGGTGCATCGGGTCGGGTCATGTGCGTTCTCCATCAGGTGGCTTCATTCGGTCGACTACACCAGCTCACGGAAGATTCAGAGTTTTTTGAACTACCGCCTCGGCCGGCGCCTCCCACCTTAGAGACCTTGATCTGCCCGGAGCCCGCCATGGCCAAGCCCCTGCAGGAATACGCGCGCAAGCGCGACTTCAACGCCACACCCGAGCCCAGCGGCAAACGCAAACGTGGCAAACGGGCCCATGCGCTGCAGTTCTGCATCCAGAAACACGACGCCAGTCATTTGCACTACGACTTCCGCCTGGAGCTCGATGGCACCCTGAAAAGCTGGGCGATCCCCAAAGGCCCGTCGTTGGACCCCAAGGTGCGCCGCCTGGCGGTGCATGTGGAGGATCACCCGCTGGACTACGCCGATTTCGAGGGCCATATCCCGGAAGGCCACTATGGTGCAGGGGACGTGATCGTCTGGGACCGCGGTATCTGGGAGCCTGAAGGCGACGCGCATGAAGCCTACGCCAAAGGCAAGCTGCGATTCCGCCTGCTGGGTGAGAAGCTAGGCGGCGTGTGGAACCTGTTTCGCACCCACCTGGCCGGCAAGAAAGAACAATGGATGCTGGTCAAGTCGCACGACGCCCAGGCGCGCAGCGAAACGGAGTACAGCATTGTCGAGGCCCTGCCCGACAGCGTGCTCAGCGAGCGCACGCTGGTGCCACGCAAATCCGCTGCAAAAAAAGCCACTGCCCCGCGCAGCAGCCGTAAACGCGCCGACAAAGTTCAGGCTGCACCCTTGCCAGCACAGTTACAGCCACAGCTGGCAACGTTGGTGGACTCTCCCCCCAGCGGCGACTGGCGCTACGAAGTCAAGTTCGATGGCTACCGTATTCTGGCCCGCATCGAGGGCCAGGACATCCGCTTGTTCACCCGCAACGGCCATGACTGGAGCAGCAAGATGCCCCGGCAGGTTGCCGCCCTGCGCGCGCTGGGCATCGACTCGGCCTGGCTCGATGGCGAAATGGTGGTGGCTGATGAGAATGGCATGGCTGACTTCCAGGCGTTGCAGAACGCCTTCGATACCGAGCACGACGAACGCATCACCTATTACCTGTTCGACCTGCCATTTCTGGGCGGTCAGGACATGCGACAGCTACCGCTGCAGAACCGCCGCGATACATTGCGCCAACTGCTTGAGCACAACCATTGCGACGTCATCAAGTATTCCGCCGACTTCGACGAACCTGTCCAGTCACTGCTCGACAGTGCCTGCCGGCTGAAGCTGGAAGGCCTGATCGGCAAGCGAGTTGACAGTGTCTACAGCGGCCGCCGTAGCCCGGACTGGATCAAGCTCAAGTGCAAGCAACGCCAGGAATTCGTGATCGTCGGCTACACCGACCCCAAAGGCAGCCGCAGCGGCTTCGGTGCCCTGCTGCTGGCCCTGCACGACAACGACAGTGGCGAGCTGCGCTATGCCGGTAAGGTCGGTACCGGCTTCAATGCCACGACACTGGCCAGCATCCACGCGCGGCTCAAGCCCCTGGAAATCGCCAGGCCAGCCCTGCCCTCGCCGCCTGCCGGAGCCGAAGCGCGTGGTGTGCACTGGCTGCGACCGCAGTTGTTGGCGGAAGTCGCCTTTGCCCAGATGACCCGTGACGGCATCGTGCGCCATTCGGTGTTCCACGGCCTGCGCGATGACAAGGCGGCAACCGCCATTGACCTGGAGCGCGCCATGCCCGCAAAAACTGTATCCAACCGCAACAAGCAGGCCAAGGCGTCTGAGAACCTGGGTGAACTGCGGCTGACCCACCCCGACCGGGTCATCGACCCCACCACGGGTGTGACCAAGCGCGAAGTCGCCGAGTATTACGCTGGCATCAGCCAGTGGATCCTGCCACAGCTCAAGCACCGCCCGGTGGCATTGGTGCGCGCCCCGGACGGCCTGGGCGGCGAGCTGTTCTTCCAGAAAAACGCGGGCCAAATGTACATACCCAACGTACTCAGCTACGAAAAGGCCGAGGCCGGCCAGGCAGCGATGGTCATCAATCGCGCCGATACGCTGCTGGGTGCGGTGCAGATGAACATGCTGGAGCTGCACACCTGGAACGCCACAGACAAGGATTTCGATAAACCGGACCGTTTTGTCCTCGACCTGGACCCTGACCCTGCGCTGCCCTGGAAGGCCATGGTGGAGGCGACCCAACTGACCCTCACCCTGCTGGACGAACTGGGCCTGAAGGTGTTCCTGAAAACCAGTGGTGGCAAGGGTATTCACGTGGTTGTGCCCTTGACCCGGCGAGCCGGGTGGGACGAGGTCAAGGACTTCAGCCACGCCATCGTCAATTACCTGGCCAAGCTGTTTCCGGACCGCCTGAGCGCGGTGTCGGGGCCGAAAAATCGCGTGGGACGCATTTTCATCGACTACCTGCGCAACGGCAAGGGCGCTACCACGGCGTGCGCCTATTCACTGCGAGCCCGTGACGGGCTGCCAGTATCGGTACCTATCTGGCGTGAGGAACTGGCGCAAATCAAGGCCGCCAACCAATGGAACATCACAAACCTGCACGAGCGTCTGGCGGAGGTCGACGACCCTTGGGCCGACATGGGCAAGGTACGCCAGTCGATCACCGCGCGCATGCGCAAGCAGCTAGGGCTCGAATGATGATGCCCCTGCGATTGGACACGACCCGGGAGCCACGCCCATGAGCATCGTTCAGGACTTCAACCTGACCACCCTTGACCGCCTTTTACGCACCTTTGGCGAACGCCAGCTACCGCTCAACCTCGATACCCAATTGCCGCAACTGATCCAGGCGCTGCAAGCTGATCACCTCGACCTGCTACCGTTGCCGGGGCAAGGCAACACCTTGCGTCGCTGGCAGACCTTGGCACGGGTGGCCGGCTGTGACCTGGCACTGGCCAAGCTCTATGAGGGCCATACCGATGCCTTGGCGATCCTGGCGGAATGCGGCGCAGCGCACCACGCCAACGACGGCATCTGGGGCGTGTGGGCGGCAGAGCCACCCGATGCGCGGGTCCACATCACAGCGCGCGACGGCGACCAGGTGCGTCTCAACGGCACCAAGGCCTGGTGTTCCGGTGCCTTGCAGATCGATCGCGCGCTGATTACTGCCTGGGATGAGGCCGAGCAGCCGCAATTGGTGGCAATCGAGCTGTCACAGCCAAGCCAGGGCCTGAACATTGAGCACTGGCAGGCCGTTGGCATGGCCACTACCGCCAGTGTCGAGGTGGCGTTCAACGATACCCCAGGCACGCTCATCGGCACGCCAGGCCAATACCTCTCGCGCCCTGGCTTCTGGCAAGGCGGTGCGGGTATCGCCGCCTGCTGGTACGGCGCAGCCGAGGCGCTGGCGGATTACCTGCGTGAACATTGCCGCAAACCTCGCCCAGACCCGCATGCCGATGCGCATCTGGGCGCTGTGGACGCTGCGTTGCATGGCGCCCGTGCGTCACTGCGTGAATGTGCTGCCTGGATCGATCAACAGCCCGGTGTGGATGCCAGTTTCGAAGTTCGCCGCACCCGCGCCCAGGTAGAACAGGCCGTAGAGCAGGTCATCAGCCACGTCGGGCGTGCCTTGGGGGCCACGCCGTTCTGTCGCAGCAGTCATTTTGCCCGGCTGAGCGCCGACCTGCCGGTGTTCCTGCGTCAGAGCCACGCCGAGCGTGATCTGGCGATGCTGGGCCAGCAACTGGCCCAGTTGCCAGCCGGGGTGTGGCAACTATGAGCCAGAACCTGATCCAGTCCGCGGGCGGCACGCCTTGGGCAGCCTGGCAGCAAAGCGCGCACCTGGCGCGTGCGACCTGGCTCGACTCACGCCAACTGTGCCCGCCGGGGCGCCGGCTGGTATTGATCGCGCCGCATCCGGATGACGAAATTCTCATGGCTGGCGGCCTGCTGGCGGGCTTCAAGGGGCGTGAGGATGAGCTGGTGCTGATCTCCGCCACCGACGGCGAAGGCAGCCACCCCGGCTCCAGTCACTGGACCGAACATCGATTGCGCCGCCAGCGCCCCCAGGAAAGCCGACTGGCCCTGCAACAGCTCGACCTGGACCTTGAACGCCTGGACTGGCGCAGGCTCCACCTGAAGGACGGCCAGTTGCCGCGCGAAGAAGCGTTTCTGACCCGTCACCTCACCCAGTTACTGCGCGCCGATGACCTGCTGATGGCCACCTGGCGCAGTGACGGCCATTGCGATCACGAGGCCGTCGGCCGCGCCGCTGCGCAGGCGGCGGCAACCCGTGGGGTGCACTTGGCTGAGGTACCGGTCTGGGCCTGGCACTGGGCTGAGCCTGACGACCCGCGCCTGCCATGGCCCCGTGCGCACCGCGTGCAGCTTGATGAAAGCCGTCTGGCACGCAAGCGCAAGGCCTTGGCCGCCCACGCCAGCCAGCTGCAGCCGGACGGCGAGCAGCCGCCGGTGCTACCGCCGCACCTGCTGGATTGCCTTCTGCAACCTTTCGAACTGGTGTTCCTTTGAATGGAGCTGTCATGAGCCTCGATCCACAGTATTTTGCCGAGCTATACGCCACCAATGAAGACCCTTGGGCCTTTCGCACCCGCTGGTACGAGAGGCGCAAACGCGAGCTGGTGATGGCCAGCCTGCCACGCCAGTGCTATCAGCGCGTGTTCGAGCCTGCTTGCGCAAATGGCGAGCTCAGCGCGCTGCTGGCCGAGCGTTGTGCCGAACTGCTGTGCCAGGACCTGGACCCGACGGCCGTAGGCCTGGCCCGTGAACGCCTGGCTCACGTGCACAATGCCTCGGTCGAACGGGCCCGGTTACCGGGGGACTGGCCCGGCGGCCGCTTTGACCTGATCGTGCTCAGCGAGGTGGGTTACTACCTTGATCCCACCGACTGGCTGCAGGTGATCGAACAATCGGTGGCCAGCCTCAGCTACGACGGTGCGCTGCTGGCCTGCCACTGGAAGCACCCTATCGCGGGTTGCCCGCAGGACGGTCGCGAAGTGCACCGCCTATTGACCCGACATTTGCCGTTGCATCAGCAGTTTCGGCATGAAGAGGCGGACTTTTTGCTGGAATACTGGTCATGCCAGCCAAGCGTCGTCGATCTCGACGAGACGTGCCCATGATTGCCGTTGTCATCCCTGCACATAACGAAGCCCGCCGCCTTGGGCGATGCCTGCGGGCGGTGCTGGTGGCTGCCCGGCAGGCGCAGCAAGCGGGACTGCACGTAGAAGTGCTGGTGGTACTGGACCGCTGCAGCGACGGCAGCGCCGCCGTGGCGCGGCGTTTCGGTGTACACACGCTGGAGGTGGATGCCGGTAATGTCGGCATGGCACGTCGTGTGGGGGCCGCGCACATGGTCGAGCGTGGCGCCACATGGCTGGCGTGCACCGATGCGGACAGCCGGGTCCCGGCGCACTGGCTGCTGTCGCAGCTGGCCTGTAGCGCCGAGGTGGTTTGCGGCACCGTGCATGTCGAGTACTGGCAACCCTGGCAGACAGCCGCGCTGCGCAAGCTGTACCAGAGCCGCTACCAGGCGTGTGAAGGGCATCGGCATGTGCACGGCGCAAACCTGGGGGTTTGTGCCGATGCCTATGAGCGTGTGGGTGGCTTTCAGCCCCTCGCGGCGCATGAAGATGTGCAGCTGGTCAGCGACCTACAGGCCAGCGGCGCCCAGATCGTCTGGACCGCCAGGCATAGTGTGGCCACCAGCAGTCGACGTGACAGCCGCGCCCGCGAGGGGTTTGGTGATTACCTGGCTGGGTTGCAGGCGCAGTCTTGAACTCAATGGCATTGGCCGTGTTCATGAAGCCTTTCGCGTCTTCTTCACCGGTTTCTTGCCACCCAGGCTGCGCTTGAGCAGTTCGGTCAGGTCGAGGATGTCCGCACCTTTCTCGGCCGCCCCTGTGTCGCCCTTCTCCACCGCCTCGATCTTGCCCTTGCTGGCCTTCTCTTCCACCAGGTCCATGATCGTCTGGCGGAAGGCGTCATGATAATCCTCAGGCTTCCAGGGCCCGCTCATGTCCTCTACCAGGCGCTTGGCCATCTCCAGCTCACGCTTCTCCACCTTGCTGTCGGTCACGCTGGCATCCAGCTCCAGCGTTTCCAGCCCGCGCACCTCTTCAGGCCAGCGCAAGGTGATCATCACCAGCGCATGGTCCAGAGGCCGCAGCAGCGCCAAGTGCTGCCGGGTATGCAATACCACGGTGGCCAGTGCCACCTTGCCGGTCTTTTCCAGCGTCTCGCGCAGCAAGGCATACACCTTGCCGCCACGGCGGTCCGGGGTCAGGTAGTACGGCGTATCGAAATGCTGCAGCGGAATATCGCCCGCTTCCACAAAGGAAAAGATGTCGATCGTCTGGGTCGCTTCGGGCCGGGCCTTGCGGATTTCCTCCTCACTGATCACCACATAGCGGCCCTTCTCGAACTCTACGCCCTTGACGATATTGTCCTTGTCGATTTCCTTGCCGGTCACCTTGTTCACCCGCTTGTAGCCGACCGGCTCCATGCTGCGCTTGTCCAGCCAGTCGAAGTCCACGCGCTCGGTGCGCACGGCGGTATTGAGTGCCACGGGGATGTGCACAAGGCCAAAACTGATGGCGCCTTTCCAGATTGCCCGAGCCATGAGGGTGCTCCCAGGGTTGCCTGCTGATACCAGAAGTGACTGCGTCGGGCGACAAAGGTTTAGCTGCCCTGCCCTGCGGCAACCGTCACGCCTGGCTGAACAGCACCCGCTTGAACGCTTCGGCCGCCAGGTGCACTTGTACCGCCCAATCCCCCGCGGCTTCGCTGCCGGCATCATCGGAAATGTATTTAAGGCACACGAACGGGATACCTTCACCCCGCGCGATCAATGCCAGCACGTAGGCTTCCATGTCGACCACGTCGTAAGGCGCGTCGCCATGGTTGATCTCGAAGCTGTCACCGCTGCCACAGGTTTCCACAGCCAGGCCGGGTATTGCCGCCCCGTGTTCGAGTACCACCGGGGTGTCGGACAAGGGTGTTTCATAACGGGCAAAGCCCAGCGCGGTCACATCCATGTCGCGTTGTACGAAGCGGTTACAGCACACGACTTCGCCCTTGCCATGACGCTGGCTGCCAGCCGAGCCCAGGTTGACGATAAGCTTGGGCCTGCGCGTGGCGATCGCCTTGGTCAGGGCGATTGCGGCATTGACCTTGCCAATGCCGGTGAACACGGTGTTCACCTCGGTAAAGACATCGCCAGCCTCGGCCTCAAGCGCAAAGACGAACAGCGTGTCATTCAGGGAAATGTCGGGGAATTGCTTGATAAGCATCATGGAGCAGGTGTTTCCGAGTGGCTGCAAAGGGCGCGGCCATTGTCGGTCAACCCGGGCTAAATGCAAGTCCCGGCAGCCACCACGGCGCGTAGCGCCTGCCCTTTGCCAAGCCCGTCTGCCCTGGCCTGTGCCAGGCAGCGCAATTGCTGATCGGCATGGGTACCATGGCGCAGCACGTGCAGGGCGTGCTGGCAGGCGCGCTCGGCGTCCGCGCTGTCTATGGGTAGCTGGGCCTGCAGTTGGGCGAGCCAGCCTTGCGCCGTGACCGGCTGCTGCTCGTGACAACCTATGAATTGTGCGTGGCGCCCATGGCGCATGGCACGCCAGTAGTTCTCCTGGGCGATCCAGCGCAATTCGCGGCTGCAGGGTAGCGGGTCATGGCGGTAGGCAATGCTGTGTTCAACCAGGTGGCGAAACAGTGCTGCAATGCACAGAACGTCTTCCAGATTCGGGCAGCCATCGCAGATGCGCAACTCCACTGTCGGATAGCGCCGCGAAGGCCGGAGTGCCCACCAAAGGTCGCCATCGGGAGCCAGTGCACCGGTTCGCTGCAACAGGGCACGGTAGCGCTCATAGGCGGCCCAGTCGGGCAATGCTTCGGGCAAGCCCATGTGTGGCCACTCACCGCAGATCACTCGGCGATAGCTCAAGTACCCGGTAGGCTGGCCAGCCCACAGGGGCGACGAAGTGCTCAACGCCAGTAACAACGGTAACCAGGGCAGAAGGCGGTTGATCAGTTGCATGCGGTCACAAGCTGGCGGCACGCCAACGTGCACATGCAGGCCATTGAGCAGGCTACGCCTTGCCACATGGCGGTAGTCGTCGAACAGCTGCTTATAGTGCCCTTGTGCCGCGGGCTTCTGCAGCAGCCACGCGGCGCAGGGGTGGCTTGCCGCAGCGTATGGCCCCATCCCCTCTTCGGCCAATGCCACGCGCAGCCGCTGACGGTTGCGCTGGAGAAACTCACGTGCTTCATACAGGTTGGTGAACACCGGCGACGCCAGCTCGATCTGGCTGCGGAACATTTCCTGGGCGAAATAGCGGCCCAGCGCTTCACGGCAGCGCCCCATCACCGCGGGTGACGGTGTGGCCGGAACCTGACCCGAGCCCAGGTTCACCAGTAGGTACTCTTCCTCGATGCCGAACGTACAGGGCCGGATCATGCTGCCTCAGCGGCTGCGGGTAACGGTGAGCGCCACGGCGGCGATGCGCTCGACCTGTTCGTAGCCTGGTTCAGCCAGTTGCTCGCCAAATACGTCGGGGTCGATTTCCCGATACACCCAAGCCCAATCCGGACCGGCCAGACGCAGGCGGATGGCTTCGAGCAAGGCATCGCGGCCTTCGACAATGGCCACCCCTGTGTATAGCAGCAACGTACCGTGGCGGCTCAGCCGATCGCGAGCCTGCTCCACGATACGTAGCGACAGGTCGACGCCTAGCGCGCCGCCACCGTGACGGTAGATGCGGGCGTTGGGGTCAAGCATGTAGGGCGGGTTGGCAACGATCAGGTCGAACGTACCGCTGATACCGTCCAGCAAGTCGCTGGGCTCGACCGACAGGTTACTCACACCCGCCAAGGCTGCATTGATTGCCGTATAGCGCAACGCCAGGGGGTTGATGTCAACGGCGCTGACCTGAGCGTGCTGGGCGGCGCGAGCAATCAGCAAGGCGCCCACCCCGCTGCCACAGCCGATATCCACTGCATGCTCGACCCGCGCGGGGCAGTGCTGAAGGTGCTCGTGAATGACTTGGGCAAAGCGGTAACTGTCCGGGCCGAAGAACACGGCATCGCTGGCGTCGGTTGGAAACGCCGAATGCAGCAACAGAAATTCATCCAGGCTGGACCAGCGTACCGTGCTGATCAGCCGTTCACCCTGGGCACCCAACGCCTGCGCACGTTCGAGCAACAGTAACTGATCTGCCGACAGCAAACCTGGCTCGAAAGGTCGGCTCCAGCCGAATATATCGCGCAGGGTGCTGGCCTGCCCGCAGCCCTCGCGGGCATTGACGCGCGCGTGGGTGGCGGGTGTCACGCAGGTAAAGCGGTATCCATCGGCGCGCAGGCGCTGTCCCAGTTGTAGCAACGCCTGGTCTGCCTCGATTTGCCTGTGAGTGAGCATCATCAACGCGGTTCCTCCTGGCGCAGCCCGGTTACGCGCATGTAGGCGCGCGTGGCACACAATCCGTCTGGGGTGGCGTGGCGGTTGCCGGCCATCCTCTGGATCAAGGCCTTGGGGTCCATATTCAAGGCGTCATAGGGTATATCTTCAGGCTCCTCAGGCAGCCCCCAACTGCCAGGTGATACGCGGCGGATGGACGGCTGCCAATCGTCGGCGATCCAGTCATGCCATAGCTGTTTTTCATAGGCGTTGAAAACTCCGAACATCGCCGCCGTCGGCCCGTCGATCAGCGTCCACCAGCGGCTGTTCGCTGGCGGCTGCCCTCTGCGGATCCAGCCATGAGACTGTAATGCGGCAACGAATGCGGGCATGGCGCCGGGTTCGGCCAGCCATTGATTGATCGTGCGCTGCTGCAGGCGGCAATGGTCGGCATGCATCAATTGGCCATAGACCCGCTTGCGTTCAAGGGCTGCAAACAGTTCGCCTTGCAGGTCGAACTGGCGGATGAGGTCTGGCGTGGCGATACCCCGGTCATTCAGGCGGTAGCCTAAGCGCGCCCTGGCGTAGAACGCCTGCGGATCATGCGCGGGGCTTAGCTGGTTCAGCGCCTGAATTGCCAGGCGGGCGTGGCCGCTGGCGGCATTGTCGATGGTCACATGCAGCTGAAAATACTGCCCGTCGATGCCCAGTTCGGCCAGCTCGTACGTGGTGATCAGCAGATGCAGCGGTGGCTGCTCATAACCGAGGTTGTAGCCAACCACCTCTGGCAGGTGAGTGTCGCAGTGCTGCCCCAGGGCAAGTTGCAGGGCCCCTTGCAGATACCGCGTGTCATCCAGGGGCATGGCCTCTACGCAACCCAGGCGAGCAAGCAGGCGCTGATAGATCAGCACATGGTTGCAGCGTGGATCACCGTTGCCGAGCTCTTCCAGATAGGTGCGAATCAGCCCGTGGTAACGCGGATCGCGCCAGTGATGCAGGGTGCCCTGTAGCCAGGCGCCATCCACGGCCTTGGTAGGCGCAACCTGTTGCAGGAACCACAATGCGTGGGCGCGGTTGGAAAAGTAACGCCGGGGCATACCTTGACGGCGTTGTGCCCGGTAAACGGTGTAGGCCTTGGCGACCTCGGCGGTATGCTTCTTGCTCCAGGCCGGCAACTCGGCCGGTGTGTCGGGCAAGTCGTCCGGCATGCTCGCGGCACCCGCCAGTTGTTCCTCCAGCCATGAGCCGCTGCCAGCATCCTGGCCTGCGAGCAGCGCTTGGTAGCGTTGTCGCAGGCTGGTCGATTCGGTGACCACTTGCGCAGCGCTTGCAGTATTGCGGTTCATCACCGTCATACCGTGCTCCTTGTCTTCTTACTGGCTCGGCTTCTGCCCCGGCATCGGCTCGGGGTCGGGCGCAGGCTGCGGTGCAGGCTTGGCATCAGGTTGCTGCATCTGCAGCGAAGGTTTACTGGGGTCGGAATCTTTACCAGGGTGGTCATTGTCGCGGTCGAAACAGCCGCCGACCAAGCTCAGCGAACCCATCAGGATGATCAGTGGAGTCAGGCGCATGGAGTACCCCCTTGGATAATTGCAGTGCCAGGTCGCCCCGGCACTGCGCCTCGGTCAGTTACGAACGGCCGCCCTTGTGGCCCGACTCGCGGTCGTGGGGCATGTTGCCGCCCAAGGACTGGCCGCCTTTGCGACCGGCTTCGGAGGCTTTTTCACGGTCATTGGCGAAATTGCCCGGGTTCTTGTTACCGCCTTGGCTGCCTTGTTGATTGCCGGTGCGGCTGTTGTCTTTAGTGGCCATGGTGTTCAAACCTCATATGACTTCGGAATGCACGGCAAGATGCCGTACACAGATTCGGAGTTCGGCGATATCGGCAGATTCGCTTTATTACGAGAGGTTCGGACCGGTGGCGTTAAATAAGCGGCATCGCCATATTTGGTGCGCGTGTCAGTGGTGCGGCGGGCTATCCATGCGCGCCTGCCGGCGGCCCAGCCAAGCGCCTGTCGCGCCCCAGCCCACGGCAAGCAACGCGCCGATGAGCATCGCCAATTGCGGGTGTTCGCCCATCACGTCCAGCGCACGCTTGACCCAGCCGCTCAGCGCATCGCCGCCACGGTAGACCACGGTGTCGATGAAGTTCTTGGCTTTGTACTTGTCCTCGGCGGACAGCACAGTGAACAGCATCTCCCGCCCTGGCCGCACCAATGCGTATTCACCTGCCCGCCGCACCACCATCACCACCACAAACAGGGCGAACACCGGGGCCAGTGCCAGCCACAAGAAGCCGGCAGCCATTATCAGCGGCACTGCAACCAGCAACACACCGACACCCAGCCGACGGGCCAGACGCCCGGTAAGAAAGACCTGGGTGAGGATGGCCAGGGCCTGCACAACCGTGTCGATCAGGCCGAACACCTGTGTCTGCCGGGTGCGGTCAGTGAAGGTTTCGCTGACAATACGCGCCTGCTCGAAGTACAGGAACGTGCTGACGCTGGCCAGCAATACCACGAACAAAGCGATGCCTAGCAGATAGGGCGAGCGCAGTACGGCGCCGGCGCCGGTAAACGGGTTGCCACCCAGTGGCCGCGAGCCCTGGTGTTCGGTTTGCATCGCAATGGGTTGGCGTGCTCGCCAGCGTTGCAGGAACAGTGTCGCGCCGATACTGCCCAGCAGAAGCACCGCCGCTAGCACCAACAACCCGGCATGGCCGAGCGGCGCCACCAGCAACGTGCCAAGCACGGGGCCACTGAGCCCGCCCAGGCTGGCCCCGGCTGCCAGCAGACCGAACAGCCGCTTGCCCTGGGCGGTGGAAAACAGATCGGCGAGCACGCTCCAGGCCAGCGAGATCGTCAGCAAATTGAACACCGACAGCCAGATATAGAACGCCCGGGCGGTCCAGAGATCGTCAGGGTTACCGGCCAACAGTGCCGCGAACAGCAACAGGTTGCTGGCGAAAAAACCATAAGTCCAAGGCAGGATATGCCTGCGCTGCACCCTGGAGGCCAGCCAGCCAAACAGCGGCAGGCACGCCAACGTGGCAATGAAGGTGCCGGTGAACAGCCACTGCAGGTTTTCCACGCCACCGGCAACGCCCATGGTTTCGCGTACCGGGCGCAGCATGAAGTAACCAGTGAACAGCAGGTAGAACAGCAACAAGCCGGCGATGACCGCCGGCCCCTCACCAGGCTGAATGTTCAGCCCTTGGTCCAGGCGCCGCCGCCAGGCTTGCATGATGTCAGGCAAACTGTGTGATCAGCGCCTGTTGCTGCGCTTGGGTGAGCATTGGCTCATGCCCGGCCTTGAGCTGATCGAGCTGGCGGTCAGGCCGACTGGTAGCGGGTATGACCGTGGTCACTGCCGGGTGGCTGATGGCGAACTTGAGAAACAGCTGTGCCCAGCTGCCGATGCCTGCTTCGGCGGCCCAGCCCGGCAAGGCCTGGCCTTTGACCCGGGCGAACAGCCGGCCATCGTCGAAGGCCCGATTGATCAACACCGCAACGCCCTTGTCCTGGCACAGCGGCAGCAGTTCCCGGGCAGCGTCCGGCGCATTGACCGAGTAGTTGATCTGGATGAAGTCCAGCGGCTCGCTGCGCACGATACGGGCGACTTCGTCGTGGCCACTGTTCAGGTAATGGGTGATGCCGACATAACGTGTCCCGCCCTGCTGCTTCAGCTCGCGGGCATAAGGCAGCTGCGTCTGCCAGTCACGCAGGTTGTGAATCTGCAGCAAGTCGACCTTGTCGGTGCGCAGGCTCTTGAGGCTGCCGGCCCACTGCGCTTGGGCTTCAGCCCGGCTATTGGCGGCGATCTTGGTGGCCAGGAAGCACTGGCGGTGCCAGCCGCCCTCTTCCAGCAACTGGCCGAGAATGCTGTCGGCGCCCCCGTAGTTGGGCGAGGTGTCGATCACCCGGCCGCCGCCTTCGAAAAATGCCTTGAGCACCGTTTTGAGCTGAAGGTACTGGGGCGAACCGTTTTCTACCTCGAAACTGCCCGAAGTACCGGCACCGATCACCGGCAACGCTTCACCGGTGGACGGGACTTTGCGCGCAAGCAAACCCGCCGGCGCGGCAGCGTGCAGCCAAGGGCTGGCGGCGGCCAGCAATCCCAATGTTGCACCTGCGCGTAGGACTTCACGACGTGCGTACATGGAAAATCTCCCGTCATGAATCGGAAATTTTCAAGCCTAGCCGCTCTGTCCCTCGCCTGCGGGTGTTTCTGTATCTGGATGTTTAGAGATCAGGCCCGCAGCAAGGGGCTTAGATCGACACCCGTCTCGCTCATTGGCGGGCACCAGTAGTAGCCCCCCGTCAGCGGGCGGCTGAAGCGGTACAGCCCGTCGATGATGCCGTCTTCCAGGCCACTCATGCGCCGCAGCTGCACCTCGAATGCCTCGAAACTCTTGCCCAGGGCGACGAAAGCCAGGCCGGCGCCGCGTTGGTCGGCCCAGGATACCGAGCGACGGACCATGAACGCCTCGGGTTCAAAGCTTTCCTGGGCGGTGCGCTTGACGTGCGCGGACGCGGGGGCGTCGTCGAGTTCTTCGTTATCGCTCAAGCGACGGCCGATGATGTTGTCCTGGTCTGCCTGGGGCAGCGACTTGAAGTATTGCAGGTCGTGCTTCCACAGCTGGAACGCGGCAAAGCTGGAGCCATCTGCGGCAATGGCCGCTTGCACCGCCTCTTCGTCTGTCGGGTTTTCGGTGCCGTCTTCATAACCGGTAAGGTCATGGCCGCCCCGGTGCAGGAAGCCATCAACGCTGTCGGCCAGGCTCAGGGCGGGTGCCAGCGCCTGCTCCAGGGCCTGGGTGCGCAGCAGCAGGTCGCCACGTTCGTCGCCACGCAGCCACAGCCACAGGGCGTGTTGGGTGCTGGGGTTCTCAACCGCGGCATCCAGTAGCGGGAACGGGCGCAGGCCTGGTATTTCCCGGCCCAGGGCCTTGGCCAAGGGGGCGCCTACGCCCAGCAGCAACTGTTTGCCATCGACCTGCGGCAGCAAGGCATCCAGCGCGGCAGGCAACGCCTCGGGCGACTGCAGGGTGAAGAACAGGTGACGGGCGTGGGCCGGCACCGGGGTGGCAAGCAGACCTTGCTGGAACGGCATATCAGGCTAATCCTAAGGTAAAAACGGAATGCTACTTCGCCAGCATGCCTGCTGCAATGCGGCATGCAGCCTCGCCAGCCGCTGCACGTGGTAACAAACGGTTACCAAGAGCTGGCCCTTTGCAATTAGCTATCAATCAAGGCCGACCTACACTGCTTCAGATCCTTCGCCCGAGAGACCACTCATGACCGCCTCGCCCCTGCTCACTGCGTTTCTGCCGCTTGCCCTGGGCATCATCATGCTTGGCCTTGGGTTGTCGTTGACCCTGGCTGACTTCGCGCGCGTGGTGAAGTATCCAAAGCCCGTGGTGGTGGGCCTGGTGTGCCAGATCCTGCTGTTGCCGCTGGTGTGCTTCCTGATCGCCAACGGCTTTGGCCTGGAATCTGCCCTGGCAGTGGGGTTGATGCTGCTGGCTGCTTCGCCGGGCGGTACCACGGCCAACCTGTTCAGCCATCTGGCCCACGGTGACGTGGCGTTGAACATCACCCTGACGGCGGTCAACTCACTGATCGCGATCCTGACCATGCCGTTGCTGGTGAACCTGTCGCTGAGCTGGTTCATGGCCTCGGACCAGGCTATTCCACTGCAGTTCGCCAAGGTCATGCAGGTGTTCGCCATCGTCTTGCTGCCGGTGGCGCTGGGCATGCTGATTCGCCATTTCGCCCCGGCGTTCGCTGCGCGCATGGAAAAACCGATGAAGCTGGTGGCTGCGCTGTTCCTGGCCTTCACCATCGTCCTGGCATTGGCCAAGGACTGGCAGACAGTGGTCGAGTACGCACCGGTGGTGGGCCTGGCGGCGCTGCTGTTCAACCTGCTGAGCCTGACGGTGGGCTATTGGGTGCCGCGGCTGTTGAACATTTCCAAGCGCCAGGCGATTGCCATTGGTATGGAAATTGGCATCCATAACGGGACCTTGGCGATTGCCCTGGCGTTGAGCCCTTCGCTGCTGAACAACGCGACCATGGCGGTGCCGGCTGCGTTGTACAGCTTGATCATGTTCTTTACCGCGGCCGGGTTTGGCTGGTGGGTGAGCCGCGGGCATGTGGCGGCTGAGCCCAAGGGTGAAACCGTGAACTGATTTCACCCGATGCCCGGCAGGTGCCGGGCGTGCCAGGGATGCGTCACGATTGGCTGCGCCTGCTGCGCAATTGCTGCTTCAACACCTTCAGCGGCGGCGCATAGAAGAACCCGAACGACACGCTCCCCGTGCGCCCCTTCACCGCATGGTGCAAGCGGTGCGCGCGGTGCAAGCGTTTCAGGTAGCGGTTGACCGGCCGCGGCTTGCGCGGCCAGTGCCGGTGAAAGAAACCGTCGTGGGCCAGTACATACAGTGCTCCATAGCCTGCCACACCACCGCCCACCCACTGCAAAGGCGCATAACCACTTTTGCCCAGCGCCACCAGCGCCGTGGCGATCAGCCCCAGGGCCACCAGGTACAGGTCGTTGGTTTCGAGCATGCCCAGGTGTGGCTCATGGTGCGATCGGTGCAGCCACCAGCCCCAGCCATGCATGATGTACTTGTGAGCCAGCGTACCAACGCCCTCCATGGCCACCAGGGTGCCGAACAATATGGCGAGATTGAACAGCATGGAACGGTCCGGGTGATGGCAAAGGAAGGCGCAAGGTTACCGGCTGCCCAGGGTTTTTTCCATGTGGGCGTGACCGGCAGCAGGCCGTTCCCGGATGAAGCCATTGTCATGTTTTTGCCCTTGACCTGCTCTGCCCTGCGGCGTATGGTCCGCGACGCAATTTTGCCTTCCTCAACAGGAGACCTGCCTTGGACAGTAGCCCCAGTCGCTTGCGACAGGCCCGCGTGGCGCGCTAGCCCGGCAGTGTTCTGCCCTGTCTGGCCGCTCTGGCAAGACGGTGGTTTCCTGTAACCCCCGCTTCTCCTTCCCTCCACGTGGTCCTGCGCAATTTCTGGTTATTTCAACCGCGCCAACTGATGGCGTTCATGCGGGCGTGTGCCTGCGGAAGAGGTTTGCTATGGATTGGAAAGTATTTCTGCTGCGCGTCAGCATTGCCCTGGTGCTGGGGGCGCTGATCGGTGCCGAACGGCAATTGCGCCAACGCCTGACCGGGCTGCGCACCAATGCGCTGGTCAGTACCGGTGCCTGCCTGTTCGTATTGATGACCCAGGCGGTGCCAGGCATGGCGCCTGCCGATGCGTCGCGGGTCGCAGCCTATGTGGTGTCGGGCATCGGCTTTCTCGGCGGTGGCGTCATCATGCGCGATGGTTTCAATGTACGTGGCCTGAACACCGCGGCCACCTTGTGGTGCACGGCTGCGGTCGGCGTGCTGTGCAGCCTTGGGCTGATGATGGAGGCGGCACTGGGTAGCCTGGTGGTGCTCTGCGCCAACATCCTGTTGCGTGATATCGCCCAGCGCCTGGACCGTCAGGACGTGGTGCCGGCCAGCGAGGTGGAACAGCACTTCGAAGTCCGTATCGTCTGCCGCGGCGAGGACGAGATCCAGGTGCGTAGCCTGATGCTGCACAGCCTGGGCGATCCACAGCTGCGCCTGCAGTCGTTGCAGAGCCAGGACCTGGACAACCCTGCGCGCCTGGAAGTGCGCGCTGAGCTATTGGGCACCGCGCAGGCGCCGGCGCAACTGGAGCGCCTGGTCAGCAGGGTCAGCCTGGAGAAAGGTGTAAGCTCGGTGCGCTGGCAATTACAGCCGCAGGTGCTGGCGACGGATTAGAACGACAGGAGTGATTCATGCTTATCCGCCCTACCCTTGAACCAGACATCACGTGGCTGCCGGACGTCGAGCGCTCGGCAGCCCAGGCTTTTGTCAGTTGGCCGGCACTGGCCTGGCTGGCGCAAGGCGACGTCATGGATTGCGCGGCGCACAGGGCTTTCGTCGAGGCAGGGGGTAGTTGGGTGGCGCAGGACGCGACTGGGCGCATTGTGGGTTTTGCCTGCGCCCGGCTGGCGGATCAGGCATTGCACCTTCATGAAATATCGGTGCGCCAGGAGGCCCAAGGGCAAGGTGTCGGGCGCCGGTTGCTGCAGCAAGTGGTCGATGCAGGGCGCTGCGCCGGTGTCCGCGAGCTGACGCTGACCACCTTTGTGGATGTGCCTTGGAATGCGCCGTTTTATGCCCGTTTCGGGTTTGAGATGCTTCAGGAAAGCCGGCTTTGCGAACGACTCCGTGGCATCCTGGCCAGCGAGCATGCTCACGGTCTTCTCGGGCGTTGTGCAATGCGTCTGAACGTGGGGCTCTAGTTTTCATCGCGCCGCATGGCGCCCCCGCGATCTCCAGCCAGGTCAGCAATTCTGCCCTGCCGCCACACTTCCGGCCACGCAATACCCATCTCGCCCCTGCTGTTTGGCCTGGTACAACGCCCCATCAGCCGCCGCGACCAGCGCCTCGACAGTGCCCCCCTCCCGCGCCAGGTCGACCACCGCGATCCCGGCACTGAAAGACACCCTTCCCAATGGGCTGGCGGCATGTTCCAGCGCCTGACGGCGCAACAGCTGCTGTAACTCCTGCACCAGCAGTTCCGCGCCACGGCCATCGGTATCTGGCAGCAACAGCGTGAATTCCTCCCCACCATAGCGCACCGCCAGATCGGCCGGCCGTTTCAAGGCCTGTTGCAGCACCTCGGCAAAGCGTCGCAAGCACTGGTCGCCAGCCGGGTGACCGTAGTGGTCGTTGTAGGCCTTGAAGTAGTCCAGGTCCAGCATCACCAGTGCCAGGGGATAGCCTTGGCGCCGTGCACGGCGCAGTTCAGGTTCGAACACGCCATCCAGCCGCCGACGGTTACCCAGCCCTGTAAGGCTGTCGGTCAAGGCCAACGCTTTCAGCGTCTGGTGAGCCTGGAGCAGCGCCCGCTCGATCACGATCCGCTCGCGCAGTTGGCGCAGCACCACACCGCCAAACGCTGCCAGCCCCACCAACAACAGCAGCAAGACCGCCACCGACTTGATCGCATCGTACCGCCAGGGCGCGACAATGGATTCACGCGACAGCCCCGCTTCCACGACCAACGGGTAGCTGGACAACGCGCGATAGCCATACAGCCGAGGGGTACCGTCGACGACCGCTACCGCCTCGGCTACCCCTTCTGTGGCATACGGCAAGTGGTTGCGGAAGATCTCACTGTTGGCAAGACTTCGGCCTATCACCTGTTCCACGAACGGGCGCCGTACCAGGAGGGTGCCGTCGCGCTTGGCGAGCACCAGCGCGCCGCGCTCGTCGATCTTGAAGTCGCCGTAGTAACGCACGAACCACGCCACTTTGATGGTGCCAAGCAATACGCCGGCGAAGCTGCCGTCGGCATGCTCCAGGCGCCTGGAAATAGGAATGATCAGGTCGCCGGTGGAACGGCTGCGCACCACCGAACCGATATGTACACCAGGGTCGTTATGGCTGCGGTGATAGGCGAAGTAGTCCCGGTCGGCGTTATTGGCCTTGGGCGGGATGGCCGCCTGATCAGTGACGATCCAGCTGCCGTCCGGGCCGTAAACGAAAAGCCCGTGCAACTGCGGCATGATGCGTTTTTGCTGGGCCAGCAAGGCATGCAGGCGGGGCCGGTCGATGTGATCGAAACCATCGCCTTCCAGGCGCTCGGCCAAGGCACCGGTAATGGCGTCGACCTGGCGGATAGCGTCCTCGGCGTGCTGCGCCGTGGCCCGGGCCAGGTTGCTGACCATGTTCTCGGCATTGTTATAGGCAAAGCGGTAGTCGCGCCAGATGCGCCAACCTTCCACCAGTACAAATGCCAGCATCACCACCAGCATGAATGCCAGTACCAGGCGGAACAGCGCCACGGCGCGGCCCTCGCCACTGATGGCGAAAAGCCCATCGTCGTCCTGTTTCCTGGCTGCGCACATTGGAATCCCTGGCCCTACGGCGTTCGCCGTCTTCACTATAGTTCAGCGTCGCACGGCCGGAACCGGCGACAAAAAAGATTAAACCTTTTCCCCGCCTTCACCCTCAACCGTACGCGACATTGAGGTCGCGCCACGGTTTAAAGGAGTGAAGCATGAATAGTCTCTTCATCAGACGCGTTGGTTTTTCCATGGTGTTGGGCCTGGCATCGGTGCACGCAATGGCCGCGACTTCCGATGATTTCGTCGATGCAGCCACCGAGGCCGGCATTGCCGAAGTGGTGACCGGCAAGCTGGCTCAGGAGAAAAGCCAGAACGCCGAGATCAAGTCATTCGCCCAGCAAATGGTCACTGACCACACCCAGGCCAACCAGAAACTCGGCGACATTGCCCGCAAACTGGACATTTCGGTTCCGGATGAGGCCGCGATGACCGACAAGATCAAGAAAGTGATCCTGGAGTGGCGCGATGAGTCCTTCGACAAGTCGTACCTCAACAACCAGGTCGACGCTCACGAAAAAGCGGTGGAGCTGTTCAAGAAAGAGGCTGCATCGTCCGACAAGGCCGAGCTGAAGGCCTTTGCCAGCGAAACGCTGCCCAAACTCGAACAGCACCTGGAACAGGCCAAAGCCCTTCAGTCCAAGCACGGCAAGTGAGGCCGCACATGAGTAACGATGCATTGAAGACCGAAGTACTTACCCGCCTGCTGCATGCCCACCCCGAAGGCCTAGGCAAGGAAGTGCTGGACAACTACCGCGGTGAAAAGGCGGTGGCCGGCATGCTCAAGACGTTGCAGGAAGCCGGTTTGATTCATGACGGTAGCGTGGCGGTAAGCAATGATCACCAGATCAGCGTGCACTACCCGATCAAGCTGTCGGCGGCGGGCGTAGAGGCCGCCAGGCGCGCTGAAGGCTGACAGTCGTCTGTGGTGACCGTCGCCGGCAAGCTGGTTCCCAAGGGATCGCACATGGTTTGCCGGCGACGAGACCAGTAATCAAGGCCGTGGTCTACTCCTTTTTCTCAATGTCTCTAGGCGGCTTGGCCGGCCCCTGAGGGTCGACTTGAGGGTCTTCGGCATCCGGGGAGTCGGGGTCGAAACCAAGGTCGGCCTTTTTATCGGCCTGCTCGGCCGAGTGAGGCCCCTCTTTGTGTGGTGGTTGAGATCCAGGCATGGCGTTGTCTCCGGTGAGTGTCTAAGGAAGAAACCACCCGCCAGGAAAAGTTTGATTAATCTGCAACCGAGGCCAATTGCGCCCGACACTGCGCCAGCGCCTCATCACGCGCCTTCAACTGCTCCTCAAGCCACTGCAACTGCCGCGCCTGCTCGGCGCACACGTCGCGCCTGGCTTCAAGGCTCTGGGCTTGCACATCCAGCTGCCGACGCATCTCTTCGCTGGCGCCTTGTGCCTGGGCCAGGATGGTGCGCAGGCCCTGGATCTGCGCATCGCGTTGTTCCAGCAACTCATCCTGCGCCCGGCATTCGCTGGCCGCCTGACGATGCTCTCCCAGCAGACGCTCATTGTCACGGTGCAAACGGGTAAGTTCGTCCTGCTTGACGATCATGCCCTGCTGCAACTGACGTAATTCCACCTGCATCTGCTGCAACTGCGCTTCGTGGCGGCGCTGTTCCTGCTCGCGCTGTTCACGGCTGGCATTGCGGTAGTGCTCCAAGGCGTCGCGGGCATGGCGGTGCTTGTCTTCCAACGATTTGACCTGCTCGTCCTTGTCAGCCAGGCGCACCTGCAACTCACCCAGCGACTGGTTGAGGCTGGCACTGCGCAGCTGTTCGGCCTGCAGCGTGCTTTGCGTGGACAGCAGTTTTTCGGTTTCCGCGGCCAATGCCGCTGCATCGATCTTGTGTTGCTGATGCGCTGCGGCCAGTGCCTGCCGGGCAATTTCCAGCTGCGCCTCAAGCTGCTCGCGCTGTTGAGTGAACGTGCTCTCGGCCTGCTCGATCTTCAGGTCGGCCTCGTCCTGCAGCTGCGTTGCCAGTTGCCCGACCAGGCGGCTCAGCACATCGCTCAGCGCGACCCCGCCTTCGGACGCCACCGGCTGCTGGCCGTTCAGTTCCTTCAGGTAGCGGTGAATCGTGGTTTTGGAGCCGGTGTTGCCCAACTCGATACGTATGGCATCGATGCTGGGGTTCTCACCCCGGGCGATCAGTGCCTGACGCGCCTGCTGCACTACCACCTTGTTGATACCGCCACGGGCCATGCTTGCTCCTACGATTTTGTACTGTGTTATGTAACATGTAATTACGTACCAATTATGACGATAGCAAACCCCTACTGCAAACATTTCCTCAGGTGGAATAATCACGGCTTATCGCATGTAATGCACAAAACGGGCTTGTTTTCGATTCGATCACTTGGCTTTTATCAAGCCCACCTCAAGGTGCCCGGGTAGGCTCCCGAACAGAGTGATATCCAATAAAGGAAAAACACCATGAATCGCCCCGCTCCATCGAGGGTTCGCCTGTATGACGAAGACGATCTGGACAGTGTGCTGCGCTCGATGGCCCGCCAGGCCATGGCCTGCTTGCCTACGTCTGAAGTCGCGCTGGTAGGCATTCAGCGGCGTGGTGAGCCGCTGGCGCAGCGCCTGCAACTGCACCTGCAAG
This sequence comes from Pseudomonas sp. yb_2, assembly GCF_043103905.1. Classification (NCBI taxonomy): domain Bacteria; kingdom Pseudomonadati; phylum Pseudomonadota; class Gammaproteobacteria; order Pseudomonadales; family Pseudomonadaceae; genus Pseudomonas; species Pseudomonas sp. yb_2. Next base: position 140,790 of record NZ_JBICKH010000068.1, on the reverse strand, counting down.
CACTGAACGGTGCTGCGCCATTGCCGCTCTACCCGATCAAGGTCAAGCGCTATGCAGACGACCTGAGCCTCTTGCATGCGCATACTCAACTCACCGAAAACCCGGAACTCGCCAAGCTCGACCTTGCCGGAACCACCTTGCTGGTGGTCGATGACGTGCTCTACGAAGGGCACTCTCTGCTACGCACCTGCGCCTACCTCGCCGAACTGGGTGCGCGCCACCTCATCAGCGCGGTGCTCGTCGACCGCCACGTCTGCCGCCAACCGGTGCATGCCGATATCGTCGGCATTCATCTGCAGGTCGCGGCGCAGGATATCGTCGAATGCCATGTGCCCCCCTACGAAGGGCAATTCTGCGTGGAGGTGGTGCGCCACGGCCGAACAGGCGATACCGCCTGATTCAACGGCCGGGTGCGGGGCCTTCTCGTCAGGATTGAGAATCAAGGCCTCCAGGCGCTACCTTGCACCGGGTGGTGCTGAGCCACTGACTACCCGTCGCCACCCGTTCGTCGTTCTTGCAGTCGTCAGCCGCACAGCCCTACACCACCAGAATATTGCAAGGCACCTGGTACAACACATGCTCGGTGGTACTGCCGAACAGACGGTCCAGCCCCCGTGCAATTGGTCGCCCCATGACCAGTGCGTCCACCGGCTGTGATTCAACGTATTCGCTGAGCACCGGGACCGGGCGGCCGAGCACGAAGTGGCAGCGTTCCGGCGGTGCGCCGAAGCGTTCGGCCAGTTTCCTGAAATCATCCTCCAGCGCTTGGCGCATGGGCTCGGCAATGTCACCGATGGCCCAGGCGGCATAGCCCATGTCGCCCATGTAGGCCATCGACAGATCGCAGGCGTGCAGCAGGTCCAGTTGCGCCCCTGTCTGCAAGGCCAAGGCACTGGCCTGCTGGACGATGCTGTCATTTCGGGCTTGCCCCTCTTCCGAGGTGTCGGCCACGTCCACCGCCGCCACGACCTGGCGCGGCAACGTCGGCCGGTTGGCCCCGAGCAGGTAGACCGGGACCGGGCAGTGGCGCAACAGTTTCCAGTCAAGCGGGGTGAAGAAGGCGCGCTTGAGCGCGGGCTCATGCTCGACCTGCTTGAGCAGCAGGTCCGGTCGCATCTCCATGACGTGTTCCAGGATGTCATCCTGCAGGTCATTGCTCCACGCCACCTCGGTCGTCACCTGCACGCCGGAGGCACGCAGCGCGTTCGCCTGGGTTTCCAGCTGTTGCTGCTGAGTGTGCCGGTAAGCCTCCCGCTCCGTTTGGTGCTTACCGGACTCCAGTAGCCAGAGTTTGTCCAGTGCTTCGAGCAAGGCGACAATGTGCAAGCTGGCCGATGCTGATCGGGCCAGTGCACCGGCCTGCTCCAGGGCGACCGCCTGGTGCAGCATTGGGCGCATGATCAGCAACAGGCGTTGATAGTGGCTCATGATTACCTCCAACGGTGGGCCGGCCTGATCACTCAGGTCGCTCGGGTTGCATCGAGAGGGGGCTTTCGGCGGGCAGTGATTGACTGCTGCTGCCAGCATCCAGTTCATGCCGCCCTTGGCGCTTGGTTTTTATCAAGCGTGCGAACGCCTGCAGCGTGGCTCAATGTCTGGCCTGTTGGCGCAGTTGCCGCACCTCGTCCTGAGCCTGGGTTGCCCGCCTTAGGGCCTCGTTGGCGGTCTGCTCGACCAGATCGATGCGGTAACACACTTGATCGGCGCGCAACCTTGCGGTGGCGGCGTTGTTCTCCGCCGACTCCAGGCGCGCATCGTATTCCTCGGCGCGCCACGCCGTGCAGCCTGACGCGGTAACCAGCAACAGGCTTGCCCACCCGCAAAGCACATAACGTCGCATGTCCGTACCCTCTTGCATGCCAGGACACGCTGAGTATCGCTGGCGGCGTGCGCTGCAGCCTGACATTTGTCAACCGCGAGCGGCCTTTTCACCGGGGTTGACCTTTATCAATCGGGGATGCTGTTGCGACTGTTGCAGTACCATGAGGTCAACGACATTCACCACCCTCACACGCACGTCTGGAGCCTGCATTGCCAATCAGGTATCGGGCGCTGGGGCTGGGCCTGCCATGATGACGAGATGCCCGAGGTGGTGCTTGCCTGTGCGAGCGATGTGCCGACGGATATTGGCGCGCCGCATATTGAGGAAGACATCGAACAGGTCCTCGTTCTGGTTCGCGGTGATCAGAGGCCGGGGCAGTACATCGACCGCCTGCAGGTCCTCCTGATCCGGTGGGTTGCGCGCAATGATCCGCAACGCCAGGTCGCGATCGGTGATCAGGCCGATGGGCCGACAACGCTCGCCGTCGACATGTTCGGCCAGCACAAGATCGCCGACATGGTACTGATTCATCATGCGCGCCGCGGCATAGATGGAGATACCGGGTGGTGCGGTGACCACGTCCCGGTTGCAGTATTTGCCAATGGACATCATGTTCTACCTCCACGGGCGGAGCCTCCTTGCTCCTCGATGCAGTGAGGGTGGGTGATCATTTACCGCTCTTGATCGGAATCACCTTTTCCGGATGGATGGCTTCGGCACGCTTGGGCAGGTGCACCAGCAGCACGCCCTTGTCGAACTGGGCGTCGATTTTCTCGGCGTCGACCCCACGGGGCAGCTGGAAAACCCGTTCGAAGCTGCCGTAATGGCGCTCGGACAGGTGATATTCCTTGCGTTTTTCGTCCACTTCCTCCTTTTTCTCGCCCCGGATCAACAGGTTGCCATTGACGAGCTTGATCTCGATATCCTTGGCATCCACGCCAGGCAACTCGGCGCTGATGCGGTATTCCTCGGCCAGCTCGCTGATGTCCATGGCCGGCATGCCGTGGGTGAACAGGTCACGCCGCCAGAACGGTTCGACATCGAACGGTGTGTGGCTGAACGGCATGCGCATCGGCCGCCGTCCAAAATCCTCGAACAGGCTGTCGATCTGGCGGCGCAATTGCTGGAAGGGCCGCCACAGCTCTGAAGGTTCGACGCTGGGTGGCGAACCTTCGGTTGGCTGGCTGGCGACGGGGGTAACAGGCACTTTCTTGGCAACGTCTGACATGGCGCCCTCCTCGAATGAGTGAATGAGTGATGCCTCCCAGGGAGACGCCTCGATCATGCGCCGTGGAGCAGCACCCCATTTGATCTTTATCAACAAGGTGAAGTCCCTGCCGCCCGCTGGTTTGATCCTGGTCAAAGTGCCGGGTTGGCCACGGTCTAGGCTGATTACAGCAAGTCATCATTACCGTGCGAGGCAGTCATGGACCGGGAGGGTGCCAGCGTCCGCTTGCTCCAGACATTGCCCGGCCTGGGCATCCAGCAATTCGTGCGCCTGGCCCTTTGCAGCCCGTCATGCAGCGAGGCAATGGCTGGCCAGTACTGTGTGCTCAGCGGTCGAACCGAGTGCTGGCCATGCAGTTACGTGACCCTGCCTGGCGTGGCCGGGCAATTTATCGTCAGCACCCAGAGTGCGCAGCCCTTGGGACGGGCGGGGGAACTGTTCGACTATTCCGGGCCGCTTGGCAGCGCTTGGCCGTTGCCCATGCAAAGTACAAGGTTGCTGGCCATCAGTCGCGCCGATGGCCTGCTGCCCTTGCTGGGTGCGCTGGATGAGATTCGCTGTTGGCTGCCCTGGATACAATTGCAGCTGTCACATGACGGCATTGCAGCTGAACTGCTGCCAGACGATTGTCGAACCTGGCTGTCGCTACTGCCGCGTGACAGCAGCAGTGGCTGGTGGCAAACCAGGCGCTTGCTGATCACCTTTCACCCGGACACGGTGTACTGCTGCGCACCGTCACAGGTGGCGCGCCAGGTAGCCCAGCTGTGCTGGCAAACAGGCGTAGCACCCCAGCGCATCTGGATACGCACGGATCATGTGGCACGTCCGATCTGGGGGGGGCACTCCGCCGAAAGCTGGCCTGTGCAACGCTATGACCGGGTGCTTGCCGCGCTCAAGTGGGCTCCTCCAGGCGGGTCAGGTTGACCAGGCCTTGCATGTCGATGAGCCTGACCTCACGCCCGGCGCACAGCACGAGACCTGCATGGACGAAGCGGCTGAACAGTCGGCTGACCGTTTCCAGCGTAAGGTCCAGGTAGTTGGCGATATCACCACGGGACATGGGCAGGTTGAACACATCCGCCCGCAACCCCCGCGCCTGGTAACGCGCCGACATGCCCAGCAGGAAGATCGCCAGCCGCTGCTCGGCACGCCCATGGCAGCAGCGCAGGTGCTCGTCCTTGCCCTGGATCCCCAGGCTGAGCATGTGCAGCAACTGATAACGCAACCCCGGAATCTGGCCGGACAGGTCCACCAGCTGATCCAGCCTGATGGAGCAGACCAGCGAGAGTTCCAGGGCAACGGCAAAGCTTCGGTAATGACTGGCACCAATAGCGTCCAGCCCGAGCATTTCACCCGGCAGGAGGAAGCCGGTCACCCGCTCGGTGCCCTCGGCATCGAGCAGAAAATTCTTGATCGCCCCAGAGCGCAAGGCAAACACGTGCTCCATGGGTTCATTGGCCTTGAACAGGTACTCACCCCGCTTCAATGGCCGGTTACGGCGGACAATTCGCTCCAGTTTGTCCACTTCGTCGGCGCTGAGGCTGGCGGGCAGGCATAGCCGGCTCAACGAGCACGCAAGGCACTTCACATGGGGCCTTGCCCCCATTTCTGCAGAGCCTGACATGACGATGCCTCCGCTTTTTTCAGGCAGGCATCTAATCAAGTTAGCGGCCCCACAAAACGTTCGCGGGCTGTCCGACCAAGGGTTGGATGCCACGCGAGGCGACCTGATGAAGATCAAACCGCCCCTTGCCCGCGCGCGCGTGCTCAAGCGTCGAACGCTTCGTTAAAGCCTGATCGTTTGCCTGGGCGCTATCCGCCAAAAAGTGATAGATCATGAAAATCAGTAGCTTGCTTGTAATTGTGTCCGAAGAAGATCGATACGATCCGGCTATACCCGCTTTTTTCTATCGGCTCGACAGGTCATGTGGGAAGCATTTGACAACTGTCAAGTCAGGGCAAGGTCCGCTGCCGAAACTGAACTTCCTTGTTCATTCGACACAGAGGACATTGCCATGGCACCCGCCGAAACTTCCCGAGTACATACAACGCCTTCGTTTCCCAAGCCTTCCGGTGAACACTGGATCGAAGCCCTCGAAAACGGCGTTCACGTGTTGATCAGGCCCTTGCAAGCCCAGGACCGAGAACGCGAAAAAGCCTTCATCGAACGGCTGTCGCCCGAATCGCGGCATTTCCGCTTCCTGTGCCAGCTCAGGGAGCCCGGTGAGGCCATGCTCGACCAACTGATGAAGGTCGACCAGGATCGCCAGGCGGCCTACGTCGCCCTCGCCCACGTGGATGGCGAATTGCAGGAAGTGGGCATTTCCCGCTACGCCACCGCCAGCGGCAAGGACGAGTGCGAATGTGCCGTTACCGTCATGGACAGCTGGCAGCACCATGGCTTGGGTCGCCTGCTGCTCAAGCACCTGATCGACCATGCCCGGGCCAAGGGCTTGCGGCAGATGTATTCGGTCGACGCAGCAGCCAACCAAGCGATGCGCGAGCTGGCCAAAGCGGCAGGATTCACCACCGCCGCTGACCCGGATGATCCCAGCCAGGTCATCCACCGGCTCTCCCTGATCTGAACTCTGGGCCGCCGCGCACTGACGGGTCAATGCGCGGCGGCCCGATTACGGGAGGCTCCCCATGAACGGCTCTTCGAAGAAATTGATGGAAAAACTCTACGGCAAGCGGTATCAGGTCGATACTGCCGATATTGCCCCGGTGCTTCATCAGTACGCCGAACCTTTGCCGAACCTGGATACGCCGGCATTCGCAGCGCTGTTCGACCGCTACGCTGACGCGCGCGTCATCCTGCTGGGCGAGGCAAGCCACGGCAGCAGCGAGTTCTATCGCGCCCGAGTGGCGATCACCCGGCGCCTGATCGAACAGCATGGCTTCAACATCGTCGCCGTCGAGGCCGACTGGCCGGATGCCGGGCATGTCGATCAGTACGTCCGAGGCTTGGCGCACTCGGCGTGGAAACGCCATATTTTCAGCCGTTTTCCAACCTGGATGTGGCGCAATAGCGAAGTCAAAGCCTTCGCCCAATGGCTGCACGGGCACAACCGCCTGCTGCCCACCGACCACCGCGTGGAATTCCGCGGCCTGGATGTGTACAGCCTGCGCAATTCCATCCATGAAGTCCTGGCGTATCTGGACCGGGTCGACCCGCATCTGGCCCATGAAGCCCGTCGCCGCTACGGTTGCCTGACGCCTTGGCAGGACGACCCCGCGCTGTACGGGCACTTTGTCGAGCACAGTGGCGTCATGCCATGCGAGCAACCGGTGATCCAGCAACTGAATGCCATGCTCGCCGAGCAATTGTCAGGGCTTGTCCGCAATGATGAAGCTTTTTTCAACGCCACGCAGAATGCCCGTGTAATCATCGCCGCAGAGCAGTACTACCGCGCCATTTACCGAGGTTCGACGGCGTCCTGGAACCTGCGCGACCGGCACATGTTCGATACCTTGCTCGCGCTGCTGGAACACCGTGGCCCCCACGCCAAGGCGGTGGTCTGGGCTCACAACTCCCATATCGGCAATGCCGCAGCCACGGAAATGGGCTGGAAAGGCCAGTTCAACATCGGCCAGCTTTGCCGCAGCGCTTTCGGGCACGACGCGGTGTTGATCGGCATGGCCACCGACCGCGGCCAGGTGGCCGCCGCCGATGACTGGGACGGCGACATGCAGATCAAGGAAATCCGACCTTCGCGCAGCGACAGCTGGGAGCATCAGTTCCGCCTCGCAGGCGTGCCAGCCTGCCTGAGCGACTGGCGCGACCCACAGCGCAAGGAGCTGCGCCATGTGTTGTCCACGGTGCTACTCGAACGCGCCATCGGCGTCATCTATCGCCCAGAGAGTGAACGGCTGAGCCATTACTTCGAGGCGGTGCTGGCCGAGCAGTTCGATGCGCTGCTCTGGTTCGAGCAGACCCGGCCGGTGACTGCCCTGCCCTTGCCGAAACAACAGCATCTTGAGCCAGAGGACGAAACCTATCCATTTGGTGTATGAGCCTCGGCCAAGCCCCATCAGACGGATATGCGCTGCAGGTACTTCACGAACCAGTCACCGGCGAGCGCCGCGGCCTTCGCCAAGGTGCCAGGCTCTTCGAGCGGTCCACCTGACGATTGAGCTCAGCAGGTCGAAGAGTAGTGACCTTAGGCCACGTGCCGCGAGAGCGTCTGCTACGTATTGATTGCGGGCGATCAGACGCCCGCCACGAGTTCGACGCCTGCCAGCTTCATCGTCTGTGTGCGAACTTCAACCCTGTGCTCAGTCATGGGGCGCCCTCCGGCAAAGCGCTTGCTGATCGGCCTGCCCCATGAGCGTCATCACTTTCTCGTCTGATGTCTGCGGGAAGTCCTGATACCAATAGCCAACCGAAACCATCCGCTCAGGCACCAGCGGGCACACCAGCTCATCCACTTCACCGTACAGCGCTTCGAGCGTTTCTGGCGGTGCGACCGGGACGGCGACCACGATCCGCGCCGGTGATTGGGCTCGCACGGCCTGGATAGCCGCCCGCATCGTGGCGCCGGTCGCCAGGCCGTCATCGATGAGAATCACCACCTGATCCTTGAGTTGCAGGGGTGGCCGCCCTCCCCGGTAGCCCCGTTCGCGCCGGGCCAGCTCCTCGGTTTCCCTGGCAACCACGGCGTCGAACAACGCGGGTTCTACCGGATAGGCCCGTAGCGTGTCGTCATTGAGGAAAGTGACTCCGCCGCTGGCTATCGCCCCCATGGCGAACTCGGGGTGAAACGGCATGCCGAGCTTACGCACCACCAGCAGGTCCAGGCGGACGTTGAGGGCGGTCGCGACTTCGTAGGCCACAGGAACGCCACCACGCGGCAGTGCGAGCACGATCACGTCGGGCCTGCCAGCGTAGCGGGCCAGTGGCTCGATCAGGCATCGTCCTGCCTGGGTACGGTCGGCAAACAAGGTTGGCAACGCAAGGTCATGGGACATGAACATCTCCCGCGCCGCTACGGGCGCCTGTCACTGCGGTTTCCGATGGGGGCCGTTGGTTGCTTCAAGCCGTGACTGCACGCCCCTCCTCGGGCAACAGGTCGAACTGCGCGAGGCAACGCTGCTCATCTGCAGGGGGCAGCGCCCTCAGGCCGCTCACTTCCTGCATGGGCGTTTCGAACAGGGCCAGGCGGAACACCCCATTGCGCTTCAGAAAGGCCGCTGGGGTGCGATGCAGTCGATAATCCGCGCACACCCGCATCGGCATTTGATGCAGATCAGAAAACCGCTTATCGCATGTGAGCACCCAGATATTAGTTGCTAGGCGGCTGATACACGTCCACCGCGCTGGTATCCACCGCCTTGGGTAGCAACCCCTCGCGATAGAACGCGTCGGCAATCCGTTGCTGCTCGGCCAGGTTGTCCAGCTTCACCGGCTGCACATCGTAACTGCGCCGGGCGTTGGCCTGCTGCACCGTGGCGCTGTCCAGATTACCCCACAGCGGGCCAAGGATGCGGGCAGCGGCCTCGGGGTTGGCCTTGGTCCAGGCACCGGCTTCACGCAATGCCAGGTACACCTGCTGCAATACCTCAGGATGCGCCTTGGCATAATCGCTGCCGGCGAGGTAATAGCGCTGGTAACTGGCCAGTTCGCTGCCGTCGACCAGGATCCGTGCGTTCTGCTGACGCTGGGCGCTGGCCACGTAAGGGTCCCAGGTCACCCAGGCATCGACCTTGTGGTTCTCGAAGGCAGCGCGGCCGTCGGCGGGGATCAGGTAAGCCGGCGTGATGTCCTTGAAGGTCAGCCCAGCCTTGGCCAGGGCCTGGATCAACAGATAGTGGCTGCCAGCGGCTTTGGTCACCGCCACACGCTTGCCTTTGAGGTCGGCCAGGGTCTTGAGCGGTGAGTCCGCCGGCACCAGGATCGCCTGGGCGGTCGGCGAAGGTGCTTCCCGGGCGAAATAGGTCAACTTGGCGCCTGCCGCCTGAGTGAACACCGGCACGGTGTCGGCAACGTCCGCCGAGAGGTCGACATTGCCAAGGTTCAGGGCCTCCAGCAGCGGCAGGCCGCTGGGGAACTCGTGCCAGGTCACGCGAATGCCCTCGGCCTGCAGGCGCTGTTCGAGAGTGCCCCTGGCCTTCAGCAGGGTCAGCAGGGTCGAGGATTTCTGGTAGCCGATGCGCAGGGTCTGCTCGGCGCTGGCAAGGCTTGGCAGCAAGGCGCTGGCGAGCAGCGCCAGGCCCAGCTGGCGCAGGGGTTTAAAGGTCATGAATACGTCTCCGAGGTCAGGGTTGCGCTGCAAGCTTGGCGGCGGCAGGAAGGGTGAAGCCGGTGGCAAAGGTCGGGGCCACATCAAGGCGCTCGGTCATCAGGCCGTGGGTGTGGTAGAAGTCGGCGGTGTCCTGCTGCTCGGTCACGGTTTGCGTGTCGATCACCTGCCAGCGCAGCTGCCGACGCTCGAATTGCAGGCGGGCCGCCTCTACCGGGAAGCCAATGATCGCGGCCAAGGTTTTCGAGTAGGTATCCAGGTGTTGGTTGGCCCACACCTGCGCTGCGGCCAGGCGGTTGAGATAGTCCTGCAGCGCTGCACGACGCCCAGGCTCCTCCAACGCCTTGTCGGTGGCGGCAAGGAAACTGTTGCCGGTGGACAGGCCACGACCGTTGACCAACACACGGCCTTGCCCACTCAACTCGGCCAGCGCTGTGTAAGGCTCCCAGGTCGACCAGGCATCCACCGAGCCGTTGGCCAGGGCGATCTTGGCGTCCACCGGCCCAAGGAAACGGAACTCCACATCCTTCTCGGTCAGCCCTGCCTGGGCCAGCGCCTTGAGCGCCAGATGGTGCCCGATCGACCCTCGCCCGGTCGCGATGCGCTTGCCCTTGAGTTCGGCCGCACTGCGCAGCGGCGCCTCCGGCCGCACCAGCAACGCCGTGCCGTAAGGGTCGGACTTGTCCACTGCGATGGCCTTGACCGGTGCTCCGGAGGCCAGCACGAACAGCAGTGGCGCATCGCCGATGATGCCGGCATCGATCGCCCCAGCGTTGAGCGCCTCGGCCAGCGGCGCGGCGGCAGGGAACTCGGCCCAGCGGATGTCGTAGGGCAGGTCGCGCAGGGCGTCGGCGGCCTCCAGCTGGGCGCGCATGTTACCCTTCTGGTCGCCGATGCGCAGGGTCAGGCGCTCGCTGGCGCTGGCATGACCGGCCAGCAGCAGGGCAACGGCAACGGTCAGCAGCTTCGTTCGGATGGACATGATGTTCCTCGGTGTCTTGGCGGGCAGCATCGTGCGGCCCGGCTCAAGCGACTCTAGCGAGATCTTTTAAATAAATTAAATTGATTTTAGGAATAACCTAATATGCGTTTTTATCTTCTAGAATCGTCCCGATGGCACTACCCTCCAGTGCGATGATGCTGATGCCTGATTTTTTCCCGTTCGACCCAGAGAGCGCCGATTATGAAAATCGATGATATGGACGCCTTCGTCGCCGTCATTCGTTGCCAGTCCACCAACCTTGCCGCCGAGGCCCTGCAACTGACGCAGCCGGCCATTACCCGCCGGGTGCAGAATTTCGAGGAAGACCTCGGCGCCACCCTCCTCGACCGCAACACCAAGCCGCTCAAGCCCACCCCCATGGGCTTGCGGGTCTATGAGCAGTGCAAGGCGATCCTGCGCGAGATAGACTCGCTGCGTGAACTGGTAGCCAACGACGGCGCGCCGTCGGGCACCTTGCGCCTGGGTGTGCCGCAGACATTGGGCGACGTTGTGCTGCTCGACGCCCTGGCACAGATCCGTGAGGCCTACCCCCAACTGCGCACCCAGGTCACCAGCGGCTGGGGCAGCAGCCTGATAGCGCGCATGGAAAACGGTGAGCTGGACGCTGCCGCGGCCCTGTTCCCGCCTGGCAAGATTTTCCCCGAAGGGATCGCCAGCCAGTCGATCGCGCGCATGCCGCTGAGGGTGGTCACGGCCAAGGGCAGCGCCGGCAAGCGCAGCTACAAGCTCAAGGACTGCTACACCCGCGGCTGGGTGCTGAACCCGGATGGCTGTGGCTTCCGCGCTGGGCTGCAACGGGCACTGAGTGAGCAAGGGCTGAGCCTGTCGATCAACCTCGAAACCTTCGGCACCGAGTTGCAACTGGGGCTGGTCGCCAACGGCCAGGGCCTGGGACTGGTTCCCGAGCCGCTGTTACAGACCAGCCGCCACCGCAGTGCGCTGGATGTACTGAATATCAGCGATTTCAAGCCGCAGGTGGATCTGTGGCTGTTCCATCCGCGCTACCTGGGTAATTTACAGGAGCCGGTGGAGCTTTTTGGTGAGGTCGCGGGACATCGGTTGTTGGGTTGAGCTCACTGGCCTGTGGCGCCTTGCGTGGCGAAAGGGCTGCAACGCAGCCCAAGCTATAAATGCAAATTACGCATAACAAGCAAAACTCTAAATCATTAAAACTCATAATTAGCATATAGCTAAAAAGCCTTTTACAGCCTTCATCCATGCGAATACGGTCTTAGGCAACGCACCGTCATTCAGGGATGAGCCTCATGAGTCAACCGTCCGACAGCGCTCTCGCCGAGCTGACGCTGGCCCTCGCGGCAAACGCCGAGCGCTACGACCGCAGCGCCCAGTTCCCCCAGGACAACTTCCACTTGCTGCACCGCCACGGGCTGCTCGCCCTCACTGTACCCCGTGCCTTCGGCGGAGGCGGCGCGGACCTTGCCAGCGCCCGCCGGGTGATCGGCGCGGTCGGCAAAGGTGACCCGGCCACCGCGCTGATCCTGGTGATGCAATACCTGCAGCATTTTCGCCTGCAGGACGAAGCGCGCTGGCCCGAGCCCCTGCGCCAGCGCGTGGCTTACGATGCCGTGCGGCACGGCGCGCTGATCAACGCACTGCGCGTCGAACCTGAACTGGGTACTCCGGCCCGTGGTGGCCTGCCCGCCACCGTGGCGCGACGCACGGCCGAAGGCTGGCGCTTGAGCGGGCGAAAGATCTACTCCACCGGCAGCCACGGCCTGACCTGGTACCTGGTGTGGGGCCGCAGCGACGACAACGACCCGTTGGTCGGCGGCTTCCTTGTGCACTGCGACACGCCTGGCATCACGATCATCGATGACTGGGACCACTTGGGCATGCGCGCCACTTGCAGCCACGAAGTGCGCTTCGACGATGTGCTGATTCCCCTCGACCACGCCGTCAGCGTCAGCCCCGCCAGTGCCCCGAAGGCCGAACTCGACGGCGAGAGCCTACTGTGGATGGCGGTGTTACTGCCGGCCGTATACGACGGCGTGGCCCGCGCCGCGCGCGACTGGCTGGCGGGCTTTCTCAAGCAGCGCACACCTTCCAACCTGGGAGCGCCGCTGGCCAGCCTGCCACGCTTCCAGCATGTACTCGGCCGCATCGACACCCTGCTGTTCGCCAACCAGAGCCTGCTCGACGGTGCCGCCGCCGGGCACATCTCACCCCAGCATGCCGGGCAGCTCAAGCATCTGGTCAGCGCCAACGCCATCCAGGCCGTGGAACTGGCCATCGAGGCCGCCGGCAATCCCGGGCTGTCGCGGCGCAACCCGCTGGAGCGCCACTACCGCGATGTACTTTGCAGCCGGATCCACACCCCACAGGACGATGTGGTGTTCGGCCAGGTCGGCCGTGCCGCGCTGACGGAGGTACAGGCATGAACCACTCGATCATCGCCAGCCAGCTCGACGACCAGGCCAACCAGCACCTGCGCGAACACTTGCCAGGCCATGAAGTCATTGATATCGCACCCGACCAGCTGGCTGTCGAAGCCCCCGCCGATGTGTTAATCCTGCGCCCGATCAATGTGCGTGGGCGACGCGTAGGCACCCCGCCACCCGGGTGGCCCTGGGGCCTGAAGTGGGTGCAACTGGTGTCTTCGGGCATCGACTTCTACCCCGACTGGGTGTTCCAGGGGGCGACGGTAACCAGCGGCAAAGGCGCCAACGCCGAACAAGTGGCCGAGTTTGCCCTGGCTTTGGTGTTCGCCGCTGCCAAGCAACTGCCCGGTCTATGGGTCAAGGACGCCGACTGGCGCCTGACCCCGCTGGCCCCGTTGCGTGGTCGCACCCTGGGCATCCTCGGCTTCGGCAGTATCGGCCAGAGCCTGGCGCGCAAGGCCGTGGCCCTGGGGCTTCGGGTTCTGGCCCTGAGCCGCCCCGGCCAGGGCATCGCAGACATCCCTGGCGTAGAACCTGTGGCCGACCTGCGACAGCTGTTCGCCGGCAGCGACCATCTGGTGCTGGCCGCCCCGCTCACTGCGGCCACCCGTGGCCTGATCGACCGCCAGGTCCTGGCCTATGCCCGCCCCGGCCTGCACCTGATCAACATTGCCCGCGGCGGCTTGCTCGACCAACAGGCCCTGCTCGACGCCCTGGACAGCGGCTTGATCGGCCGGGCCAGCCTGGATGTCACCGAACCCGAGCCACTGCCGGCAGGCCACCCGTTGTACCACCACCCACGGGTGTTCCTGTCACCGCACACCTCGGCCATTTCCGAGGACGGTTACCCGGCCTTTCTCGATGCCTTCATCGCCAACTTCCACCGCTACCGCGAGCAGGCGCCCCTGGCCAACCTGGTCGACACGGCGCGCGGCTATTGATTACCGGAGAGTCCCATGAGTTCACTGTCTGCCTTCACCACCAGCACCTGCAACGTACGCGACCGGGTCAGCGCCGAAGAGTGGGAGGTGCGGGTCAAGCTGGCCGCCGCTTACCGTCTGGCTGCGCTGCTGCGCTGGACAGACCACATCTACACGCACTTCTCGGTCCGCGTGCCGGGGCCGCATGAGCATTTTCTGATAAACGCCTTCGGGCTGCTGTTCGACGAAATTACCGCCTCCAACCTGGTCAAGGTCGACGTCGACGGCGCGATCATCGACGACCCGCTGGGGCTGGGCATCAACCAGGCCGGGTACGTCATTCACAGCGCCATCCACCGCACACGGCCTGATCTCAAGGCTGTGCTGCACACCCATACTCGCGACGGCGCCGCGGTGTCCGCCCAGCGCGACGGGTTGCTGCCGATCTCGCAGCACGCCTTGGCCTACTACAGCCGCGTGGTTTACCACGACTACGAAGGCGTCGCCCTGGACCTGGACGAGCAAGCACGGCTGGTGGCCAATCTGGGCGACAGCAACATTCTTATTTTGCGCAACCACGGGCTGCTGACCGGAGGTGTCAGCGTGGAACACGCGTTCCGTGAGCTGCACGGGCTGGAGCGGGCCTGCAACATCCAGATCGCCGCCCAGGCCGGGGGCAACGACCAACTGTTACATGCCTCAAAGGCGGCGATTGCCAAGGTGCATGAGCAGTCCAAGCGGTTTTCCGATGGCCAGGGGGAAGGTATCCAACGGCATTGGGATGCGCTGATTCGGCAGTTGGATCGCGAGGGCCTCGATTACCAGGACTGACTCCAAGGCACCTTTTGCCTGTTCCGGCGAACTGGCCGGAACAGGAGAGCCCCATTCATTGAAGGATCAATCCCATGCCCCCACTGCACCAACTGCTCGCGATCGGCACCCTGGCCCTGGGCCTCACCGCTTGCTCGCCGGCCGACAACACCTCAACCAGCAAGACCCTCAACATCGCCTTCTGGGGTGACAACACCACGCTGGTCAGCGTCGACCCCTTTCAGGTCTACTGGCTCGAACACCGCGTGCTGCTGCGCAACGTCGTCGAGTCGCTCACTGACCAAGACCCGCAGACCGGTCGCATCATCCCGTGGCTGGCGAAAACCTGGGAGGTCGGTGCCGATGCCCTGAGCTATACCTTCCACCTGCGCGAGGACGTCACCTTCAGCAACGGCGAACGCTTCGATGCTCACGCCGTGAAAACTGCCTTCGACAGCAACAAAGCGTTCGCCAGCCAGTTGCCGGCCACCTTCGGTGCCACCTACCTGGCCGGCTACGACCACGCCGAGGTGATCGACGACTTCACCGTGCGCCTGGTCCTGGCAAAACCCAACGCGGGTTTCCTTCAGGCCACGTCCACCACCAACCTGGCCATTCTCGCCCCGGCCTCGTACCGGTTGAGCGCGCAGCAACGCTCGCTGGGCAAGATCATCGGTACCGGGCCATTCACCCTCGATCACTACACCCCGGAGGTCGGCGCACGCCTGCTCAAGCGTGCCGATTACGCCTGGCCCTCGGCCAACGTGCGCAACCAGGGCGCGGCGTACCTGGATGCCGTGGACATCAGCTACATCCCCGAAGAGAGTGTGCGCAACGGCCTGTTCCTGCAAGGCAAGGTCGACATCCTGTGGCCACGCAACCCGTTCTCGGAAGTTGACCTGCAGCTGTTTCAGTCCAAGGGCGCGACCATCCAGAGCCGTTCGCTGCCAGGCCCGGCGCTGAACCTCTACCCCAATACCCGCAACGACCGCCTGCTCGGTGACCGCCAAGTGCGCCTGGCGCTGCAGAAGGCCATCGACCGCACCAGCTACGCGCACACCGTCTACAACACTGCGTTCCCGGTGGTGAGTGGCGTATACGACGTCACCACACCGTTCTTCAAAGCCCAAACCGACAAGCTCGCCTACGACCCCAAAGGTGCCGAGCAACTGCTCGACGCCGCTGGCTGGCACAAAGGCGACGACGGCTACCGGCACAAGAACGGCCAGCGCCTGACGCTGCGCTACAACCTCACACCCGCCGAAAGCGCCGGTGACGTGCTGGTACAGGACCAACTGCGCAAAGTGGGCATCGACCTCAAACTGAACGTACTGACCCGCGCCGAATGGGTGACCGGCAATTCGACAGGCGCCTACGACCTCACCTCCACCTACATGACCCGCGCCGACCCGATCATCCTGCAGACCATCCTCGACCCGCGCGCCGCCAACAGCGCCACGCTCGCCACCAACACCTACGAGCCCGACACCCTGGCCAAAGCTCAGGCGCTGTTCGACAGCGGTATCACCGCCACTGCCGACACGCAACGGGCCCAGGCCTACGGCCAACTGCAGGACCTGCTGGTCGACGAAGCGTCGGCGTTCCCGCTGTACGAGCGCGTCTGGCAGGCCGCCACCGCGCCGCGGGTCAAGCACTTCCACTGGACCGCCGAAGGCTTCGCCCTGCTCAGTGACATCCAGGTCGGCCAGCCATGAGACGCTACCTGATCGGCCGCGTCGGCCAGGCCCTGCTGGTGTTGTGGGGGGCTTATA
This sequence comes from Pseudomonas sp. yb_2, assembly GCF_043103905.1. Classification (NCBI taxonomy): domain Bacteria; kingdom Pseudomonadati; phylum Pseudomonadota; class Gammaproteobacteria; order Pseudomonadales; family Pseudomonadaceae; genus Pseudomonas; species Pseudomonas sp. yb_2. Next base: position 124,597 of record NZ_JBICKH010000068.1, on the reverse strand, counting down.
CCATCACCTACTTCATCCTCTACCTGCTGCCCGGCGACACCTTGGCGATCATGCTGAGCGCCTCCGGCATGGAAGCCGACGGCCTGTCGCCCGAGGACCTGGCCAAAGCACGCACTTACTATGGGCTGGACAAAGGCTTGTTCGAACAGTATTTCGACCTGCTGTGGCGGGCCCTGCACGGCGACCTTGGCCAATCGCTGTCGCTGGGCCGACCGGTCACGGCACTGTTGGCCGAGCGCCTGCCGCAGACCCTGGCCCTGGCCGGTGCCGCCATTGCCCTGTCGCTGTTGGCGGGTGTCGGCCTTGCCTGTCTGACCGCCTACCTGCAATGGCGTCCACTGAAGACTGCACTGGCGCGCCTGCCCTCGCTGGGCTTCTCGGTGCCGGTGTTCTGGATGGGCCTGCTGCTGATCCAGGTGTTCGCCTTCGCGTTGGGCTGGTTTCCGGCCACGGGCAGCCAAGGCCTGGCCAGCCTGGTGCTGCCGGCCATCACCCTGGCGATCCCCAGCGCTGCGGTGTACGCCCAGGTGCTGCAACGCGGCTTTCAGGGCGTGTGGCAGGAGCCGTACATCACCACCGCCTTCGCCAAGGGCCTTAGCCGGGCCCAGGTTCAGGCACGCCATGGCCTGCGCAACGCGGCGCTGCCGCTATTGACGCTGGTCGGCCTGCAAGTCGGCAATACCGTGTCCGGGGCTGTATTGGTGGAAACCATCTTCTCGCGCAACGGCGTCGGCCGTCTGGCCCAGGAGGCCGTGCTGCGCCAGGACATACCCGTGGTGCTGGCGATCGTCGGGGCGTCGGCTGCGGCCTTCGTGGTGGTGAACCTGCTCGTCGATCTGTTCTATCCCTACCTCGACCCGCGTATCACCCACACCGCGAAGGTGAACTGAGATGACCCTCGACATACCCCTGTCACCCCTCGACACCGCGCCCTCCGAGCCCCGCCCTGCCGCCACCTGGAGGCGTCGCACACGTTGGCAGCGCGCATACCAGATGTTGGCCCCGCTGCTGCGCCGACCCGGTTTCAGCCTGGCGCTGCTGATCGTACTGTTCGCCCTGCTTTGCGCGCTGGCCCCGCACTGGCTCAGCAGCTTCGATCCCTACGCCACCGCACCCGCCGACAAGCTCAGTCCACCCAGCCTGGCGCACTGGTTCGGCACCGACGAACTGGGCCGCGACCTCTACACCCGGGTGGTGTATGGCGCGCGCCTGTCGGTGCTCGCCGCCCTGCTGGCGGTGGCCATCGCCTTGCTGGGCGGCTTGGGCCTGGGCGTGCTGGCCGGTTTTGCCGGCGGGCACGTCGACGCCGCGCTGATGCGCCTGATCGACGTATTGCTGGCCCTGCCCGGCCTGCTGTTGGCCCTGGCCATCGTCACCGCCATTGGCTTCGGCACCGTGCCGGTGGCCGTCGCCGTGGGCGTCGGCATCCTGCCCGGTTTTGCCCGCACCACCCGAGCCGAAGTGCTGCGCATCAAGACCCTGCCCTTTGTGGAAGCCGCACGCCTGTGCGGTGCCAGCTGGGCACGCACCCTGCTGCGCCATGTACTGCCCAATGCCTGGAGCCCGGTAGCGGTGCTCGCCACCCTGGACTTCGGCGCTGCCATCCTGGCCACGGCCGGGCTGAGTTTCCTCGGCTTTGGCGCGGCGCCACCCGCCGCGGAATGGGGCACGCTGATCGCCAACGGCCGTCACTTCCTCATCACCGCCCCTTGGCTATCCCTGCTACCGGGGCTGTTCGTGGTGGCCGTGGTGTTCAGCCTCAACCACCTGGCGCGCAGCGCCGAGGAGCATGCCCGATGAGCCAGTCACCCCTGATCGAGGTCCGCGACCTAAGCGTCAGCTACAGCTTCGCCGGGCAACGCAGCCAGGCCCTGCGCCAGCTGTCGTTCAGCCTGGTCCAGGGCGAGACCCTGGCGGTGGTGGGCGAGTCAGGCTCGGGCAAATCGACCCTGGCCAACGCCCTGCTTGGTCTGTTGCCGGGCAATGCACGCATCGACCAAGGCCAGTTATGGGTCGATGGTGTCGATATGGCGCAAGCCAGCGAACGCGCCAGGCGCCAGTTGCGCGGGCGCACCATCGGCCTGGTGCCGCAAGACCCAATGGTCAGCCTCAACCCCACCCAACGGATCGGCCAGCAAATCGCCGAGGCGCTGCAGCTGGCGCGTGGACGACGCTATCCAGGCCAAGAGGCCAAGGTGCTGGCGCTGCTGGACCAGGTCGGCCTCGACGAGCCGGCGCTGCGTGCGCGGCAGTACCCCCATGAGCTGTCCGGCGGCATGCGCCAGCGGGTGCTGATTGCCATCGCCCTGGCCGGCGAGCCACGGTTGATCATCGCCGACGAGCCCACCAGTGCGCTGGACGTGACTGTGCAGCGGCGTATTCTCGATCACCTGCAACTGCTGGTCGCCGAGCGCGGCATCTCGCTGCTGATCATCACCCATGATCTGGGCATGGCCTGTGACCGCGCCGACCGCCTGCTGGTGATGAAGCAGGGTGAGCAGGTCGAACACGGCTCGCCCCGGCAGATCCTCTGGGGCGCCCGGCAACCCTACACCCGCGCCCTGCTCGATGCCGCGCCGGCCTTCGTGCCACGGCGCAGGCCAGCCGCACCGCGGGGCCAGACGCCACTGCTGCGCCTGAGCCATGTCGGCAAACGGTTCGAGCTGCCCGGCAAAAACGAGCATTACACTGCCCTGCACGACCTGAGCCTTGAACTGCATGCCGGGCAGACCCTGGCGATTGTCGGCGAATCCGGCTCGGGCAAGAGCACCGCCCTGCGCATCGCCCTGGGCCTGGAGAAGCCCAGTCAAGGGCAGGTGGTGTTCGCCGGCGAGGACGTCACCGGTTACACCTGGAGCCAGTTCCGCCCCTTGCGCCGGCGTATCCAGCTGGTGCAGCAAAACCCGTTCGCCGCGCTCGACCCGCGCTTCACCGTGTTCGACAGCGTCGTCGAGCCGCTGGTCTCTTTCGGCCTGCTCCGGGGCGAGGCACTAGAGCGCAAGGCCCGCGAGCTGATCACACGGGTGCAATTGCCAGTGCAGTTCCTCGATCGCCTGCCCAGGGAATTGTCAGGTGGCCAGCGCCAACGCGTGGCGATTGCACGGGCGTTGGCACTGGAGCCAGAGGTGCTGCTGCTCGATGAGCCAGTCAGTGCACTGGACGTGTCTGTGCAGGCGCAGATCCTCGCCCTGCTGGACGAATTGCAGCGCGAGCTCGGCATGGCCTATGTGCTGGTCTCCCATGACCTGGCGGTGGTGGCGAGCATGGCAGACCAGGTGCTGGTGCTACGGCGCGGGCAGGTGGTCGAGCAAGGGCCGGCGCTGCAGGTGCTCAGCAAGTCGGCCAGCGCCTACACACGGGCGCTGATCGACGCGATACCAGGGCATTCACGCAGCGTGTTGCCCGTGGCGATTTAACGGTTGTGCCGTGCGGCACTGACGTGTCGCACGGATCGACCCTTGGTGCACATCTGAAAAGAGGTATTGACCATGAGTAAACGGCAGTTCCATCTCGGCGCCATGAACCACGGCGTCGGCCACAAAAGGAGTTCCATTGCATGAGCCTCGAATTCATTGGCCTGATCGGCCCCCATGAAAGCAGCGAATCACAGGCGCCGCGCGGACCGCAGGTTGACCTGGGCTTCATCAAGGCCTTCGCCCAGGCCCAGGAGTACGCCGGCTTCGACAAGGCCCTGCTGGCGGTGAATACCAGCGCGCCAGACTCGATGATTCTCGCCAGCTACGTGGCCGCGCTCACCGAGCGCATCGGCCTGCTGGTGGCACACCGCCCCGGCTTCCAGGCACCGACCTTCGCTGCCCGCCAATTCGCCACCCTCGACCAGCTCAGCCGCGGCCGTGCTTCGATCAACGTGATAACCGGTGGCGACAGCGGCGACCTGCAGCGCGACGGCGACTTTCTCGACAAAGATGCCCGCTACGCACGTACCGACGAATACCTCGATGTGCTGCGTAACACCTGGACCCAGACGTCGCCCTTCGACCACCACGGCGACCACTACCGGGTAGAGGACAACCTGACCTTGGTCAAACCCGTGGGCAAGCTGCCGGTGTACTTCTCCGGCGCCTCGGACGCGGCGGTAGAAGTCGCGGCCAAGCATGCCGACGTCTACATGATGTGGGGCGAGCCGCTGGAGCAGGTGCGCGAACGCATCGCCCAGGTGCGCAAGGCCGCCGCTCGCCATGGGCGTGAGCAGCACATTCGCTTCAGCCTGTCGCTGCGGCCGATCCTGGGGGCCACCGAGGAGGAAGCCTGGGCCCGCGCTGAACGCATCCTGGCCGATGCACAGCAGCGTATTGGCATCCGCCAGGGCAACCGCCGCGAGAAGAATTTCGGCAAGAGCAACGTGGGGTCCGAACGCCTGGTGCAACTGGCCAGTCAGCGCAAGGTCCACGACACTCGGCTGTGGACAGAGATTGCCGCACTGGGTGGCGGGGCCGGTAATTCCACCTCGCTGGTCGGTACCGCCGAACAGGTCGCCGAAGCGACGCTGGCGTACTACGACCTGGGCGTGAGCACGTTCCTGTTCCGTGGCTTCGATCAGTTGCGTGATGCCGTGGAGTATGGGCAGGCGTTGATTCCGCGGATTCGGGCGCTGGTAGCAGACCAGGAAGCCGGTCGCAGCACCCGCAGCGCCTGATCTGCACCGGCCTCTTCGCGACGAAGGACGTTCCTACAGGTGATTGAAGATTCCTGTAGGAACGGTTGTTAGCCGCGAAGAGGCCGGCCCAGGCGATCTAGCGGCCAGACCGCGGTAACGCCAATCCCAAGCTTTCCCGAAGGGTCGTGCCCTCATACGCCGTGCGATACACCCCACGTGCCTGCAGCAACGGTACCACTTCTTCGGTAAACCGCCGGAACTGGCCAGGATGACCAATGTAGATATTGAACCCATCCAGCGCCCGCGCTTCGAACCACTCGGCCATCTTCGCCGCCACGGTTTCGGCCGAACCAACGAAGGCCCCTGGCCGTAACTGACGGCCAAACTCAACAGCCTGACGCAGACTGAAGGCCTTGTCCCGCGCCTGGTCGGCAATACGCTTGGCATTCGTGAAAAAGCTGCTCCGTGCAAACTCCAGGCTCTCTTGCGGGAACGGGGCATCCAGGTCGTACTGGCTGAAATCATGCCAGCCGAAGTTGCGCCCGAATTCCTTCAACGCCAGTTCGAAACTGTGGTCGGCCTGATGGTAATGGCGCTCGATCTCACGGGCGTGGGCGTCGTTGTCACCCACGTAGATCTCCGCGCCGGGCAATACCAGCAACTGCTCCGGGTCGCGACCCAGGCGCGCGGCGCGGCGCTTGATGTCGCGGTAGAAGGCCTGGCCCTGCTCGATGCTGGCGGCGTGGGTGAACACCACATCAGCCGTAGCGGCCCCGAGCGCTCGGCCTTGTTCGGAATCGCCCGCCTGGAAGATCACCGGCTGCCCCTGGGGCGAGCGCTGGATGTTGAGCGGGCCGACGACCGAGAAATGCTTACCCTTGTGGTTGAGCGCATGCAGCTTGGTCGGGTCGAGGAACCGGCCACTGGCCCGATCACGGGGGAAAGCATCGTCTTCATACGACTGCCACAGCCCCTGCACGACTTGCACATGCTCCTCGGCACGGGCGTAACGGGTGTCGTAGTCATAATGCTCGTCGAGCCCGTAGTTACCGGCAGTGCCGGCATCGCCGCTGGTGACCACGTTCCACCCTGCACGGCCCTTGCTGATCAGGTCCAGCGAAGCCAGGCGGCGGGCGACGTTGAAGGGCGCGTTGTAAGAAGTGGTAAGGGTACCCACCAGGCCGATATGGCGGGTGCTGACCGCCAGAGCCGAGAGCAGGGTCAACGGCTCCAGCCGATTGAGATAGTGCGAAGGCGAGCCGGGGGTGATGAACTGGCTGTCGACGATGAACATCAGGTCGAACAACGCGGCTTCCGCCTGCCGGGCGATGGCGATGTACCAGTCGATGTTCACGCTGGCGTCGGCGGGCAGTTCGGGGTCGAGCCACAGGTTGTGCCGGCCCGGGCCGCCACTGCCCATGGTCAGGGCGCCAAGTTTGATCTGTCGTTTGCTCATGGGAGTTCCTGTTGGATGGTCCATATCTGAATGCCGCCGCGGTCCTTGCGCAGCGGCCTAGTTATTGCCGAATGCTGCGTTGAACGAGGTATCGAACAGGCTTTGCGCCGGGTATGCCTTGATCAGCCCGAGCCCGGAGAAGAAATCCACGGTTTTCTGCGCATCGGCGATCACCTGCGGGTCCAGCGGCGCGAGGTCGGTGCGTGCACGGGCGAACCAGGCACGGGCGATGTCGCGATCAGCACGGGTGAGCTTGGCCCACGCGTCGGCGTAGGCCTCGGTATTGGCGGGGGCGCTCAAGGTCCAGTCACGGGCCTTTTTCAGGCGCTGGAGGAAATCGGCGATCTGCGCTCGCTTGAGTTCCACCGCCTTGCTGTTGGCGACCACGAAGCTCTGCGCCGGGATCACCCCATCGGCGGTGGCCAGCACCCGGGCGCCTTGCCGCTCCTGCTGAGTGACGTAAGGCTCCCAGGTGGCGATCACATCCACCGAACCACCGTCCAAGGCGTGGGATGCATCCAGCGCACTGAGGTAACGCAGCTCCACGGCATCACGCGGCACCCCGGCCTTGTCCAGGGCACTGAACAGCAATTGCTGGCTCCACGAGCCTTTCCAGATGGCCGCGCGTTTGCCGCGCAGGTCCTGCAGGCTGTGGATCGGAGAATCCTTGCGCGCCAGGATGGCCACGCCTTCGAGGTTCTGCCGGCTGACCGCAATCACCTTGATCGGCGCCCCCAAGGCACCGAGGAACAGGGGCGGCGCGTCGCCCAGCAGGCCAATATCGAGACTGCCGACGTTGAGCGCTTCGGCCACCGGGGAGCCTGCGGTGAACTGCTTCCACTCCAGGGTGTAAGGCAGTTGTTCTAGCACGCCGGCGGCTTCCATCACGGCACGAGCGTTGTAACTCTGGTCACCGACCACCAGGGTCTGGGCGGCGGCGGCAAGGCTGAAAGTGGTGGCCAACACGGTGGCGGCCAGCTGTTTGAAGTAACGCACGTTCGTCTCCAGATACCCGCTTGGGGCATGCGAGGCGATCCGCGCGTGCGGTCTCGTCTGTTATTGTTTATAGCTCCGAGGTATTAACGGAGTATTCTTTATAATCTAATCAGTGTTACTCATCCTGTGAAATGCACGTTGGGTATATCCTCATGCTTTTCACTGCGGCAATTTCAAAACAAACGGTCCATCCTGTAAATGCATATTTTGCATATTAGCTTATGTTTATTTTGCATTTTGAGAATAGAAAAAAGGTTTGCTAGGGTTAACTGAAACCTGAGAGCAGAGCCTGAACCATGACCGAACCCCTGCACCCGCAGCGCTTGCGCCACTTCATCGACCACCTCGCCACGCTGCTTGACCGACAGCCTGACGAAGCCACCCTTCTCGACGCAGGCCAAGGCCTGCTGGCCGATCTGGTCGCCCATGACGACTGGCTGCCGAACGACCTCGCCCAGCCCGACCCGCAGCGCTATCAGCAATACCTGCTGCACTGCGACTCGCGCCAACGTTTCTCGGTGGTGAGCTTCGTCTGGGGCCCGGGGCAGCAAACACCGATCCACGACCACCGGGTCTGGGGGCTGATCGGCATGCTGCGCGGTGCCGAGCACGCTCAGGGATTCGTGCGTGACGCCAGAGGCGCTTTGTTGCAAGAGGGGGCCCCCATCCGTCTGGTGCCCGGCCAGGTGGAAGCGGTGTCGCCGCGCATCGGCGACATTCATCAGGTGAGCAATGCGTTCGCCGACCAGGTATCGATCAGCATTCACGTCTATGGCGGCAACATCGGCGGTGTCAAGCGCGCGGTGTACGCCTTGGATGGCAGCGAAAAACCGTTTGTCTCCGGCTATTCCAATACCCGCCTGCCAAACATCTGGGACCTGTCCAAAGAGAACCCTGCCCCATGAGCACCGTCACCACCCGCCGTTACCACGACATCCGCCGTGCTTTACTGGCCAAGGAGGAGCTGGCCCTGATCGACGTACGCGAAGAAGACCCTTTCGCCCAGGCCCATCCGCTGTTCGCGGCCAACATACCCCTGTCGAAACTGGAGCTGGAAATCTTCGCCCGCGTTCCCCGGCGGGACACCGCACTCACCGTCTACGATGACGGTGAGGGGCTCGCCGCAGTCGCCGCGCAGCGTTTACTGGCCTTGGGCTACGTCAATGTTGCCTTGCTTGATGGCGGCCTTGCCGGCTGGCGCGCTGCGGGCGGCGAGTTGTTTCGTGATGTCAACGTGCCAAGCAAAGCTTTCGGCGAACTGGTGGAGAGCGTGCGCCACACGCCTTCGCTGGCTGCCGAACAGGTCAAGGCGCTGCTTGATGGACAGGCCAATGTGGTGGTCCTCGATGCCCGCCGTTTCGACGAATACCAGACCATGAGCATCCCCGGCGGCATCAGCGTGCCCGGCGCCGAACTGGTGCTGCGCGTGGCCGAACTGGCGCCTGACCCGGCGACCCAGGTGATCGTCAACTGTGCCGGGCGCACCCGTAGCATCATCGGCACCCAGTCGCTGATCAATGCCGGCATTCCCAATCCGGTGGCGGCCCTGCGCAATGGCACCATCGGCTGGACCCTGGCGGGGCAGCAACTGGCTCATGGTCAGGACCGCCGCTTTGCCGAGGTCACCGCGGTTACCCGCGCCAACGCCGCCGGCCAGGCCCGGGCGGTAGCAGACCGCGCCGGCGTGCTGCGCCTGGACCGCGCCGGGCTGGGCCAGTGGCAGGCCGACACGCAGCGCACCCTCTACCTGTTCGATGTGCGTACGACCGAGGAATACAGCGCCGGTCATCTGCCGGGCAGCCGCCCGGTGCCCGGCGGGCAACTGGTTCAAGAGACCGACCACGTCGCCAGTGTGCGCGGGGCGCGCATCGCGCTGGTGGACGACGATGGCGTGCGCGCCAACATGAGCGCCTCGTGGCTGGCACAGATGGGCTGGCAGGTCGCTGTGGTCGACGGGCTGACTGCAGCGGACTTCAGCGACCGGGGCGAATGGCAACCGCCGCTGCCCGAATTGCCGGATGCCAGCGAAATAACCGTCGAGCAACTGGCCAGCTGGCTGCAGGAAGACGGCACAGTAGTGCTGGACTTCACCGCCAGTGCCAATTACGTCAAGCGCCATATCCCGGGCGCGTACTGGGCGATCCGTACCCAGCTGGCCGACGCCCTGGAACGGCCGCCCGAGGCCCGCCGTTATGTGTTGACCTGTGGCAGCAGCCTGCTGGCGCGTTTTGCCGCGCGCGACCTGCAGACGCTGACCCGCACGCCGGTTTACGTGCTCGCAGGAGGCACCGCACGCTGGATCGCCGCCGGTCTTCCATTGGAAGGCGGTGAGGCCCGCCTTGCCGTACCACGCAGCGATCGCTACCGGCGTCCCTATGAAGGCACAGACAACCCACACGAGGCGATGCAGGGCTACCTGGACTGGGAATTTGGCCTGATTGCGCAGCTTGAGCGCGATGGCACTCATGGTTTCAGGGTGCTTTGAACCGTATCCACGGTGGTATTTGAAACGACGCGCTGGATCGAAAGCGGGCCTGGACGGCCGAAAGCTTTCGAACCAGACGCGTTACAAGGGTAATAACCGTTGCGGGTCGGCTCTCGTCGATACACAACGCTTGATGAGTGATGATCAACGGAGCCTGTACCAGATACTCAGTGGTACGTCTGAAACATCACATTAGAAATGCACCTTGATCAATGCACTCAACGCGTTCTGATCGGTCGGAAAGCCGTGGCTGTCTTCGATGCCATATTTGTCGGACCAATAGTCCCACTCGATCCCGGCATAGAAACGCGCCGGCGCTTGCCCCATCGCCTTACCGACGTCGTACTTGATCTGGGGGTTGAAGTGGAAACTCTTGGCTACATAGTTCGAGGTACCCTTCGTCCCCACATCATTGACGTACCACTCCAGATAACCGTCGAGCAAAATGTCGGAGCGCCCGAGCGGTATCGTCATGGCCCAGGTCGGGTTGATCTGCCACTGTCCAGACGCTTTACCGGTGATCCCATCGGGCTTGCGGTAGTAAGTGTTCAGTGAAAAACGATCAAATCCAGGCAGGTTCAGGTCAACAGCGGGCCCAAGCAGGTACTTTCGATTGCGCCCTTCTCCACGCTCATAGGTGGCAGCGATCAACACATCATTGACGATGCCATAGCTGAGACGGTGGCCACTGATCTTGCCGAGCGACAGTCGCGGTGAAAACTCGCCGTAATAGGTGTAGCCATCGTTGCCGGACAAGCCGTTGGACCACTTGTTATCGACGAACAGGAACATGTCGCCCCACGTCCAGCCACTGGCGTGCTCGAAGGTGATGGTTTGCTGGATATCGTTGCCGGTGCCATCGACTTTATAACCATGCCCGTAGAGGTAGCTGAGGCTGTTGTTGCTCCACATCAGCGGATTCGCCTGGGCACTGCCGGTGGCCAACGCGCAGAGTGGGACGACGCTGTGAAGCAGCCAGGAAAGAGCGTTCGGTTTCATTTGCATCCCTTGGGTCGTGATTGTTGGTTTTCGCCAGCAAGGGTATGCAGCAGCGGACGACCTCTCCTCTGGCCCCGGCTCATGCCGAGGCGCCACCCTTGCCGGGGGAGCGGCGCAAGGCCGCCAGAGCAATGTCCCATGCCATCTTTGGGCACTGACCGCTTCTACTCGAGTTAGCGCAAAGCAGGGCGCGTGCCAACTAATCGGATACACGTAAATTGCTTATTGTGAGCAATCCTAATCATCAATGAACACCATCCACTCAGAACATTGCGCACTCTATTAGTGCTCAATCGGTACGTTCTGCACCTTCTCAACTCACGCGTCAGTGCCGTCCCCCTCGGGTGCGGGTCGCTACACCGCAAAGTCAGCGGCTTCATGAAATTGGCATGCTTCTGGCTTCTTGTATCAGCGAGTAGAAGCGGTCAGTGCCAGGCATGGCATGGGGCATTGCTCTTGCGTCCTTCGGGGCGTACATCCGAGCGGATGTTTGAACGAGGCTATGGCAGCCCCGGGCAAGAGAGCAATGTCAGTTTCCAGTTCACGCCCTTTTGCTTCGCGACGCCATTCTCTTCCCACGTTCTCTCCGCCCGGCTCCTTCGCTGTCGCGCTATCCGGCGCACGGTGGTTTTTTGAATCGGGGTGAAGAACACATGAAGAAAACGCGTTTTGCCTTGGCTCGCCCGTTACGCTCGCTGTTGGCAGCAGCGTTGCTCCCCACCACGCTGACGATCGCTCCGCTGGCGATCGCTGGCGACAAAGTCGTGTTGCTGACCTCCTGGTATGCTCAGGCCGAACAGGGCGGCTTCTACCAGGCACTGGCCGATGGGTTGTACGAAAAGGAAGGCCTGGATGTGTCCATCCGCATGGGGGGACCACAGGTCAATGGCATGCAACTGCTGGTCAGCAAGCAAGCTGATTTCATCGTCAACTATGACCTGCAGATTCTAAAAAGTGTCGAGCAAGGCCTGCCAGTGGTCGCAGTGGCTGCGCCCTTCCAAGGAGACCCGCAAGGGTTGATGACCCACGCGGACGTCAGCGGACTTGATGCTCTCGGCGGCAAGCCTGTGCTGGTGTCCACTTCGGGCCAGCAAACCTGGTGGCCCTGGCTGAAGGGTAAATATCAATTGGCTGACAACCAGGCGCGGCCTTACACCTTCAACCTGCAACCCTTTCTAGCCGACCCGCAAACCACACAACAGGCGTATGCCAGCTCGGAACTGTTCCAGGCGATAAAGGCAGGCGTGACCCCTAACTTTTTCCTCTTCGCAGATGCCGGTTATCCACCCTACGGATCCACCGTGGTCACCCGTCAAGACATCATCGCTGAGCACCCAGAGCGGGTAGCAGGTTTCGTGCGCGCATCCATGGAGGGTTGGAAGCGCTATCTGGATGACCCCAGCGCCGGCAATGCACTGATCAAGCGCGACAACCCCAACATGACCGATGAACTGCTGGCCTGGGGCGTCTCGACCCTCAAGCAGTACCGCCTGGTCACCGGTGGAGAGGCTGCAACCCAGGGGATCGGCACCATGACTGACAGCCGCTGGCAAGCAACCCGCGACTTCATGGTCGAGGCGGGTCTGCTCGGTCCCGACGCACCTTGGCGCAACGCCTACACCACGCGCTTTGTGCAAGACCTGAAGGTACTCCCTGAGGCCGAGCAGGTCGGCAGCCGCTGAACACCATAACAAGCTCAACGCTGTGAGGAATCCTGATTATGTTGGTTACCAAACAACCTGTATTGCGCCGTTTCTGGTATGCCCTGCTCCCTATGACAGCCCTCGAAGACGGCCCCAAGCCATTCACCCTGCTGGGTGAAGCGCTGGTGTTGTGGAAGCGTCCCGATGGTACCCCGGTGGCAATGCGGGACCGCTGCTGCCACCGCACCGCCAAACTGTCCAAAGGCTTCGTCAGTGCTGAGGGCAATATCGCCTGCGGGTATCACGGCTGGGAATACGACTGCACCGGCACGTGCGTGAAGATCCCGCAGAGTCCCACCGGCGCTATTCCTCCGGGGGCCGCGGTGAAGGCTTATCACTGCCAGGAAAAGTACGGCTATGCCTGGGTCAGCCTGGACGACCCGCTACAACCGATCCCTGAGTTCCCGGAAGACGGCGCCCCCGGTTACCGACGCATCTTCCAGTTTTACGAAGAGTGGAAGACCAGCCCGCTGCGGGTCATGGAGAACTCCTTCGACAACTCGCACTTTTCCTTCGTGCACAAGGCCAATTTCGGCTTGTTCGACCAGCCGCAACCGGCCAGTTACGAGTTTCGCGAAACCGATTATGGCTTCGAAGCCGAGACCCGCGTGCCGATCCGCAACCCCGAGGCAAGCTTCCGTATCACCGGTACGACCGAGCCGATTACCCAGCGGCACCTGCTCAACCGCTACTACCTGCCCTTCTCCCGGCGCTTTGGCTGCATGTATCCGGACAGCGGCATCCATCACATCATCTACAACTGCGCCACGCCCATCGACGACAACCGACTGATGCTCGTGCAGTGGTTGTATCGCAACGACAGCGAAGAGCAATGCTCGACCCAGGAACTGATCGACTGGGACGCAGCGATCACAGCCGAAGACCGCGACATCCTCGAGGCTACCGATCCTGACGCCTGTGTCGACACCCGCCGCAGGGTGGAACTGCACATGCCATCGGACAAGCCCGGGTTGGTTATCCGTCGGCAACTACTGGGTCTGCTTGAAGCCCATGGCGAGAGCGAAGTGTTCCTCAGCCACTGACACTTGCCCAACGCCCCGGTGCGCCGGGGCATACACCACCGCTCATGACCCACGGGGAGAGCGCTATGTTGATGCAGACCCTATCCAAGGCCGACGTCCAGCCGCAGGCCCTGCCGAACACCATCGGTGTGGACACCCCTTTGTTCGCCAATCAGGTGGAAAAAACCTACAGCAATGGCACCCATGCCTTGAGCCGCGTGAAACTGGCGATCGAACGCGGCGAGTTCGTCTCGCTCTTGGGCCCGTCGGGGTGTGGCAAAAGCACCCTGCTGAAAATGTTCGCCGGGCTCGAACAGCCCTCCGCCGGCCATGTGCGCTGGTGGGGCAAGGATGCCCCGGGTACGGACCACCACGCAGGCACACCGGGGCGCAGCCTGGCCATGGTGTTCCAGGAAGCCACCCTGATGCCATGGGCCAAAGTGCACGACAACGTGCGCTTGCCCCTGGACTTGGCCGGCGCCCCCAAGGCCCAGAGCCAGCCCAAGGTGCAAGCCGCCCTGGAACTGGTGGGGCTGGACAAGTTCGGCGACGTTTACCCGCGGGAGCTCTCCGGCGGTATGCAGATGCGCGCCTCCATTGCCCGGGCATTAGCCACCGAACCCAATCTGCTGCTGATGGACGAACCCTTCGGCGCCCTGGACGAGTTCACCCGCAACAAGCTCGATAGCGACCTGCGCCAGCTCTGGCTCAAGCGCGACCTGACGGTGGTATTCGTGACCCACAGCATCTTCGAGGCGGTTTACCTGTCTTCGCGGGTGATCGTGATGGGCGCGCGTCCCGGTCGAGTGATCGCCGATGTAATCATCGACGGCCCACTGGAACGCGACGAGGCGTACCGCACTTCACCGGCGTTCATCGAGCAATGCGCGCACCTGTCCCGACTCCTGGCCCAGGCCAATGGCGACCCTTCCTGAGAGCATCATCATGAGCCGACCCTCTACTCCCTGGCTACGCCATCCTTCTGTACTACGCATCGTTTCACCACTACTGGTTGGCGCCTTGCTGCTCGGCGTCTGGCAACTGGCATGCATCGCCTGGAAAGTCCCGGTGTACCTGGTACCGTCACCGGCCGATATCGGCCGCACCCTGGTCGCCGATGGCCCGATGCTGCTGGGGGCACTGTGGATGACCCTGAAGATCACCTTCCTGTCATTCGCCCTCGCCGTGGTCATCGGCACGTTGGCGGCGTTCGTGTTCGTGCAGAGCCGCGTCGTGGAGGCCAGTCTGTTTCCCTATGCGATCCTGCTGCAGGTAACGCCGGTGGTGGCCATCGCGCCGCTGATCATCATCTGGTGCAGCGACACGACCTTGGCGTTGGTGATCTGCGCCACGCTGGTGGCGATCTTCCCGATCATCGCCAACACCGTCCTGGGCCTGCGCAGCGTCAACCCTGGCCTGCTCAACCTGTTCCATCTGAACCGCGCCAGCCGCTGGCAAGTGCTGTTGCGCCTGCGCATTCCCAGCGCCTTACCGTGCTTTTTCGCTGGCCTGCGCATCGCCAGCGGCTTGGCCTTGATCGGCGCGGTGGTGGCCGAGTTCGTCGCCGGTACGGGCGGCACGGGTGCGGGCCTGGCGTATCAGATCCTGCAAGCGGGATTCCAGCTCAACATCCCCCGCCTATTCGCCGCCCTGGTGTTGATCGCCCTGACTGGCGTGGCGCTGTTCAGCCTGATGGCTTTGCTGGCTCGGTTGAGCCTGCGCCACTGGCACGAAAGCGAACTGGGCTGACTTCCATGCGAAACGCCGTACTGGCTATGGAGACGAACATGAATCACACCAACAGCTGGCTGATCCGTAACGCCAGCGCCATCCTCACTGGCCTGCGCGGCGGCGCCGCGCGCCATGTCGGGCCGGACATCCGTATCACCCAGGGGCGTATCGCCGCCCTGGGCTCGCTGCAACCGTTACCAGGTGAGCAAGTGCTCGATGCCACCGATTGCGTGGTGTATCCAGGCTGGGTGAACACCCATCACCATCTGTTCCAGTCCTTGCTCAAGGGCATTCCCGCTGGCATCGACCAAAGCCTCGGTGCCTGGTTGGGGGCCGTGCCCTATCGCTATCGCGGGCTGTTCGATGAGCACAGTTTCCGCTTGGCCGCACGGGTCGGGCTGGTGGAGCTGGCCCGCTCCGGCTGCAGCACGGTGGCCGACCATCATTACCTGTACTTGCCAGGCATGGCCTTCGACAGCGCACAGATCCTCTTCGAAGAAGCCGAGCGCCTGGGGCTGCGCTTCATCCTTTGCCGGGGCGGCGCAACCCAGGTACGTCAGGCGGAAGGCCCCGCGAAAGCCGGACCTGAGACCCTCACGCAGTACCTGGACGATGTTCAGCGCTTGGTGCAGGTCTACCATGATCCCGCCGATGATGCCTGGCGCCGTGTGGTAATGGCGCCGACCAGCCCGCCCTACTCAATGCCGCCCGAGCACCTGCGGGAGACCGCCCGCACCGCACGCCGCCTGGGCATCCGCCTGCACAGCCATCTGAGCGAAACCGTGGAGTACCAGAACGAAGTCCATGATCGCCACGGCCTCTCGCCCGTGGTGTTCTGCGCGGAGCAGGAATGGCTCGGGCCTGATGTGTGGTTCGCGCACCTGGTCAAGCTGAGCGCCGAAGAAATCCAGCTGCTGGGCGCCACCGGCACCGGCATCGCCCACTGCCCACAAAGCAATGGCCGGCTTGGCAGTGGTATCGCAGATATCGTTGCCATGGAGGCTGCAGGCATGTCGGTTTCGATCGGCGTGGATGGTGCTGCCTCCAACGAAGCCTGCGACATGATCAGCGAAACCCACGCCGCCTGGCTGATGCAAAGGGCCAAGGCCGGCGAACGCGCCATGGCTCGCCATGCTGGCGGCGATCTGGAGGGCGGTGCGCATGTCGCCAGCGTGGAGGACGTCGTGCGCTGGGGCACGGCAGGTGGCGCCCAGGTGCTGGGCCTGGACGCCATCGGCACGCTGCAGGTCGGCATGGCGGCGGACTTGGCGATCTATCGCCTCGATCAACCCCGCTACTTCGGTCTGCATGATCTGGGCATCGCGCCAGTGGTAGGCGGTGGCCGTCCGACACTGCGGGCATTGCTGGTGGGCGGCCGCCTGAGCGTGGAAAACGATGCGCTTCCTGGCTTGGACCTCGCCGAACTGGGCAGCCAGGCACGCCAAGCTGTACTTCGTCTGCAACAGGCCGCGGGGGTACGCGCATGAGCTGGACGCCTCTGCAGGTGCGGGCCCTGCGCCTCGAAGCCGACGACGTGCTGGGTGTGGAACTGGCCCCGCCGGGGCCTGCTCCCCTGCCCTTCGACTGGGCACCCGGCGCTCATGTGGACCTGCGCCTGGGCAATGGCGTGGTACGCCAATACTCAGTGGTCAGCCTGCCCGAGGACGGTCATGTCTACCTGGGCATCAAGCGCGAAAAAGCCTCCCGCGGCGGCTCGCAATGGCTGCACGAGCACCTGCGGCTGGGTGCCCGGGTGGAAGTGGGCCTGCCGCGCAACCTCTTTAGCCTGCAACCTGGCACAGGACAGGTCGTCTTGGTGGCCGCAGGCATAGGAATCACGCCACTGCTCGCCATGTACCGGCAATGCCAAGCGCAAGGTCGGTCGGTGCGCTTGCTGTTTTTCACCCGCGATGCCAAACAGGTGCCCTTTGTCCAGTACCTCGATGCGGATACCGAGGTTCATGGAGGCTTGCGCGCCCCGATGATCGCCGGGTACCTGGAGGAACACCTGCCGGCCTGGGACGGCAGCGCAAGCCTCTATTGCTGTGGCCCTGCAGGTTTCATGGATTGTGTTGAGCACGTCGCGCTGGCAAGCGGCTGGCCAACCACGGCGCTTCATCGCGAACATTTCCAGGCCGCAGAGCCCACCTTGCACGTCGAGCGTCACTGCACGCTGGTGCTACAGCGCAGTCGTCTTCAGGTCGAGGTGCAACCGGGCGAAAGTTTGGTACAGGCGGCATCGCGGGCGGGCGTGGAGCTACCCGTGTCATGTGGAATGGGAATCTGCGGCGCCTGTGTCAGCCGGGTCATCGAGGGGGCGCCTGATCACCGCGACGAGTACCTCAGCGATGCCCAGCGCAACAGCGGAGAATGGATAACGCCCTGCGTATCGGGCTGCCGCAGCGCCCGGTTGGTGCTGGACGTTTGACCATCGCCCGCAGCTGCCCGACGGCCAACGGCTGACGGCAGCTGCGCACGCAAAACCGCTGACGCAGTCAATGGCCAAGGCGAGCGGCTCGCAGACAGGCCTTGATCCCGACCCGGTAAAAAGATCCGTCTTGTGCCCAGTATTCTCCAGGGCCACCATAGGCATTCTTCAACAGACCATTGGCTAATGCATGACACTGGAAAATTACCAGGCAATCGCTGAAAGCATTGCCCTGCTGCTGTACCCCCACGCGGAAGTCGTCATTCATGAGATACGCGGCCAGACAATCGTTCATATCGCCAATAATTTCTCACATCGCAAGCTCGGCGATGATTCGGCACTCGGTTCAGAACTGGGTGACCTTTTGAAGGGTACCAACCTTGGTCCCTACGAGAAGCTCAACTGGAACGGTCAGAAGGTCCGCTCGATCAGCACTGTGCTGCACAATCCGCAAGGCGAAGCCGAGTATCTGATGTGCATCAATCTGAACGTGTCGGTGCTGGAACAGGCGCGTGTGGCATTGGATGCGTTCTTCCAGATGAGTCGGCTGGAGCCGCAACCGGATGCGTTGTTCCGCAACGATTGGCAGGAGCGCATCAACACCTTCCTGCAAGCGTGGCTGCAAGCGCATAACCTGTCGCTGCAGACCTTGAAGATGAAAGACAAGCGCAACCTCGTACTGGCCTTGCATGCCGAGGGGGCATTCGAGGGGCGCAGCGGCGCCGATTACGTTGCCAACGTCCTCAGCATGGGGCGGGCCACCGTGTACAAATACCTGAAGGAAGTCAGGGCCTAGGCGGTATTGCCTGGCTGTAGGCACACGCTCTTGCTATTGGTGGAATATAATTCTATTGTGGACAAATTATCCACATACCTGCAAGGACCCGTCATGCCAGCCACCCCGTCCGTTGATGCCCAGTTCCTTGATACATTGCACCAAAACATTCAGGACGCCCATGCGGCGCTCCGCCCTGCCGTCAGCATTACCCCGCTCTTGCACAGCCCTCGTTTGTCGGCACTGACCGGCTGTGAAGTGCTGCTCAAATGCGAACACCTGCAGCACACCGGTTCGTTCAAGTTTCGCGGTGCCAGCAACAAGATGCGCCTGTTGCCGGCCGAGGCACGCAAGCAGGGGGTGATAGCCGCCTCATCCGGTAACCATGGGCAGGCCCTGGCTCTGGCCGGCAAGATGGCTGGCGTGCCAGTGAAGGTCTACACCACCACGGGCGCATCGGCATACAAAACAGAGGCAATGCGCGCGCTGGGCGCCGAAGTGGTCTGCCTGCCCACCGACCCGCTGAGTGCAGAGCTGGAAGCAGCCAGGCAAGCCAAGGCCCAGGGCGTTCCTTTCGTGTCACCTTACAACGACCTGCAAGTCATTGCCGGCCAGGGCACCATAGGCGTGGAGTTGTTCGAGCAGGCGCCAGACCTGGACGCGGTGTTCGTCGCCGTGGGCGGTGGCGGGATGATTTCCGGCATCGGCGCCGCCCTGCGGGTACTCAAGCCGGGCACTGAGATCATCGGCTGCTGGCCGGCAAATGACCCAACCCTGCAGCAATCACTCAAGGCCGGTGAAATCATCGAATTGGATGCCTGCGAAACGCTGTCGGATGGCACAGCTGGCGGCGTCGAGCCAGGCTCCATCACCTTCCCGCTTTGCCAGGCGCTGCTCACCGATACCGTGCTGGTCAGCGAGGATGAAATCCGCTGCGCCATGCGCGACATCGCCAGCAGTGAGCGCTGGATCATCGAAGGCGCTGCAGCGGTTGCGGTCGCCGGCATGCAGAAGCTCGCCGAACGCTATCAGGGCAAGCGTGTCGCGGTGATCCTGTGTGGCCGTAACATCCTGCTGGAGAAGTTCCTCGAGGCCGTTCAATGAAGGTCTTCAGCAAGGCGCAGATCATCGCCCGCTTCAACCCGGAGCTCGCGGTCAGCCAATTGGAGGAAGGCTTTATCGCCTACTCCGAAGGCAAGGTGCAGGTACCGCCCGTACAGGGCTTCGCATTCAAGGGCGCGAACGGTGACTGTTGCGTGAAGTCGGCCTACATCGAAGGCAGCCCGACCTTCACCGTCAAGCTTTCGACAGGCTTCTACGACAATCCGTCCAAGGGCCTGCCGAGCAATGACGGCCTGATGCTTGTGCTGTCTGCACACACCGGTCAGCCGCTGGCACTGCTGCAGGACCAAGGCTGGCTGACTGCCATGCGCACCGCGTTGGCCGGGCGTATCGCCGCCCGGCTGCTGGCGCCATCCCAGGTCAAGGCCATTGGCATCCTCGGCACCGGCATGCAGGCGCAGATGCAGCTTGAGCAGCTTCGCGCTGTTACTGATTGTCGCCAGGTGATTGTCTGGGGTCGGCATGAACGCGGGCTTGCTGCCTATACGGCATTTGCCCGCGAGCTGGGCTTCGCAGTGCACAGCACGCAGGATGCTGCCGAGGTTGCGGGCGCGGCAAACCTGATCGTCTGCACCACGCCTTCTCGCCAGGCGCTGTTGCACAGCGATTGGGTCCAGCCGGGTACGCATATCACCGCCGTCGGTGCCGATGCGCCCGGCAAGCAGGAACTGGACCCGGCACTGGTGGCAAGGGCGGACCGCATCATCGTCGACGCCATCGCCCAGTGCAGCCAGTACGGCGAAGTGGCCCATGCCCTCGGCAGTGGCCGCATCGACGCTAACCAGCTGATCGAGCTGGGTACGCTGCTGGCTGGCCGTGCCAAGGGGCGTGAGCACGACAGCCAGATTACCTTGGCGGACCTGACCGGTGTTGCAGTGCAGGATGCACAAGTCGCAAGCCACGCCTTGGCCGCCCTGTGCACCTGAGGCAACAACAGCGTCAGCGCAAACGTTGCACCTGCGCTGGCGTGCGCTGCATCAGCACCTTGCCATTGCGTACCGACACCAACGCGTGCCCCTGGCTGCGCACCATCTCGTAATCATCCGGCGCCGACAGCAGCAACAGGTTCGCCGGCCGCCCTACCTCTATGCCATAGCGCTCGCCCAGGTTCAGGGTGCGGGCGCTGTTGTCGGTAATCAGGTCCAGGCAGCGCTGCAGGTCTTCATACCCAAGCATGTGACAGATGTGCAGGCCGGCTTCGAGAATGCGCAGGATATTGCCATTGCCCAGTGGGTACCACGGGTCGACGATGGAGTCCTGGCCGAAGCACACGTTCATGCCGGCGCGGTCGATCTCGGCCACGCGGGTCACACCACGACGTTTCGGGTAGTTGTCGAAGCGCCCTTGCAGGTGAATGCTCTCGGTCGGGCACGACACGAAGTTGATGCCCGACAGCTTGAGCAGGCGGAACAGCTTGTAGCAATACGCATTGTCATACGAGCCCATGGCCACGGTGTGGCTGGCCGTAACCCGGGGCCCCATGCCGCGTACCCGTGCTTCTTCGGCCAACACTTCGAGGAAGCGTGATTGCGGGTCGTCGGTCTCGTCGCAGTGCACATCCACCAGGCAGCCGGTGCGCTCGGCCAGGTCCATCAGGAACTTCACCGACGATACCCCCTGGTCGCGGGTATTTTCGAAATGCGGAATGCCGCCGACGACATCGGCGCCAATCGCCACGGCTTCAGTCATCAGCGCCCGGCCGTTGGCGTACGACTCGATGCCCTCCTGCGGAAAGGCGACAATCTGCAGGTCGATCAGCTCACGCACCTCGTCACGCACCTCGACCATGGCCTTGAGCGCGGTGAGTTTCGGGTCGGTCACATCGACATGGGTGCGCACATGCTGGATACCGTGGTCCACCAGCATGCCGATGGTTTTTTTCGCACGGGTCTTGATGTCGTCGTGAGTGGTGATTTCCTTGCGCTCCGACCAGCGTTCAATGCCTTCGAACAACGTGCCGCTCATGTTCCACTTCGGCTCACCCGCGGTCAGCGTGGCATCAAGATGAATGTGCGGCTCGACAAAGGGCGCGACCACCAGGTTTTGCCCGGCGTCCAGGTCATTGACCATAGCGGAAGCCACGACGTCGGTCTGGGGCACGATGGCGGCAATGCGCTCGCCGTTCAGTTCGACGCGGAACAGGCCAGGCTTGCCGCGCAGGCGTGCGTTGATGATGTTCATGCAGTTACTCCTTGCCGTGGGCTTCGCTCATGCGCCATACCAGCATGGCGACCGAAGCATTCATGCGAAAAAGCGGGTCGTCCAGCGACTGCCCGCTCAGTTGTTCGATGCGCTGGATGCGCTGATTGATCGTGTTGCGGTGCAGCCCCAGACGCTGTGCGGCCTTGAGCCCGTTGCCATTTTCCATGAGCAAGGCGTCGAGGGTATGCACCAAAGCATGGGCGTGTTTGCGTCCAGGGGCGATCAGCGGGCCGAGGGTGCGGCTGACGAAATCATCGACCAGCGAACGGTCGACAATACCTTGCAGCAGGCGCAATACGCCGAGCTCGCTGAAGTTGCAATAGCCGTTGGCCGGGCGCAGATGCTGCGCCACATCCAGCGCCTGGCGTGCCTCGTTGAGGGCCTGGCGATAGAGCGCGCAATCGTCAGCGAGGCTCGACAGACCCATGTAGAGGCCCAGTTCACCTGTCGCGGCTTGCAGCTGCCGGTACAGCGCGCCCAACGTCTCGGGTAAGTCCTGTGTATCGGCCAGCAGCACCACGAACAGGTCGCCCGGCAACTGCGCCGTCACACTGCCGGGGCGCTGGCGGCACCAGGCTTCGAGCTGGTCTTCCAGGGCCTGGCGGGTGGCTTGCCAGGTACGCTCGCCGTACGCCAGGCCGTGGCGCTCGAACAAGCCGTCCACGCCCGTCAGGCGCAACGCCAGCAGGCGCCGCGGTTTATCCAGCGCCAGTTGCAGGTGTGCTGCCCGTTGCCGGGCAATTGCCAGGCTCGGGTAGTCGCCTGTGAGCAGTTGGCCAAGGATGTCGTTGCGCGAGCGGCGTACCTGGCTCATCTGCACAAGTGCAGTGCCGATCAGGTGGGTGACCACCACCATCTTCAGCGCGTAGGGCTGTTCGATCAGTGGCAAGCCCAACTGCTCGGCGCGCGCGACAACGGGCGCCGGGATGCTCTGGATGAAACTGCCGCCGGTGAGAATCACCATGCCGGCAATGCCCACGGCGTCGCCATCCTCCACCAGGCTCAGCAGGTTGGCTTCGCCGCGCGGGTGGTTGATGCCGGTGACGAATACCAGTTCACCGCCCATCACCCATTCGGCGATACCCTCGTTCTCCGCCACGTAAGGCCAGCGTACCCGCCGCTGCAGGTTGCGCGCTCCGGCCCGCACCTGCATTTCGTGCAGACCGGGCAAATGCAGTATCTCGTCCAGCGCCAGGCTCACGGCTCGACGCCCGCCTGGCCCGGCGCGCGGCGGCGTGCGCCCAGCTCCAGAATGACGATGTAGCACACTGCCGAGGCGGCGATGCCCACCAGCGGCGCGACCCACGGTGAGGCATAGGCCAGTACAGCGCCCACGGCATAGGCAAACAGCCCGGTGAGGTTGTAGCGAGGCAGGTTTGCCGTACACAGTGGCGGGTATTTGCCGCGGTGGCGATACCAGAAGTCAGCCATGATCACCCCACCCACCGGCGGAATGATCGACCCCAGCAGCACCAGGAACGGGATCAGCATTTCGTACATGCCACCCATCGCCAGCACAATGCCAACCCCGGCCGCCACCAGCGTTGCCGTGCGCCGGCGCTCGCTGCGCAACAAGTGGCAGGCGGCGGCCGACACGTTGTAGATGGTCGGCCCCTGAATGGTCCACAGGTTTAGGCACAGCATCACCACGGCCGCGAACGACAGGCCCTGCAGCATCATCACGTCGACGATATCGGCCTGCTGGTAAACCATCGCGCACCACGCCCCGGCCACCACCATCAGGCCGTTGCCAAGGAGGAATGCCACCCCGCTGGCGATCACCGCTACCCGGCCACTGCGTGCCAGCCGTGTCCAGTTGGTGGCCTGGGTGGCGCCACTGGCGAAGGTGCCGAAGACCATGGTCACTGCCGCCGAAAAGGTCATGGTTTCATGCGGGACGACTGCAGCCAGGCCGGCAAAGCCACCGGCATCGCGGGTGGCGATGTACATGGACACCAACAGCAGCACGAACATCAATGGCACCGACACCCGCGACAGCAGGTCCAGCCCCTTGAAACCGATAATGGCCGTAATGCTGAAACCCAGCCCGAAAAGCACCATCAACGGCATACCGAAGCCATCCGCCAGCCCCAGCAGCTTGACCAGCACGATCGCCACCGTGGCCGTACCCCAGGCATACCAGCCCAGTTCGGCAAAACCCAGCAGAAAGTCCGAGAGCCGGCTCCCCGCTTCACCGAAACAGAAGCGCCCCATCAACACGGTATTCAGCCCGCTGCGCGAGGCAATGAAGGCCAACGCTGCGGCATACAAGGCCAGCAGGCTGTTGCCGAGGGTAGCCACCCACAGCATGTCGACAAAACTGAATGCCATGCCCAGCTTGCCGCCGGCGAACATCGTGCCGGTAAAGAAGGTGAAGCTGAACAAGACCATCGCGATCGGCAGCAGGCCCTTGCGGGCGGACTGGGGGGCTTCGCTGAGGGGAAATTCGCTGGGTGAGCTCATTGCACGGGGCTCCGGGTTTGTAGTTGGGAGCAGAAAGAGCAATATGCGGGCCGCTTTTTCCTGCGCCGCCACCCGGAAGAAATCGGGCTGTTCGCCCAGAAATCCATATGCACTGTGCACATTAAAGCTGCGATCTGACGATCTGGAGTGTGCGGGACGACTTATTTTGAGGCGCCCATGCACCAAAGCGGTCCTGGGCTGGGTAGTAATCACCCAGCCCACGGCGGTTTACACGGTCCCGTCCAACCCCATTTGCCAGAAATCCGCCTCCAGGCTGGAGGCCTGGCCAAAAATCCCTGCCAGTTCGGCGAACCGCTGCTCGGTCATGCTGCGCGCGGCCAGTTCATCCAGGTGCTTGCGCGCTGCTGCGGCCACCCCTTGGTAGCCCTCCCCGGCATACTCGCCAATCCACTCGCGGTAGGGGTGATTGCTCAAGTCGCCAATGCGCTCGGCCAGGGTCCGGCCGATTTCGGCATAGCCGATCACGCAAGGTGCCAGTGCCACATGCAGCTCCAGCAGATCGCCCGCTGCGCCGCAGTCCAGCACATAACGGGTGTATGCCACCGTGGCCTGATGCTCTGGCGCGGCCTCGATGTCTGCCTGGGTCAAGCCCCAGCGCGCGCACAGTCGCAAGTGCAGCTCGGTTTCATCCAGGATCGCCGACAGCCCGGCCTGCGCCGCACGAATGTCGGCCGGGCGGCGGCTTTTGTAGGCGGCCAACGCCCAGGCGCGGGCGAACTGGATCAGGAACAGGTAATCCTGCACAAGGTAGGTACGGAACGCTTCCTCGCTCAGCGTGCCTGCGCCCATCTGCCGCACGAAGTCATGGTCTACGTAGCGGTTCCATTGTGGCGTGGCAGCGGCCTTGAGGCGCTCGAAGATATCCATGCTCATTTGCCCTCCGGGTACACAGCATCGAAGAAAGCCAGCTCCAGCGCCACGGTGCGCTGGTAGAAGTCACTTGCCAATGCGGCCTCCTGCGGGCCGACGCGGTCGAGTTCGGCCTGCAGGAAAGCGACGAATGCCTGGAATGCCGGGTTGTCATGCAGGGTAATCCACTCGGCATGGACGAAGTTGTCCGGCATCGGTTTCGGCGCCTTGAGCGCCCAGTCCAGGTACAGGCCTTCGGCAACGTTCAGCACCGCCAGTGCCGCTGCGTAGGAACGGGTGGCTGCCGCTTCGCGCATGATCGCCTTGAAACCTGCGGTAGGCGCGGTATCGGCCGGTTCACTGCGTTGCGCCGGGCGGACACCCAAGGCCTCGAAGGCACGCAGGAAATAGGTGTTCTCGTCACTGGAGATCATCCCGGCAAAGCGGCCGAAGCGCAGGCGGGCTTCAAACGTGTCAGCGGTGGCGATGGCCGCGCCCAGCAGGGTCAGGAAGCTGTCGAGGAAACGGTGGTCCTGGACCAGGTAGTCGACCATGATCGGGTCAGGCAGGCTGCCGTCGCACAATCGGGTCACGAAACGGTGGCCAACGGCCGCCGACCAGGTCGGCTCGCTCTGGCGGCGCAGGGACTGGCTGAAACGTTCGGTCATGTTGCTGTCCTTGATGAGGGTGACAGCGAGACCTTGGCAATTGACATGGACTGGCCTCGCAGTGAGGCCGGCAAAAAGGCAGGTTACAAGCCCCATCCCTTCGCCGGCATGATCCGGATCAGGTTCGAAGGGTCACCGCGCTGTAGCGTTCAGCGGTTTCTCAGCCCATTGCCGGGCTCCCCTTGGTGGCGCTCAGGTATACCCGAGGGCGCCGCGCCTGTCACTAGTCCAACTCCCCAAACTGTGGGCAATGGTGACCCGCTAATGGGTATCTGTCCCCATTCTTGACGCGCCATCTTTGAGTGCACGCCAGACGCCGCAAGGTTTTGTATGTCAAAGGATTACTGAAATATCTGTTGGCATAGCTGTTGCTGATGGCCATTTAACGGGCAAAACGCCATTGATGGCCTAAGGCCCTCAGGCCGCAAAAAGAGGCTTAAGCCAATGAAAACACCTGCTGTGAGCCACGCGTCCAGACGCGCGTTCCAACTGACCTCTGTCACTGCACTGATGATCAGCCTCGGGTTGATCACGGCCATGGCCTCTCCCCTCGACGACAACAGCATGCCCCCGCCAACCGACCCGTCGGCCTACACCGACCAGCCGGACGACCCGACGTCTGCCTTGCTTGAGCTGAACACCATGCCAGAGGCCAACGAAGGCTCGCTGGAGTTGACCGATGGCGTGTATGGCGACCGCAACACAGTCCGCACCGACAACGTGCTGCCACCTGCCCTGCAAACGTCGGACAAGTATCCTACCAACGGCAAACCCAGCCCGTTGTTCGGTGCGCAACCATTCACCCAGCAACTGTTACTGTTCGAAGAATTCGGGTCAGAGAAGCTCGACCCGACCACGCCGGTGCCCGATCTGACCTTCCCGGTACCGACCCTCGGCGCGGCCCCCGCGCAAGACCCCAACGTGGTGGCACGCAGCGGACCCAGTGGCAGCGCTTTGGAAGCGTTCCTCAAGCAACCCGGCCTGTACCCGTTCCCGACCCAGTACGCCAACGTGCTGGACCGCAACCCATGGAAGGCGCAGATCGAGATGTTCCTCAACCGCCAGCCGGTCGGCTCGCCCGCTGAAGGCCGGCCACCAGGAAAAGGCTGGTCGCACCAGCGCTGGAACGAGTTCTACCCGCAGGCAGCGTTCAAGACCGCCCAGGCCGGTGCGCGCATCAACCTCGGCCTGCGCGACCGCAAGCAACTGCACAACTATGCCGTCGGTGAATTCGCCCCGGGAGGCCTGTACTACCAGACCTCCGACATTCCGACCACGCTGGGCACCACCAAGGGCATCGACACACGCTTCCATCCGAACATGCCGCTGCAAAACCACAAATCGCTGTGGACCTTCGACGGCACCTTCCCGCCCAAACTGCTGATGGTGCGCTACGGCCAGCCGATCCTGATGCGCCATTACAACGCCCTGCCAATTGACCCCTCGGCCAACGGTGGCTTTGGCCTGCATACCATTTCGACCCACGAGCACAACGGCCACTCCCCGGCCGAAAGCGACGGCTTTGCCAACGCGTACTTCTTCCCCGGCCAGTACTACGACTACCGCTGGCCGGTGCAGCTGGCCGGCTACGACACCATCAACACCCGTGCCCAGGACCCGCGTGCCGCTTTCCCCTGCTCGCCGGGTGAAACCTTGTTCGTCAACGATGGTTCACCGGGCCTGAAAACCTGCGAGAACGGCAGCATCAAGATTCGTGGCGACTGGCGCGAAACCATGAGTACCCACTGGTTCCACGACCACATGATGGATTTCACGGCGCAGAACGTCTACAAAGGCAACGCCGTGATGATGAACTACTACAGCGCCCTGGACCGCGGCAACGAGGCCCTGCAGGACGGCGTCAACCTGCGCTTCCCAAGCGGTTCAGCCATGCCTTGGGGTAACCGTGACTATGACGTCAACCTGGTGATTGCCGACAAAGCCTGGGATGCCAATGGCCAGCTGTGGTTCAACCCGTTCAACACGGACGGCTTCCTCGCTGACCAGATTCTGGTCAACTGGCAGTACAAGCCCAGGCTCAAGGTGCGTGCGCGCAGTTACCGTTTCCGTCTCCTCAACGGCTCGGTGTCGCGCTACTTCAAGTTCGCCGTGGTGCGGGAGATTGCCGGTAACAGCGGTGAGTTCAAAGGCCCGTCCGGCTCCAACCTGTCGTATGCGCGGGTGCCGTTCCACATGATCGCCAACGACGGCAATATCATGGAACACGCGGTGCCATTCGACGGCACGATGGACCTCAATGGTGACGGCAACCTGCAGGACAACAACGGCGTCTTGCCGTTGCAGGCCATTGCCGAGCGCTACGACATCATCATCAACTTCGCCAAGAACGGCATCAAGGCAGGCGACAAGCTGTACTTCGTCAACCTGATGGAGCACGACTCCGGCAAAGGTCCGAAGCAAGCTATCCCGTTGGCCGACGTGCTGTCGGAAAAATACAAGGCGGTAATCAAGCAGACCAGCAAAGGCCCGCAGTGGGACAACGGCGACCCGGCTGTCGGCAAGTTTCTGCAACTGTGGGTGCAGCCGTACACCGGCCAGGACCTGAGCATGGACCCGGTAGCCTATGAGCCGGCCAAGCCAGGCAAGGCTGCTGGCCTGAAAATGCTGCCCCTGCCCATTGACCGCGACGCCGCAGCCGACCAGGCCAAACTCAAGGATGCCCGCCACCGCGAGTTCATCTTTGGCCGCTCTGACGGCACGGACACCACCCCGTGGACCATCAAGACCGACGGCGGCTTTGGCTACAGCATGGACCCACGCCGTATCAGTGCCGCACCGCAACTGGCCAACCAGTCCACCGACGGTGGTTTCAGCGGCGACGGCACCCTGGAAGTGTGGAAAATCGTCAACGGCGGCAATGGCTGGAGCCACCCGGTACACGTGCACTTCGAGGAAGGCGTGATTCTTAGCCGCGACGGCAAGGCCCCGCCAGAATGGGAAAAATGGGCGCGCAAGGATGTGTACCGTATCGGGTCGGAACCTGATTCGTCCGAAGAGGTGGAAATGGCCATCCGCTTCCGCGAGTTCGCAGGCACCTACATGGAGCACTGCCACAACACCCAGCACGAGGACTCTTCGATGCTGCTGCGCTGGGACCTTGAACACCCGGGGCAGTTCCAGGTAATGCCCACCCCGCTGCCAGGATGGGATGGCGTGCGTTACATGGCCTCGGTAGGCCTGCCAACGTTCCGCACCAAAACCGATGACGACGATGACGACCCGGCCAACAAACCACCTGTCGTGGCCAACGACAGTGCCGCAACGACTGCAGGCAAGCCGATCACCCTGAACGTGCTGGCCAACGACAGCGACCCGGACGGCAACGTACCGCTCACGGTCACCGGCCTCAGCCAGCCGGACTCCGGCCAGGGTACCGTGAGCACGGACGGCAGCACAGTGACGTACACCCCACCCGCTACGGTCGCCACGCCGTTCACGGCCAGCTTCAATTACACGGCGCGTGATACCAAGGGGGCCGACTCGGTGACCCCGGCCACGGTCAGCATCGCCGTCACCCCAGCAGTGGCGGCCGACGAGCTCAAGGTCACCAGTGCCACAGTGCAACTGCGTAGCGGGAACCGGTTCACCTGGGATGTGCAGGGGACAACCACGGTGGCCACGGGCAACAGCATCAGCGTGACTGCAGCAACCACCGGTGGTCCGGTAAGCCTGGGGAACGCGACGCTGACTGCCACGGCTACGGGGGCCCGTTGGCGAGTATCGGTGACCACCACCGGCTTTGGCCCGGCCACGCCAGCGACGGTCACGGTGAAATCAACGCTGGGCCAGACGGTGACAGCGCCAGTCACATACAAGTGAGTGCAAAGCGGGGCCGCCATGCGGCCCCCATCAGCCAACCCACGAGGACCGCATCATGCCCGGCTCATGGCGATTCCTGCTGGTACTGGCGTTGTTCGCCACCAGCATTCCGTTCTGGCCGTTGCAACCCCAACGAACGGTGGCCGAAGCAGCGGCTTCTCCCTGGGGTGCCAGCTATTTCCCCAACATCCCCCTGCTCACCCAGGATGGCGAAAAAGTGCATTTCTTCGACGACCTGATCAAGGACAAGGTGGTCGCCATCAACTTCATCTTTACCGGCTGCTCCGATTCCTGCCCAGTGGAAACCGCGCGCCTGCGCCAGGTACAGAAAATCCTCGGTGACCGGGTCGGCAAAGACATCTTCCTCTACTCCATCAGCATCGATCCCTATAACGACACCCCCGCCACCCTCAAACGCTATGCCGAAAAGTTCGGCATCGGCCCAGGCTGGACCTTGCTGACCGGCGAACCCGACGACATCGAGCAACTACGCCGCAGCCTGGGGCTGTGGATCGATGGCCTGGAAAACGGCCGCTCCAAAGACCACAACCTGAGCCTCATCATCGGCAACCAGGCCACCGGCCGCTGGATGAAAGCCTCGCCTTTCGAAAGCCCGTACATCCTCGCCGACCGCCTGGGCAACAGCCTGCACAACTGGAAGCAGGCCAGCGCCAAGAGCAATGACTACGCTCAGGCTCCGCAAATCCGCTCACCCAGCAGCGGCGAGCAGATATTCCGTACCCGTTGCTCGTCCTGCCATACCGTGGGCAACACCGAGCCAGGCCAGCCAGGCATCGGCCCCGACCTGCTGGGCGTGACCCGTCAGCGTGACGCCAACTGGCTGGTCCGCTGGCTGAAGGTGCCCGACCAGATGCTGGCCGAAAAAGACCCCTTGGCCATGCTGCTGTTCGAACAATACAACCGCCTGGCCATGCCCAACATGCGCTTGGGCGATGCCGAAGTCAGCGCATTGATAAGCTACCTCGAGGAGGAAACGGCTCGCCTGCAGACGCCCGTGAAAAATAGGGGAATCCCCTAAAGGCTATTGGCCACCAGTCATCAGGCTGTCATCTTATTGTCGTATTTTCCGAGCATCACCCAGGGTCGGGAACTATCAGCAGTGATTCGCCGTTCGCTTTCCTCCACCAGCCTTCTGCGACTGCTTATCCTGATGCTCTGTGCAGCGACCCTGGCCTTTCTCTGGGGGCTGCACGTCACCCAGAAAGCCGCCGCCCGACAGAATGCACTGTCGGCCAAGGCCATCGAGCACCTGAACCTGGCCAGCATCGTGGGCGAAAACCTCCGACAGCTTGTCGACCGCGCCCAGGCGATGGGTCGTGTTACCCAGGACGACATGAAAGCGCGGCGCCAAGGCAACCTCAGCCTGGCAGCAGACCCTGTGTTCAAGCGCTTGAGCCTGTACGACCGACAAGGCCGGCTGCTAGCGGCCAGCCATACCGATGAGGCCGCCGAGTTGCCGGCAGACTGGTTGCGCCAACTGCAGCGGCACATTGATCGCTACGGTTTCAAACCTTTCCTGCCAAGCATTAAACCTGTCAGCCAAACCGCTGCCCTGCCCACTTGGCGCCTGCCCTTCCTGCTGCCGTTGACCAATTCGACCGGCCGGGAAATCGACAACATTTTGCTGGTGCATCTGGACGTCGGCTACCTGGCGGTGCTGTTCCAGTCTATCGACCTGGGCAACAGTGGCCTGGTGCGTCTGCTGCAGGATGACGGCCTGGAGCGGCTGCGCATCGACAACAGCGGCGTGGTGACTGCCGGCGACCTATTGCAGCCCCCGCTGCCGGCGCTAAACACCGAAGCGGGCATGCTGACCCAGTACGTAGCGGGTGATGCCTACCAAAGCGTGTACCGCCGTGTACCCGAGCAAGGCTTCAGCGTGGTGGTCAGCCAGCGCCAGGCAGAAATCCTCGCACCCTCGACGCTGGCCTATTCCCGGCAGTTCTGGTTGAACCTGAGCATGACCCTGATGATCCTGGCCAGCCTGCTATGGACCTTGCGCCTGCTGCGCAAGCGCCAGGAGGCGTTCGACGCGCTGGAACATGCCCAGCAGGTCAATCAGCAGCTGATCGTGCGCCTGGAGGACGAACATCGGCGCAGCAGCCACGCCGCCGCCACCGACCACCTCAGTGGCCTGCACAACCGCCGCCAGTTCGTCGAAGTGGCCAGCCAGGTGCTGACTCGGCAGCGTGGCAAGCGCCGACTGATGGCGATCCTGTTCATCGACATGGACCGTTTCAAGTCGATCAACGACTCGCTCGGCCACAAGATTGGTGACCTGCTGCTACAGGCTGTGGCCGGGCGTATCCAGCGCCTGCTGGAGCCCGGCGACGAGGCTTCGCGGTTTGGCGGCGACGAATTCGTGGTGTTGCTGGCCGGTGAGCGCAGCGAGGAGCAGATCAACGCCTGGGTCCACGAACTGGTGCAGAAACTGTCGGCCACCTACGCCCTGGATGGCCAAGAGGTCAACACCAGCCCCAGTGTAGGGGTGAGCATCTGCCCGCGTGATGGCCAGGACATCGACAGCCTGATACGCAGTGCCGATGCGGCAATGTACTCGGCCAAGCAGGCAGGGCGCGCGCAGTATCGCTTTTTCGACCCCTCGCTGAACCTGGCCGATATCCAGGCGTTCACCCTTGAACAGGCCTTCGGCAGTGCCTTGGCCGAACGCCAGTTCGTGCTGCACTACCAGCCGCAGATGCGCCTCGACACCCACCAGGTGCAGGGTTACGAGGCGCTGGTGCGCTGGGACCACCCCGAGTTCGGCCTGCTGTACCCGGACCGCTTCATCGACCTGGCCGAGCGCAGTGGCTTTATAGTCGAGCTGGGTTGGGAAGTACTGCAGCTGGCCTGTGAAGCCTTGTCGAGCTGGGATGCCCAAGGCCGCAAGACACGGCTGGCCGTCAATGTCTCCGCCCTGCAACTGCGTCAAGCCGACTTCGCTGACCGGCTGCTGAGCAAGTTGCAGCATCATGGCATCGCGCCTCAGCAGCTGGAGCTGGAAATTACCGAAACCACCATCCTCGACCCCGAAGGCACGGCGGTGGCGCACCTGCATACGTTGCGCGGCGCAGGTCTGGGTATCAGTCTGGACGATTTTGGCCGTGGCTACGCCGGCTTTGCCCACCTGCATTCACTGCCCCTGAGCAAGCTGAAGATCGATCGATCGCTGATCGCGGCGCTGTCCAACAGCCATGACGACAGCCCAATCGTGTCCTCCACCATCATCCTGGCCAAGCGCCTGGGCCTGGAAGTGGTGGCCGAGGGGGTGGAAACCCGTGAACAGGTGGTGTACCTGAAGCTTGCCGGCTGCGATATCGCCCAGGGCTACCACTTCAGCCGGCCACTGTCGCTGCCGCAGCTGTGGGCTTACCCGCCCTTCAACGGTATCGAGGACAAGGCATGCGTGTACTGAGCGCAACGGCAGGCTTGCCGAGGGCGTTGGGCAAGGACAGGCAACGCATTTCGGTTTATCGTGTACCGATCACACACCGACACCCGCACCATGACCGATATCGAGCGCTACCTTCGCGCCGCCACCCGTGACAACACCCGGCGCAGCTACCAGGCCGCCATCGAGCACTTCGAGAGCCATTGGGGCGGCTTTCTCCCGGCCACCGCCGAGAGTATCGCCCGCTACCTGGCCGATCACGCCACCCAGCATGCAGTCAGTACCCTGCGCCAACGCCTGGCCGCGCTCAGCCAATGGCACGTCGCCCAAGGCTTCCCCGATCCGACCAAGGCGCCATTGGTGCGTCAGGTGCTACGCGGCATCCGCACCCTGCACCCGACGCCACCCAAACAGGCCGCCCCGCTGTTGCTGCAACACCTGCAAACCGCTGTGACGTGTTTCGAAGAAGAAGCCCGACAAGCCCGCGAGCACCATGATTTGGCAGCCCTGCGCCGGGCTCGCCGTGACAGCGCCTTGCTGTTGCTGGGTTTCTGGCGTGGTTTTCGCGGCGATGAGTTGGCACGCCTGCGCATCGAACACATCCAGGCACAAGCCGGTGTCGGCATTACGCTTTTCCTGCCACGCAGCAAGGGCGACCGCGAAGCCTTGGGCGTCCAGCACCGCACCCCTGCGCTCAAGGCCTTGTGCCCTGTCACTGCCTACCTGCAATGGCTTGAAGTCGCCGGTATTGCCCATGGGCCGGTGTTCCGCAAACTCGACCGCTGGGGCAACCTTGGCGACAACGCGCTCAACAGCAACAGCCTGGTGGGCCTGCTGCGGCGCATGCTGGAACGCGCCGGGGTGCCGGCGGCGCTGTATACCGGCCACTCGCTACGGCGTGGCTTCGCCACCTGGGCCACGGCCAATGGTTGGGAACTGAAGTCGCTGATGAGCTATGTGGGCTGGAAAGACGCCAAGTCGGCGCTGCGCTACATCGACTCGGCGCAGCGTTTTGGCGATCTGGCCGTGCTACCGGCCAGTCAGGTGCAACCGCTTATTCCTTGAAGCTGTGCCTGGCGACGCCGCCCGTTTCCGGGCGGATGGCATACAGGTCGCCAGCGTCCGGATAATGGTGCAGGTCTTCTGGCGTCATGTCGTAACGCGCGGTGCTGATGTACAAGGTGTTCATCCCGGGCCCGCCAAAGCAGCAGCTGGTGGGGCACGGTACTGGCATCAACACCTGGTCGGTCAGGTACCCGTGGCGGTCGTAGCGCAGCAGGCAGCTGCCATGGTACTGGCACACCCACAGCCCGCCTTCGCGGTCCAGCGCCAGACCATCCGGCCGCCCCAGTTCGGCGGGGGTTTCGGCAAACAGCGTGACAGCGCCCAGCCGGCCTTCGATGAGGTACTCGGCGCGGTAGATCGCACGCGCCGCCGAATCGACGAAGTACACCGTATGGCCGTCCTGCGACCAGGCAAGGCCGGTGGGCAAGCCCATGTCATCGTGAATCACCTGGTCGCTCAACTGCCAGTCAAAGCGAAAAAGCGCCCCGGTATTGTCACTGAGGGCCTCGTCCATCAGGCCGGTGACGAAGCGTCCCTGTGGGTCGCAGGCGCCATCGTTGAAGCGGTAAGTCGAGCGCGGATGGACCGATGCCGAATGCTGGCTCACCTTGCGTGTTGGCACATCGAAGAGGGCTACGCTGGCATCCTCGGTGAAAATCAGGTTGCCCCGGTCGGTCAGCGCCAGGGCGCCAATGCGCGCGGCAGACTCGTAAAGGCACTCGACTTCGCCATCGGGTGTCAGGCCGTTGATGCGCCCGCCAGAGATATCGACAAAGTACAGCACGCCGCTGCGTTCATCCCAGACCAGGCTTTCACCAAGGTCCGCGCGCGTGTTGGCCACTTTGACCGGCACGTAACTGCATTCCTTGATGCGGCTCCAGCGCTCGGCCACCTGCACACGGTCAAGGTCCCGAGTGTGGCTGACACTGCTGTGTTCGTTGAAGCGGGTGGCGATGTGCTGGCTATTGCTGGCGCGCAAGGTGCAATCAGTGGGATGGCACAGCGCACCGGCCAGGTGAGTAACGGGCATTTCTGGCTACCTTCAATTCTCCTTTCTTACGATATCAACAAAAAAATCAATGACTTAATATTAAAAGCATGCAACTTTGATATCCCATGGATATCACCGCCGAGTCGCCACGCTGCAGGAATGCTGGATGATCGAAACACGCTTGCTCAGGCAGTTCATCGCCGTGGCCGAAGAGCTGCACTTTCACAAGGCCGCACAGCGCCTGCACATGGCGCAACCGCCGCTGAGCCAGGCGATCAACCGGCTCGAGGAAAAGCTCGGTTTCGGCCTTCTTCTGCGCAACAAGCGCGGGGTGCGCCTGACCGCAGCGGGTGCAGCGTTTCTCGACACCGCCTACCGCACGCTTGCTGAACTGGAACAAGGGATCGAGTACGCGCGCAACGTGTCTGCGGGGGTCAGCGGCAAACTGACCATCACGGCCATTTCCATCGCTTATTACGATTCGCTGCTCATCCGCTTGCGCCGCTTTCGGGAGACTTATCCAAACGTACAGCTGACCATCCGCGAGATGCCATCTGCCTCTCAGGCCAAGGCCTTGCTGGCCGGCGAGGCGGACATCGGCTTCATGCGCAGGCTACCGCTGCCGGTCGGCACCCTGGAGGCTCGCTTGCTGCTTGACGAGCAGATCGTCATGGCGCTGCCCGCCAGCCATCCCATGGCGCGTTTCGAGGCCGTCGACTTGCGCGAGTTTGCCGATGAGGACTTCGTGTTCACCCCGCAAGCGCTGGGCGGGGGCTACCACGCACAGTTGGTTGCGCTGTGCGAGTCGGCCGGGTTCTACCCCAAGGTCGTGCAGGAGGCGGCGCAGATCCACACCCTGCTGGGTCTGGTGGCTTGCGGCTTTGGCGTGGCCCTGGTGCCGGAGTCGTTCGTCCGCTCGACCCCGCGCGAACGCGTGCGGTTTTGCCCAATACGCCCTATCGATGGCCAGCCCGCCCCAGGGCTTGGGCTGTACATGAAATGGAGCGCCCAGAATGCTTCGCCAGCGCTGGCCAACTTCATTGCCATGTTCGAGACTCAGCAATAAGGCCATTTCTACAGGGTGTTCAGCCTCGCTTCGCGCAGCGCCACAGCCGACCGATATCACAGGCCCTGGCCTGCAACAGCGCGGCAGCATTTGCACACGCCTGCTCCAGGCTCATCGGTCCGCTGGCCAGTGCAAATACAGCGTCGACCCCATGGGCATACAACTGCTGATACCCCTCCCCCAAGGTCCCGGCCAGTACCACCACCGGCACGCCATGGCGTTTGGCAACCCGCGCCACCCCCATCGGCGTCTTGCCGCGCAGTGTCTGGGCATCGAAACGCCCCTCGCCCGTCACCACCAGATCTGCCCCTTGTGCCAGGGCGTCAAGGCCAGCCAGCTCAGCCACGACTTCCACCCCAGGGCGAAACTGCGCGTCCATGAATGCCCGGGCAGCGAAGCCCATGCCACCGGCCGCGCCACAACCAGGGTAATCGCGCACATCCTCGCCCAACAGCAGCGCACAATGGTCGGCAAAATGATTCAGCGCGTGGTCCAGCGCCTCCACTTGCTGCGGGTTGGCACCTTTCTGCGGGCCGAAGATCGCCGATGCGCCGTTGGCGCCACACAAGGGGTTGTCGACATCCGCCGCGACTTCAAACTGCACCCCGGCCAGGCGCGGGTCGAGGCCGCTGGCGTCGATATGGGCCAGCTTGGCCAAGGCCAGGCCGCCCTCTTCCAGCGCTTGCCCGTCAGCATCCAGCAGGCGCAGGCCAAGTGCTCGCAACATGCCACTGCCGGCATCGTTGGTGGCGCTGCCGCCGATGGCCAGCACCACACGCCGGGCGCCGGCGTCGAGAGCTGCGGCAATCAGTTCACCGGTACCCCAGGTGCTGCTGCGGCAAGCATCGCGTTGGCCTGTTGGCACCTGTTGCAGGCCACTGGCCTGGGCCATTTCGATGATTGCGGTGCGACTTTGCGGCAACCAGCCCCAGCCAGCCTCGACGTACTGCCCCAGTGGCCCGCGCACGGTCTGGCGGCGCAATTCACCGCGGCTGGCGGCCAGGATCACCTCCATGGTGCCTTCGCCACCGTCGGCCATTGGGCACTCGACCAGTTCAGCCTCCGGCCACGCTTCGCTCAGGCCCGCAGCGATGGCGCGGGCGACACCGGCAGCGTCGAGGCTGTCCTTGAACGAGTCGGGGGCAATGACGATCTTCATGGGGTTTCTCCTGTCCTGATGAGCGGCATGCTGACAGGTGGCAGCCAAGGTGACCTCGGTCAAATGCACAAAACGCCGGCCGGGTTGTTTGGGCAGATGCCTTTTTGCCTGGTCTGGCCCAATCGTCGGCAAGTGAACACTTCAGTCAGCTGGCAACAGCTGCAACCCCAGATACAAACTGAGCATCCCCTCCAGGCGTAGCGGGTCGACCTCACCCAGCTCGGCTATGCGCTCCAGTCGATAGCGCAGGCTGTTGCGGTGGATGCCCAGGGCATCGGCACAGGACTGGCTCTGGCCGTCATGGGCACACCAGGCGCGCAGGGTGGCGAGTAACTGGCCACTGCTGTCCTTGGCGCGGATGCGCTGCAACGGCTCCAGCAGCTCGTCCAGCGCGTCGTCGTTACGGTGGCGCCACAGCAGCGCCGGCAGCCGGTAGCGCTGCAGGCTGAGCAATCGTTCGCTGGGCAATACCTCACGGCCGTAGGCCAGCAAGTCACGCACCCGGCGGTAACCACGGCGTAACTGCTCCAGGCTCTGCGCTGCACTACCAAGGGCCAGTCGCTCAATGTCCCAGCCGTGGCGTTGCAGGCGTTCCAGCAGGCGCAGTTCATCCAGTGCCACGCCTGCCGGGCGGCACCACAGCAACGACTGGCGAGCCGGGCTGACGCACCAGCTATCCGGATAACGGCTCATCAACCATGCGGCCAGCGCCTCGGCAGGTGGCCCGGAAGTAATCTCGAACAGGCACGGTATCCGCGGTAGCTGAGGTTTCAGGCCCAACTGACGGGCTTCGTCCAGCAAGCGCGGCGAGTTACCGCTGCCGCCGAGCAGTAGCGCCAGCAGGTCGTCACAGCGCTGCCTTCGCCATTGCTGGTCAGCCTGTAAATTGCGTTGGGCCAGCAGCATTTCGGCGGTCATGCGCACCAGCTCGCCATAGGTGCGCACCTGCTGCGGGTCGCCAGTCAGGCCCAACACGCCCATCAGCCGCCCATCGAGCATCAATGGCAGGTTCACGCCGGGCTGCACGCCCTTCAGGCACTTGGCCGCGTCGGTATCCAGCTCGACGATCCGGCCATTGGCCAAGACCAGCTGCGCGCCCTCGTGACGGGTGTTGATGCGCTCAGGCTCACCACTGCCCAGGATCAACCCTTGGCTGTCCATGACATTGACGTTGCAAGGCAAGATGGCCATTGCCCGGTCAACGATATCCTGCGCCAGGTCATGGTCGAGTTCGAACATTGCGGGGTCCTTTAGGTGTTTGGCTTTTGGGCTCGGGCACAGCAGCCTGGGCCAAGCGCTGTGCAAAAGCACAAAGACAGGCTAGCCGCAGTCCCCGAGACTCGTCAGGGCGAGCGCCGGAACAGGCGACGCGGCGAAAACCATAACAACAGAGAACCCGATCATGGCACACAGCCCCGCCCCTGACCAAGGCACGGACACCACCCGCAACGCGCTGTACCGACGCATCACCTTGCGGCTGATTCCGTTCATTTTCATCTGCTACCTGTTCAACTACCTGGACCGCGTCAACGTCGGCTTTGCCAAGCTGCAGATGCTCGACGCCCTTAAATTCAGCGAAACGGTGTACGGCCTTGGCGCCGGCATCTTCTTCATCGGCTATGTACTGTGTGGCCTGCCAAGCAACCTGGCCCTCAATCGCTTCGGCCCACGGCGCTGGATCGCGCTGATGATGATCGCCTGGGGCAGCCTGTCCACCTGCCTGCTGTTCGTCACCACCCCTACCGAGTTCTACACCCTGCGCCTGCTCACCGGCGCTGCCGAAGCCGGCTTCTTCCCGGGTGTGGTGCTGTACCTCTCGCGCTGGTTCCCGGCGGCCCGGCGCGGCCGCATCATGGCCCTTTTCATGTCGGCGATCCCGGTATCGGGCCTGCTTGGCGGGCCGTTCTCCGGCTGGATCCTCGAACATTTCGCCGCCGGCCAGCACGGCCTGGCCGGCTGGCAGTGGATGTTCCTGATCCAGGGCCTGCCGACCGTGGCCTTGGGCGTACTGGCGGTGTTCCTGCTCAGTGACGGCTACCAGAAAGCCGCCTGGCTGAGCCCGGCTGAACGTCAGCTGATCGCTGCCGACCTGCAGGCCGATGCTGCAAGCAAACCGAGCACCACCAGCGACAGCGTGCTGGCGGTGTTGACCAACCCGCTGATCTGGACCTTCGGCTTCGTCTACTTCTGCATCCAGAGCGGCGTGTACGCGATCAACTTCTGGCTACCCTCGATCATCAAGAGCATGGGCTTCGACAACCCGCTGCTGATCGGCTGGCTCAGCGCCATCCCGTACCTGCTGGCGGGTGTATTCATGATCCTTTGCGGGCGCTCGGCCGACCTGCGCAACGAGCGCCGCTGGCACCTGGTGGTGCCAATGCTGATGGGCGCCGTCGGCCTGCTGATTGCGGTGAACTTCGCCGGCAACCCGACCATTGCCATTCTTGGCTTGTCGATCGCCACCATGGGCGCGCTTACCGGTTTGCCGATGTTCTGGCCAATGCCGACTGCGCTGCTCAGTGCCGGAGCCGCCGTGGCAGGTCTGGCGATCATCAACTCGGTAGGCCAGATGGCGGGTTTTCTCAGCCCGTACCTGGTCGGGTTCATCAAGGACCAGACCGGCTCAACCGATGCCGCACTGTATTCGCTCGCGGCGTTGATCGTATTGGGTAGCCTGGTGGCCTTGCGTGTAACACGAGCGGGTTCGCTGAGTACTGCCCGGGCGAGTTGAGGCATTCGCCGGATTGCCCACTCCCACAGGTTTTCAAGCCTATGGGCGCGGGCAAGCCAGCAATGAAGCCCACCCAATCCACACCCTCCACCGATCGTCAGCTCAACGCATCCCCTTCCCGCCCCAGGCGTCAAATGGTTCCAAAGGCCCCTTTGGAGAAGCCCCATGACCCAGTACGCCGTGGCCCGCTTGGCCCAGCTCGACGAACACCGCCCCCTGCGCGTGCAGGCCGGTAGCGAAGAACTCATCCTCGTCCGCCAAGGGGAGCAGGTACACGCTTATCAAGGCAACTGCCCCCATGCCGGGGCCCCACTCGACGAAGGTGTAGTCTGCGGCGGTTTGCTGGTTTGCCCTTGGCACAAAGCTGCGTTCGCCGTTGACGACGGTGTGGTTTGTGAGCCGCCTGCACTCGCCGACCTGCGCCGCTACAAGGCGTGGATCAAGGGCGATGAAGTCTGGGTCGATGACCAGCCCCTGCCGGCAACCGAACCGCCCAGGCACAGCGATGCCCGCTGCTTCGTAGTGGTCGGCGCCGGTGCCGCCGGCAGCGCCGCCGTCGCCACCCTGCTGGCTCATGGCTTCGCTGGGCGGCTGGTATGGATCGATCAGGAGCGCCAGCCGGCCTACGATCGCACAGCTCTGAGCAAATTCGTGATTGCCGGGCAGATGCCGCCCGATGAGGTCCCCGCGCTGCTCGAAGCCGACGCCCTGCGCAAGGGCCAGCTGGAGCGCAAGTACGGCAAGGTACGCACCCTGAACAGCCAGAAGCGCCAGGTCACCCTCGCCGACGGTCAGCAGATCGATTACGACGCCTGCCTGCTGGCAACCGGTGGTAAAGCACTGCGCCCTGACATTCCCGGTGCCGACCTGCCCGGGGTGTTCACCCTCCGCTCACTGGAAGATGCTGCACGGTTGCTCGACGCAGCCGAGCCTGGCCAACCAGTGGTCATCGTCGGCGACGGTTTCATCGGCCTGGAGGCAGCCTCGGCATTGCGCAAGTATGGCGTGCAGGTGCATGTGGTCTCGCGCCATGAAGTCCCTCTGGCCCGACAGTTGGGCGAGCGGATCGGGCGCTGCATTCGCGCGCTGCATGAACGAAAAGGCATCACCTTCCACGGCCCCACCGAGGTCGAGCGGATCGAAGGCCTGGACAAGGTCGAAGCGGTGCAACTGACCAATGGTGAACGGCTGCAGACCCCCTTGGTCCTGCTCGGCACCGGGGTAAGGCCCGCCACCGCGTTCCTTCAAGGCGTGCCGCTTGGCGAAGACAAATCGGTGAGGGTCGACGCAGAAATGCGCGCAGCTGACGGTTTGTGGGCCGCCGGCGATATCGCCACGTTCCCGCTCACGGGGCGCCCGGTGCGCATCGAGCACTGGCGCCTGGCCCAGCAACACGGGGTGATCGCCGCCGCCAACATGCTTGGCGAACAACGCCGTTATGCCGATGTACCGTTTTTCTGGACCTACCAGCATGGCCGTACCTATGAAGTACTAGGCCATGCCAGGGACTGGAACCGCATCGAATTCGTCGGTGAGCCGGAAAAAGGCGATTTCGTTGCCCTGCAGTGTGTGGATGAACGCGTCGAGGCCGTTATCGCCAAGGGTTACTCCGATGCCATGGCGACGCTGTCGCAACGCCTGAAGCGCCCCTTGAGCCTGCAGGAGGCTTTGGCGCTCATTGGCTGAGGGGTGCCTTTCAATGCTTCCCGGTTGTGTGTAAAACAGGTAGGTCAGCCGACTGCATAAGGACCCACGCGCATGATCTACCGCCCCCTCGGCCACAGTGGCCTGCAGGTTTCCGCCCTTACCCTGGGCAGCATGATGTTCGGCGAGCAGACCAGTACCGAGGATGCCCTGCGCATCATCGACAAGGCCTGGGACCAAGGCATCAACTTCATCGACACCGCCGACGTGTACAACGCCGGGCGCTCGGAAGAAATCGTCGGTGAAGCCGTGGCGCGCCATCGCCATGACTGGATCGTCGCCAGCAAGGTCGGCTTCGGCCCGGCCGACGGCCTGCCTAACCGCAGCGGGTTGTCGCGCAAGCACATCTTCAATGCCGTGGATGCCACGCTGACCCGCATGGGCATGGACTACCTGGACATCTACTACCTGCACCGCGAAGACCACAAGGTACCGCTGGAAGAGACCGTGCAGGCCATTGGCGACTTGTTGCGCCAGGGCAAGATCCGCTACTGGGGGGTGTCCAATTTCCGTGGTTGGC
This sequence comes from Pseudomonas sp. yb_2, assembly GCF_043103905.1. NCBI lineage: Bacteria > Pseudomonadati > Pseudomonadota > Gammaproteobacteria > Pseudomonadales > Pseudomonadaceae > Pseudomonas > Pseudomonas sp. yb_2. Next base: position 82,571 of record NZ_JBICKH010000068.1, on the reverse strand, counting down.
GCATTGCCGAGGTCTGCCATGTTGCCGAGCGCCTCGGTGTGCCCAGGCCGATAGTCAGCCAGCCGCTGTACAACATCGTCAACCGCCAGGCCGAGCCCGAACAGCTCACGGCCGCCGCCGCCCATGGTCTGGGCGTCGTACCCTTCAGCCCGCTGGCCCGGGGCGTGCTCAGTGGCAAGTATGCGCCGGGCGCGGTGCCGGAAGCCGGTAGCCGAGCAGGGCGGCAGGACAAACGCATCATGGAAGTGGAGTGGCGCCAGGAGTCGCTGACCATTGCCCGGCAGATTCAGACGTATGCAGAGGCCAAGGGGGTGGGCATTGTCGAATTCGCCATTGCCTGGGTGTTGAATAACCAATGGGTCAGTTCCGCGATTGTCGGGCCGCGGACCGAGGAGCAGTGGGATACCTATGGCGGCGCATTGGCGGTGAAGATTACCGCGGAGGATGAGGCATTCATCGATTCGTTGGTAACGCCAGGGCATGCGTCCACGCCGGGCTTCAATGACGTGGCGCATTATGTGAGTGGGCGGCTGGCACGCAGCTGACGCATTGGGGAGCCCTGAGCCGGGCTCCCGGTCCCCCCTTTCCCCAATCACCCCGGTATCGTGCGCACCATTGGTTTTCCACCTCTGGAGCTGCAATGAAACTCTTGCAACCGCTGCAAATCGGCCCACTCACCCTGCCCAACCGCGTATTCATGGCCCCCCTCACCCGCCTGCGCAGCCTGGAGCCGGGTGATGTACCCACCGCGCTGATGGCCGAGTACTACCGTCAGCGTGCCAGTGCTGGCCTGATCATCACTGAAGCCACACAAATCTCCTTCCAGGCCAAGGGCTATTCGGGCTCGCCCGGCATTCACAGCGCCGAACAGATCGCTGCCTGGAAGCACATCAACGAAGGCATCCATGCCGAGGGCGGCCACAGCGCCGTGCAGGTGTGGCACACCGGGCGTGTGTCGCATACCTCCCTGCAACCTGGCGGCAAGGCACCCGTGGCCCCTTCGGCACTGCCGGCAGATGCACGCACCACCCTGCGTGACGCGCAAGGCAACCTGACACGCGTGGAAACCTCCGCCCCCCGGGCGCTCAGCGAAGCGGAGATCGCTGGCATCGTCGCCGACTTTGGCCAGGCCGCGATCAATGCCTGTGAAGCCGGCTTCGACTTCATCGAGTTGCACGCCGCCCACGGTTACCTGCTGCACCAGTTCCTCACCCCCAGTGCCAACCAGCGCGAAGACCGCTACGGCGGCAGCGTTGAAAACCGTGCGCGCATTGTGCTGGAGGCGGTGGATGCGGCCATTGCCAACTGGAGCGCCGACCGGGTCGGTATTCGCGTGTTCCCGTTGGGTGGTTTCAATGGTGTGGACAATGGCGAAGACCAGGAGGCCGCCGGCCTGTACCTGATCCGCGAACTGGCCAAGCGCAACCTCGCCTACCTGCACCTGTCCGAGCCGGACTGGGCCGGTGGCAAGCCACTGCGTGACGAGTTCCGCCAGGCCATTCGCGCCGCCTACCCCGGGGTGATCATCGCGGCCGGTGCCTATACCGCCGAGAAAGGCGAAGACCTCATCGGGCGGGGTTTGATCGATGCCGTGGCGTTCGGGCGCGCCTACATTGCCAACCCTGACCTGGTGGAGCGTCTGCGGCTGCAAGCGCCGCTGAATGAGCACCGGGCGAAGTTCGATTACGCCAATGGGCCTGAAGGGTATACGGATTATCCGTTCCTGAAGCAGGCTTGATGCAAAAACGGGCGCTCTTGCAGGCGCCCGTTTTTTGTCGTGTCAGCCCAGTTCAGCCAGCGCCTGCGCGGCATAGGCATGTGACCGCTGCCGCGCCAGCGGGTCATGGATGCGGCAGTCGATCATCAGCTCGTCCGCCCCGGTCTGCTTGATCAGCGAGCGCAGCCCTTCCCTCACCCGTTCGGGCCCTCCGGCTACGGTGCAGGCCATCACCTGATCGAGCACGGCGCGCTCGTGGTCCGGCAAGCGTTCGAGGTAACCCTCTTGCGGCTTGGGCAGCAAGCCAAAGCGCCCGACATGCAGGTCCAGCATCCACTTGCGGTGGGAGCTGGCCAGGTAGTCCGCCTCAGCATCGCTGGCAGCGGCGAACAGGTTCATGCCAACCATCACATAGGGTTTGGCCAGTTGCGCGGAAGGCTGGAAGTTGGCGCGGTAATGGGCAATGGCCTGCAGCAGGTAACGCGGGGCAAAGTGCGAGGCGAAGGCATAAGGCAGGCCCAGCTTCGCCGCCAGGTCAGCACCGAACAGGCTGGAACCGAGGATCCACACCGGCACATCGTGCGCACCCGGTACGCCGCGCACCCGGCGTTTGCCGTTGTCGGCCAGGTAATCACGCAGCTCGGCGATGTCCTGGCCGAAATCCCGCTCTGGCGCGGCGCCGCGCAATGCCCGAACGGTCGGCCCGGACGTGCCTGGCGCACGGCCCAGGCCCAGGTCGATACGACCTGGGTGCAATGTATCGAGGGTGCCAAACTGTTCGGCCACCACCAACGGCGCATGGTTGGGCAGCATGATGCCGCCAGCCCCAACACGAATGTGTCGGGTGGCGTTGGCGATTTCGTTGATCACCAGCGAAGTGGCAGCCGAGCCAATGCCCGGCATGTCATGGTGCTCGGCGATCCAGTAGCGGCCGTAGTGCTGTTGCTCGACATGCCGCGCCAGCTGGCGGGATTCTTCGATCGCGTCGGCGAAGGTCTTGCCTTCGCCGATCATGACCAGATCCAGTACGGACAGTGCAGTCATGGGGTCTCCAGAGGGATTATCAGTGGCTGCCAGTTTCCATGCTGCGCCGCCAGCGATAAACCCAATTTCAGGCCCGGCATAGGGGCCTGGCATTCCCCAATCAGTATTCCCAAGGCACGCCTGGCTCCCAGGTGGCCACCAACAAGTCGATGAAGCCGCGTACCCGAGGGGACAGGTGGCGCTTGCTTGGGTAGACGATGCGAATGGGGTCTGCCGGGGGGCGGTAGGCGTGCAGTACTTCCACCAGATTGCCAGCGCGCAGGTCGTCACCGGTGATATAGGTAGGCAGGTGAATCAGGCCGAAACCGGCCCGGGCGCCGTCAAGCATGGCCTCGGAACTGTCGATGTTCAGCCGCCCGGGATCTTCGCACAGGTGCAGCCCCGCTTCTGTGTGAAAGCGCCAGGGCATGGCCTTCTCGCCCGCCAGGAAGGTGATCTTGTCGTGGCCATAGAGGTCGCCGGGAATCTGCGGTACACCACGCTTTTCCAGGTACGCAGGCGATGCACAGGTCACGAACTGCTGCCAGGCGACGGTGCGCGTCAGCAATTGCGAATCTTCCTTGGGGGCACCGATGCGCACGGCGACGTCCACGCCCTCTTCGACCAGATCAACGAAACGGTCGGTGAAGCGGATATCCGCCCGCAGTTCGGGCCATTGCTTGAGGTACTGGTCGAGGACCGGCAGGACATGGCGCTGCCCGAGCGACAACGGCGCGGTCAGGCGCAGGGTGCCAGTGGGCTTGCCCCGGCGCAGGGCCATGGTGCTTTCGACCTCGTCCAGGTCATCCAGAATCTGCCGCCAGCGCTCGAACGCCACCAGGCCTTCATCCGTCAGGCTCAGCTTGCGCGTAGTGCGGTTGAGCAGACGCACCGCCATGCGGGCTTCCAGGCGGGCGATGCTCTTGCCCACCGCCGAACGCGTCAGGCCCAGGCTGGCAGCAGCAGCGGTGAAGCTGCCGGCCTTCGCGGCGCTGACGAAGGCGGCGATGTCGCCGAAGCGGTTGGGTTCCATGGTGTTTTCCTGACGCTGATCGAACCGCCATAGATGGGTGCAATTTCAGGCAATGCAAGGTTCCTGATCTATTGGGGCTGCCTTGCAGCTTCCGTTTGCCCAAGGTAGCGATCTGTCCAGTTCGCCAGCGGCAATGGCGGCTGCTGGTCGACAATGCGTCGCCAGATAAGCATCAGCTCTTGAGCGTTGAACAGCGAGCCAGGCCCGCTGCCTCGCCACGCCGAAGGCACACCGACCATCCACTGCCCTTGATGATCGCGCTGAGCCATGTTGAAGCGAAAGGTGTAATTCCCCGGGATCCCCATGCGCAGGTCGGTGACCACCAGTGCGTCGCCAATCTGGTCATAACGCAGCCAGTCATCGGTGAACCAGCGCAAGCGCTGGTGCAACGGGTCATCGTTCAGTGCTTGCGCCAGTTCCAGGTTGCGCGACAAGCGTTGCATTTCGGGTGGTTGCTGGTCGAGCACGCTGCTGATGCCTTCGTAGTAATCGCCATCCGGGGTCTTGGCCAGCACCCGCCAGACCAGGCTGTTGAATGCCATCGGCACGGCACGTACCTCGCTCACGACGACACCTTGCTGGTCCAGTGCCGACTGGAAGCGCTGTTCGGCAGCCATGCGCCCCGCCAGGCCGAAACCCAGGTAGCAGGTACTGAACACCAGGGCCATGGTCAGCAGGCGGGTAGCCCTGCGGGTCACGCCCTTCATGAGGGTGAAGACCACCGCAGCCAGCAGCGGCACGGTGTAGACCGGGTCGATAATGAACACCGCCGCCCAGCTTTCCGGGGTGGTGTGCAAAGGCCAGAACAACTGCGTGCCGTAAACCGTGAAGGCGTCGAGCACCGGATGGGTTACCAATACCAGCCAGAACGCCAAAAAAAGCCTGGGCAAGGTATACCCCTTGCCGGGCCAGCGCCTGTTGACCAGCCAGGCCAACAGCAAGGCCAGGCCGGTGAGCACGAACAACGAGTGGGAGAAGCCGCGATGATAAGTCATCTGCGACACCGGGTCGGCATAGCGAATGATCACATCCAGGTCCGGCAGCGTGCCCAGTGCTGCACCATACAGCAGCGAGCGTCGGCCCTGGATGCGCCCGAGCACGGTCCCTTGCAGCGCCGCGCCAAGTACGGCTTGGGTGATGGAGTCCAAGGTGGGGATTCCTGAAAGAGTCGTTTCCGCACGCTACCCCCATACACCCCCGATGCGCAATTCTCCTGGATGGCTCAGAACAGCTGCCAGGTGTACACCAGCGTCAGGCGGTTCTCGTCGATATCACTGCGGTAGTTGGAGCGCGCCATGGCGTTCCTCACCCGTATCCCCAACCCTTTCAGTGCCCCGCTCTGCACCGCATAGCCGATATCCAGATCACGCTCTCGATCACGCCCCTCGTAACCCAGCCCGGTATCGACATTGTTACCGGTTATGTAGCGCACGGTCGCTGTCAGGCCCGGCACGCCCATGGCGGCGAAGTTGTAGTCGTAACGTACCTGGTACGAGCGTTCGTCGGTGTAGGCAAACTCATAGGTCGGCACCTCGTTGCCCAACGGCGAGATGTTGGCAAATACCCGTGGGAACGGGCTATCGCCATAAATGCCCTGGTAGCCGGCATGGAAGCTGTGCCCGCCATGCCGGGCAGTGAACAGCGAGAAGAACGCCTGGTTGTCGATGTTGCCCAGCAGCGCATCGCCTTGCTCACGCGCGGTGAAATAACCCAGGTTGGCACTGAATACCCAGTCGCCGACGGGTTTGCTGTGCTTCAGGCCAACAAAGCCTTGTTGGTAGATGTCCTCCAGCTGACCGTACCAAAGGCTGACGCTGCTCTGGTTGGCGTTGAACGCATAATCCCCACCCACGTAGTTGAACGCGTCGCTTTCGGCCTGTCGCATCGGCACATGGCCGAGCATCGCGTTCAACTTGCCGTCGCCACCTTCGTTGCGCAGGTGGGTGCTTTTCAAATGCCCGGCCTGCATAGTCAGCCCGTCGATTTCCGAGGAACTCAAACTCACGCCCTGATAGGTGGGTGGCAACAGGCGAATATCACTGAAGGTCAGCACCGGCAGGTTCGGTTGCAGTTCACCTGCACGCAGTTCGGTTTTTGATAACCGCGCCTTGAAGGTCGGCGCCAGGCGGCTGTACTCGTCGGCAGCGCGGCCGTCGCCATGCACCGGCAACAGGCCGGTGTTGGTGCGGTCTGGACTGCTGTCCAGCTTGATGCCCAGCAAGCCCAGAGCGTCCACGCCAAAACCGACCGGGCCCGGGGTGTAGCCACTTTTGAAGTCGAGGATGAAACCCTGGGCCCACTCCTCGGCCTTGGACTGTTTGTTGGCCCCGACAATGTCGGAAAAATCGCGGCTGAAGTAGTAGTTACGGGCACTCAGGGTGGCCTTCGAGTCCTCGAAGAAGCCGCCTTCGGCAGCCAGCAGTGGCTGGCTGAGCAGTGTCAGGCCCAGGGCAACGCAAGGGGTGTGGTTCATTCCGAAGCTCTCTTGATCTTGTTTTTATGGGTAAAGCGTTGGGAACACGGCAGTTCATGGGGTACGGCGCAGCACCTCCCGGGCACGTGGCTGGCGCAGCCTCAGAAGCGCGTGCGCCAGCAGGCCGAACAGCAACCCCCAGAACGCTGCCGACAGGCCCAGGAAAGCCACCCCCGAAGCGGTGACCAGGAAGGTGAACAGCCCGGCGTCGCGCTCGGCCGGTTCTGCCAGGCTGCGGACCAGGGCTTCGCTGATGGCGCCATACAGGGCCAAGCCGGCCAGGGCAGCGATCAGTACGGCGGGAAAGGCGGCGAACAGCGACATCAAGGTGGCCCCGGCAATGCCCAGTAGCAGGTACAACACACTGCCAGCCACCGCCGCTACATAGCGCCGTTGCGGGTTTTCATGGGCTTCATGGCCGGTGCACAGGCTGGCGGTAACCGCCGCCAGGTTCAGCCCGTGGCAACCGAACGGCGCCAGTAGCGCTCCGATCAGGGCACTGGCGCTGATCAGCGGGCTGGCCGGCGTGGGGTAGCCAGCGTTGCGCAGTACCGCCATACCCGGCATGAATTGCCCGGTCAGCGCCACCAGCACCATCGGCAGCGCCAGGCTGAATACCGCCGACAGGCTGAACTGGGGGGTGATCCACTGGGGTGAGGCCAGTTCCAGCACCAGTGCCTCGCTGCGCAACGTACCGCTGGCCACGGTCACCAGCATGCCCACGCCCAGTACCGCAGCCACTGCATAGCGCGGCTGCACCCGACGCATCAGCACGTAGGTGACGAACATCGCCAGTACCAGCAGCGGTTGCACCGGCAAGGCGCGGAACACCTCGATGCCAAAGCTGAACAGGATCCCGGCCTGCATACCGGCAGCGATAGACCCCGGCAGTCGCGCGATGATGCGGTCGAAGGCCCCGCTGATGCCGATCAGCAGCAGGACCAGGTTGGCCACCAGGTAGGCGCCCACGGCCTGCTCCAGGCCCAGTTGCGGCAAGGCGGTGACCAACAGGGCCGACCCTGGGATGGACCAGGCGATTACTACCGGCACGCGGTAGCGCAGGCTGAGCAGCGCACCGAGCAACGCACTGCCCATGGACACGGCCCAGACCCAGGATGACAACTGCTGGTGCGACAGGCCGGCCGCTTCGGCGGCGTGGAAAATGATCACCAACGGGCCGGCGTAGGAGATCGTCGTGGCAATGCTGCCGGCGACGATGGCCGACACAGAGCAGTCCTTGATCAGCGTTTTCATGAAGCTTCTCGCAAGGCAGCGGCCGGCCTTTGTGGCGGGCTCTTGTTTGGGTGTTGGCTGCTTCGCGGGCATGCCCGCTCCAACAACGACTGCACAGGCTTCACCTGTGGGAGCGGGCATGCCCGCGAAACAGCCCACTCGGTGGATCAGGCCTCCTGCAAAGCTCGCGGCCGCCCGCTGCGCTGCTCATCGGCACCGCCCTGGGCCTGCTGCAACTGGAAGTCGAACTTCAGCTCGGCATGCCGACCATCCGGCCCTTCGACGAACACCACCTCCCCGACCAGCCCATCCCGTGTGGCATAGGCAAAGTCATCCCACAGGTACTTGTCCCCCGACAGGTTTATCTGCGTGGTCAGGTGCCGGTACCCTGGGGCCGAGATAAAGAAGTGCACGTGCGCCGGGCGCTGGCCATGACGGCCCAGCAGGTCCAGGCATTCCTGGGTTGGCCCCTGCGGGTCGCAGCCATAGCCCGATGGCACGATGGAGCGCGCGCGGTAGCGCCCCTGGGCATCGGTAACGATGCGCCGACGCAGGTTGTACGCCGACTGGCTTTGGTCGAAGAACGAGTAGGTACCACGGGTATTGGCATGCCACAGGTCGACCGTGGCACCCGGCAGCGGGCGTCCGTGCGGGTCCAGCACCTGGCCTTCCAGGAACATCACCGTGGCCACGCCCTCCTCGCTGCCGTCGTCCATGCGCACTTCACCTTGGGCAATCGGTGCGCCAGCCACGTACAACGGGCCTTCGATGGTGCGTGGGGTGCCGCCAACGCGCCCTGCCTCCTGGTCCTTGGCATCCTGCAGCAGGTCGAGGAAGTGTTCGATGCCCAGCCCCGCCACCAGCAACCCGGCTTCGCCGCGACCGCCCAGGCGGTTGAGGTAATCGACGGCGTGCCAGAACTCGTCTTCGCTGATGTCCAGGTCTTCGATCAGCCGCGCGGTATCCTGCAGCAGGCGCTGCACGATGCGTTTGAGGCGTGGGTTGCCGGCCGCATTACAAAAGCCTGCGGCCTGCTCGAAGAACTGCTGTACCTCGGCAGTATGGGAAATGTTCACGGTCATGGGGGTTACCTCGTCTTGTTCTGTTCTGTTCGGTTCAGGCCTGCGCCGCCAGGGTCTGGGCGTGGCGCCGACCACTGGCCAGGTGCACGGCCATGGCCAGCGCAGCGATGGCGCCAGGGATGGCAAAGGCGATGAAATTGAGTTGCAGTGGCAGGTTGATGCCCATCAGCGCACCGCCCAGCAGCGGGCCGACGATGGCGCCATTACGGCCGATGCCCGAGGCCCAGCCCAGGCCGGTAGAGCGCACCGACAGGCCGTACATCTGTGCAGCGCCGGCGTACAGCAGAATCTGTGTACCAATGGTGGTGGCGCCGGCAATGAAGATCAGCAGGTACAGCACCGGCATCGGGCTGTTTACCCCCAGCAGGCTGATCGACAGTGCGGCGGCAATGAAGAACGCCACCTTCACCTTGACCAGGTTGTAGCGGTCACCCAGCCAGCCGCCGAGGATCGCCCCGGCCATGCCGCCAAAGTTCAGTGCCAGCAGGAATGACAGGCTTGAGCCCAGGCTGTAGCCGGCGTTGGCCATCAGCTTTGGCAGCCAGGAGCTCAGGGCGTAGACCATCAGCAGGCAGCAGAAGAACGCAACCCACAGCGCCAGGGTGCGAATCGCCAGGCCATTGCGGAACAGTTCCAGCACCGAAGCGCCGCTGCCTTTGCGGTCGGCCGCCTGAAGCACATCATCGGCCTGGACATCGCAGTCCGGGTCCAGCCGTTTGAGCAATGTGCGTGCTTCCTCGATACGGCCTTGGCGTACCAGGAAGCCGATGGATTCAGGCAGGTAGTAGAGAATCACCGGTAACAGCAGCAGTGGCACCGCTGCGGCGAAGAACATCGACTCCCAGCCAAAACGCGGCAGCATGAAGATGCCGACACCTGCCGACAGCATGCCGCCCAGCGAATAGCCACTGAACATGATCGCCACCAGCGTGCTGCGCAGGCGCTTGGGCGCGTATTCGTTCATCAGTGCCACGGCGTTGGGCATCAGGCCGCCACAGCCCAGGCCGGCGATGAAGCGGTAGATGCCAAACTCGCTCGGGCTGCTGGCAAAGCCATTGAGGATGGTCGCCCCAGAGAACAAGGCGAAACAGATGGCAATGCCCTTCTTGCGCCCGATGCGGTCGGCCAGGCTGCCGAAGGCCAGGGCGCCGAACATCATGCCGAACAGCGCATAGCTGCCCAGTGCACCAGCCTGCAACGGGGTCAGGCCCCACTCTTTCATGATGACCGGCAGTACCACACCGTAGATGAACAGGTCATAGCCGTCGAAAATCAGCAGCAGGCCGCACCAGGCCATGACCATCCAGTGAAACGGGGTAAAGCGCGCATTGTCGATGATCGGGTGTACATCAAGGGTTCGCATGGCATCTGTCGCTCTTGTTTTTGTTGTGGAAGAAAACTTTTGCCTTGAGGTTGCGGTTCAGCCCAGGTCGCCGCCCCCTACCGGCAGGGTCACGCCGGTGATGTACGAGGCTTCGTCGGACGCGAGGAACAGAATGGCCCCCACCTGCTCGTCGATGCTGCCGTAGCGGTGCATCAGGCTGCTGTCGAGGGTCTGGTCGACGATCTGCTGGTACCAGCGCTTTTCCTGCTCGGTTTGCTCTGCACTGTTGCGCGGTACGCGCCGGGGCGGTGCTTCGGTGCCGCCGGGCGCAGTGGCGTTGACGCGGATGCCCCGGCCGGCGGTTTCGAAGGCCAGGCAGGCAGTGAGCGCGTTGACGCCACCCTTGGCTGCGCCGTAAGGCACACGGTTGACGCCGCGGGTAGCGATGGACGAGACATTGACGATGGCGCCACTGCCACGTTCGAGCATGTACGGCAGCGCGGCGTGGCAGCACCACAGGGTGGGGAACAGCGAGCGGCGCACCTCGGCCTCGATCTGCTCGACTTCGTAGTGCTCGAAGGGCTTGGCCCAGATGGTGCCGCCCACGTTGTTGACCAGGATGTCCAGGCGGCCATGGGTTTCCACCGCGCTGGCCATGACCCGGGCGCAATCGGCGTGTTGTTCCAGGTCGGCGGTGAGGGTGAGCATGCCCTCGCCAGCCAGTTCGTGGACCAGCTCGGAACGGTCTACCGCCACCACTTGCGCGCCTTCAGCCTTCAGCCGCCAGCACACGCCCCGGCCGATGCCTTGGGCGGCACCGGTGACCAGGGCAACCTTGCCTTGGAATCTGTTGTTCATATGTAAATCTCCAGTTCGCGAGAGACCCTGTGGCAGCAACTCTCTTGCTCAAAGCCTGAAAGGCTGCGCGATCACTGTGGGAGCGGGCTCGCCCGCTCCCACAGGGTCGGCGTATTGCTTTGAATCAGGGAGCGTCAGGCCGCAGCCGCAAACTTCTCGTAGTAGAAGTTGGCCGGGGTAATGCCCTGCTCACGCACGTACTGGCTGACCGCTTCCACCATGGGTGGCGGGCCGCACAGGTACACATCCACATCGCCGTCATTGAGGTGGCGTGGCTCGATGTGCTGGGTGACATAGCCCTTCTGCGGGTACTGGCTGTCCGGGTTGGCGACGCAGGCGCTGTAGGTGAAGTTGGGGATGCGTGCCGCCAGCGCTTGCAGGCGGTCGAGTTCGACCAGGTCAAAGTCGTTGGTCACGCCGTAGATCAGGTGCAGCGGGTGCTCGCTGCCCTGCTCGGCGATCTTCTCCAGCATCGCGGTGAACGGTGCCAGCCCGGTACCACCGGCCAGCAGCAACAGCGGGCGCTGGATCGGCCGCAGGTAGAAGCTGCCCAACGGCCCGGCCAGGCTCAGGCTGTCGCCAGCTTTGGCAAGGTTGGTCAGGAAGCTGCTCATCAGCCCACCCGGTACGTTGCGGATCAGGAAGCTGACTTCGCCGTCCTTCTGCAGCGAGCTGAACGAGTAGGCCCGGCTCTGCTCGCTACCCGGAACCTTCAGGTTGACGTACTGCCCCGGGAGGAAGGCCAGACGGCTCAGGGCCTCACCCTTGATCGACAGGGCAATGGTGCTGACCGACAGTTGGCGCACATCGCTGATGACGGCCTCGAAAGTGGCCTGCTCGGTCTTGCACAGCTGCGACGAAGCCGGGATGCGGATGACGCAGTCGCTTTCGGCGCGCATCTGGCACGTCAGCACGTAACCTTCGGCGATTTCGTCTTCGCTCAAGGCGTCTTCGATGAAGTTGTCGCCAAGGTCATAACGACCGGACTCAGCCTTGCACTTGCAGGTCCCGCAAGCGCCGTCGCGGCAGTCCAGCGGAATGTTCATGCCTTGGCGGTAAGCGGCGTCGGCCACGGTTTCCTGACCGGTGGCCTCAATGAAACGGGTAACCCCGTCTTCGAAATTCAGTGCGATCTGGTAGCTCATGTTGCACCTCGCGGGCGAGCCAGGCCACGGCGCGTCACAAGACGCACCGGGCAATGCTCGAAAAACCCTATATCAGATGTGGTAGATGTCGATGACCTGGCGGACGTAGTCGTTCTTCAGCACCACCTTCTTGGCCTTGATCAGCGGCTGCTCGCCGCGCAGGTCGAGGGTGTAGAAGCTGTTGCCGAAGTAACTGTCGGTGGTCTTGTAGCGGAAGCTCAGGGTGTGCCAGTTGAAGCGCACCTGGCAGTTGTCCTCGCCCTGCTCGACGATCTCGATGTTGCTGATGTTGTGCGAGGTGCGGGTGTCGGGCACGGTCGCACTGGAGCGCTCGGTCTTGATGCGGAACACACGGTCTTCCAGGCCGCCACGGTTGCCGTACCAGATCAGCGAGATTTCGCTTTGTGGGTCTTCGGTGAGGGTGTCGTCATCGTCCCAGCTCGGCATCCAGAAGCTGGCATCGCTGGCGTACAGTTCCAGCCACTGGTCCCACTGGGCATCGTCCAGGTAGCGCGCTTCGCGGTACAGGAAGTCGCGCACGGTGTCATACAGGCTCATTGCACGGCCTCCACGGGGATCAGCTGCTGTTCGTCCTTGAGGGCCTGGATCATGGTGTCCTGCCAGTACTTGTGCTGCAGCACGAACAGGCCTTCGTCCTCGGTGCGCACGCCCGACAGCAGGGGTTCGAGTTCAATCTCCTTGGCCGCCTCATCGGCGCCTTCGACCCAGTGTTTCGCGCCACGGGACATGTCGTTCCAGCCAGTGCCGCCACCATAGCCGGTCTGGCACGAGCGGAATTCTTCCAGGTCGTCCGGGGTGGCCATGCCGCTGACGTTGAAGAAGTCTTCGTACTGGCGGATACGCTTGGCGCGGGCATCGGCGCTCTCGCCTTTCGGCGCGATGCAGTAGATGGTGATTTCGGTCTTGTTCACCGAAATCGGCCGGGCAACGCGGATCTGCGAGCTGAACTGGTCCATCAGGTACACGTTGGGGTACAGGCACAGGTTGCGCGAGTTTTCGATCATCCAGTCGGCACGTGCCTGGCCGAAGTCGGCGGCCAGTTGGTCGCGGCGCTCATAGGCCGGGCGGTCTTCCGGGTTGGCCCAACGGGTCCACAGCAGCAGGTGGCCGTGGTCGAAGGAATAGAAACCGCCGCCCTGCTTGGCCCAGGCGCCAGCACTCATGGTCTTGATCTCGTCACCCGCCTCGCGCTGCTTGCGCTGGTTCTGGGTGGCGGCGTAGTTCCAGTGCACGGAGCTTACGTGGTAGCCGTCAGCGCCGTTTTCGGCGGTGAGCTTCCAGTTGCCTTCGTAGATGTACGAGCTGGCACCGCGCAGCACTTCCAGGCCTTCAGGCGACTGATCGACGATCATGTCGATGATCTTCGCCGACTCGCCCAGGTGCTCGACCAGCGGCTTCACATCGGCGTTCAGGCTGCCGAACAAGAAGCCCCGGTACGACTCGAAGCGTGCCACCTTGGTCAGGTCGTGGGAGCCGTCGCAGTTGAAGCTGTCGGGGTAGCCGGCGTTGCTGGGGTCTTTCACTTTCAGCAGTTTGCCGCTGTTGTTGAACGTCCAGCCGTGGAACGGGCAGGTATAGCTGGAACGGTTGCCGCGCTTGTGCCGGCACAGCATGGCACCGCGGTGGCTGCAGGCGTTGAGGAAGGCATTGAGCTCACCGTCCTTGTTGCGCGCGATGAAAATCGGCTGGCGCCCCATGGTCAGGGTGAGGAAGTCATTCTTCTCGGGGATCTGGCTTTCGTGGGCCAGGTAGATCCAGTTGCCCTCGAAGATGTGTTTCATCTCCAGGTCGAACAGCCGTGGGTCGGTGAACATCTCCCGCTTGCAGCGGTAGATGCCCTTTTCACGGTCGTCCTCGAGCATGGCATTGAGGTAGTCGAATCCCAGGGACATGGCCAGGGTCTCCCTTGTTATTGTTTAGACCTGGTCAGGTTAGGGAGACGGCTGGCGGGGGGCTATCCGGATTGTGCAGAACGTTATCCAGATTTACGGATGTTCGGTACTTTTTCGGTAACTTCAGAAAATGGCAATGCTTCGAACAACTCACGCTTTTCTAAAAATCCTTTTGCAGCTACCAGGTGTCGATCAACCCATTGTTTGATACTTAACACCTCCTGCAATGTCTCCCGGGCTGCTTGGGCATCCACCGGGAGACGTTCCTTCTCAAAGTGCTTTACAGCCAGGTTAAAACGATTCGCTCTGCTTTGGAACCAGCCAGCAGCTCGCTTTAGTCGCTGTACGTCATTTGGGTGCCACGATTGGTTTCTTTTGGCGTGTTTTATCCTGGCTGGGAGGGTACTGTCGAATTCATCCACTGCCTTCTGCACACCGAGGGTTTTCAAGGCCGGAGCTTTTTGACCCCACTGATATGATGCCGCCGAGCGGAGTCCCCATCGCTTGGTAAATAAACCGCCCGCAATGAAGCTGCTGGGCGGATAGTCAACGTGACCAGTTGGAACGTGACCACTCGGATCCACTTTGTTCACTGGATCACCCTTGCAATAACAATACGCATTGGCCCCCCCATCACCGAACGGGCTCAAGCTGTCTGGCGCATTGAACCGCATCAGCACCGGGCTGAATGCGCGATATCCATCGCCCAGCAAATAGTGCCCCGTGAGAGTGTCTTTCCGCTGGCCGGTGAATCGCAACAACGCTGATGCATCAGTATTTTGGCTGTCCCAGCCATACGCCGTGTAGTGCATCAGGTTCGTTGCATTTCGCCCAATGCATCCCTGAACCGAGCCTTGTAGATCCGCTGCGTAAAGCGCTGCCTGGACACCATCACGCTGCGCCAGCGTCCGGCCTGCTGCGCGCACCAAAGCCGAAGCTTCTGCGCCAACATATTTGACCAGCGAAAGTCCTTCGGGAGCGTAGAAATAAATTTGTTTCTGCGACTGCTGCATGGCTGTCACCATTCGTCCGGCATAGAACTAATGGTGGTTTAACAGCAAAGCGCTCGCAACTGGCATAAATGCCAGGTCTACAAGCCAAACGCCGTCACGCGCGCCGCTTGAATGTCTGTGAAGGCAACTCGCCAAACTGCTGCCGATAAGTCTCGGAAAACCGCCCCAGATGAAGGAAACCGTAATCCAGGGCCAATTCCGTCACACTGCGCACGCCACAAGTAGGGTCGCTCAGGCAGGCATGCACCCGTTCCAGTTTCCGCTGGCGCACGTAATGCTTGGGCGTGATGCCCAAGTGCTGGTCGAACAACGCATACAGCGAACGCAAACTCATGCAAGCCTGCTCCGCCAGCACTTCAGCCGACAATTCCAGTTTCAGGTTGCGTTCGATGTAATCAAGAATGCGCTCTAGCCCGGCCTGCGGGGCACTGAGGCTCTCGCGGCGGATATTGGTGCTCATCAGAGTCAGCAGCTTGCTGGCGACAATCTGGCTGTAATGGCCCTGCACCCTGGGCAGCGAATCGCTCACTTCCGCCTCATGACAAACCATGGCCAGCAGGTTCACGAAGCCATCCAGCTCATCCAGCCGGTAATGATTGCGCAAGAACCGCACGCCCCCATCAGGCCGCTGCCAGCGCTGTTCATCGCAGATCGAGTCCAGCAGCCGGGTCGGCACCTTGAGGATGAACTTCTCGCAGTCTTCCGAGTAAGTCAGGTCAACCGGGTCGTCCGGGTTGATCAGCAGCAGCTCGCCCGGCACCAGGTGCTGCTCGCGCTTGTGCCCGCGCCACAGGCAGTTGCCATTGAGCAAGACTTGCAGGTGGTAGATGGTTTCCAGCGCGGGCGACGTCACGCGAACACTGCCGCCATAGCTGATACGGCACAGGTCGAGCTCGGCGAACTTGCGATGGCTGAGGCTGGCCTGGGGGTGGGTGGTGCGGGACAGACCGATGCAATGCTGGCCTACATGCTGGTTCACATAATCGGACACAGCGTAAGGGTCGGCGTGGTGAAACACGCTACTGCGCTCGCTCAGCAGGCGGCTTTCCATAGGCAAGGCACTCGGTCCCGTTATTGTTCTGGTCACCGCGCCCTACCGCCTTGTGGGCTGTGGTTGCGGTCATCACGGTCATTCTATCGGGCTGGCAGCGCGTCGCAGGGGCAGGCGACAGCCGGCAGACAGGGACACTACAGCAAAAAG
The DNA here is from genome assembly GCF_043103905.1 of Pseudomonas sp. yb_2. Taxonomy (NCBI): domain Bacteria; kingdom Pseudomonadati; phylum Pseudomonadota; class Gammaproteobacteria; order Pseudomonadales; family Pseudomonadaceae; genus Pseudomonas; species Pseudomonas sp. yb_2. Next base: position 66,556 of record NZ_JBICKH010000068.1, on the reverse strand, counting down.
GCGGGGGTTGGGCAATGCAACGATGGGATTGGCTGGGCGGATAGCGGACAGCTGCGGAGTCATGTGTGTTCGTTTATCGAACAGTATCTTCCGGTACTTGCGGGGCCTGCACGTGACGGCGGACCAGGCGCTCCCGCAACGACCGTCATTCACTGCACCGGTAGGAAGTTCATCAGCAACAGGCTTTGCGCGTAATTCAAGCCAATGCGCCGATAACGCTCATCCAGCAACTCGGCCAACAAGTCCAGCCGCGCGACGATCTTGCCGAACTCAACGGCAAAACTCAGGTTGCTGCCCTCCTCCGAGATTTCGTTCGAGAACAGCAGCAACACCCCATTGGCATCTTGCCGCTGGCTGAGCATCCATGTTGCCTTCTCGATATTGCGCGCGGCGTTGTTGACGAACAGGGGGTCGATGGTATCGGTCATGTAGAACTCGGTACGCCCGCCATGCGCGGTGATCAGCATGCTGCCGATGGCGTAGATGAAGGCGCCGACCCGATCCCCGCGAAACTCCGGGCTAAGGGCGTAGCTCAATGCCGCCAGGTCACGGCGGTTGCCCAGTTGCGGCAGCGGCCGGCGCTGTTCGATGGCGATGCGGATCTGTCGCTCGGCAGTGGCGGCGTCAAGGTAGCCAGACATCTTCCACTGGCTGGGGTTGCGCAGGTACAGCTTGTTCATCAGCAGGTACAGGCTTTGCAGGTTGTCGCGCATCGACAGCGTGGCCAGGCGGTCGACGCTGGTCTGGAACAGCTCGCTGGGTTTGCCGTTGCCGAGCTGGTTGACCATGTCACGGCCCTGCTGCTGCGTACAGGCGCACAGGCATGCCAGGGCACCTGTCAGTAGCAGGCGGGGGAGGAAATTCGCGTAGCTTGCAACCATCGGCACCGGGTCGATATTGGGCGGCTGCGCCGGGAGTCAGCGCGGCCTGGCCAAGCATAGAGCCCGAAAATGGGAAAAAGTGCGGTGGCTGGAGAGAATGCAAACCTGTGGCGGCCTCTTCGCGGGTAACCCGCTCCCACAAGAAGGGACTCGCCCGCGAAGAGGCCAGGAGCGAAGAACCCGGATCACATGGCGTGGCGCAACATCTCCAGCACCTGCGCATGCAGCACAGGGTCACCACAGGCCACCACACACCCGCCATCCTGCGCCGAACTGCCATCCCACGCGGTGATCACGCCACCCGCCCCTTCGATAATTGGCATCAGCGCCTGTACGTCATACGGCTGAAGGCTCGCTTCGACGATCACGTCGACAAAGCCCGAGGCCAGCATGCAGTAGGCATAGCAATCACCGCCATAACGCATCAACCGCGCCTTGCCGGCGACCGCTTCGAATGCCGCCTTGCGCTCGGCGGTGTCGAACATGTCCGGCGTGGTGCACATCAGTGTGGCGGCAGACAGGTCGGCGCAGGCACGCGTCTTCAGGGGCGTGCCACTGCGCCAGGCGCCTGCCGGGGTACCCACGAAACGTTCGCCGGTGAACGGCTGGTTCATCACCCCCAGCACGGGGCGGGTGCCGTCATTCAGGGCAATCAAGGTGCCCCACAGCGGCAAGCCGGTAATGAAGGCGCGTGTGCCATCGATCGGGTCCAGCACCCAGGTCAACGGGCTGCTGCCCACGGCAACGCCGGCCTCTTCGCCAAGAATGCCGTGCTCGGGGTAACGTGCCTGGATCAACTCACGCATGGCGTCTTCGGCGGCCTTGTCGGCCACGGTCACCGGGTCGTACAGACGCCCGCCCTTGTCCTCGACATCCAGGCTGGCGCGGAAGTATGGCGCGATCGCTGCAGCGGCAGCATCGGCCAATTGCTCGGCAAAGGCGCGATACTCAACGATCTGTTCAGCACTCAGGGACATGGGACGAGCCTCGTGACAATGATGGGGCACGCATCATACCCGACACATCGCCCCGGTGTACGCTGTGGCAGTCTAGACTGAAACTGATCAGGTCAGCGGGGGGGCTGCCACGCGTGGAGGTGTGCGATGAGCCAGTTCAAACGTCTGTTCGTCATGCTCGGCCCGCAAATGCGTCATACGCCTGCGCTGCAACGCGCGGCGGCGTTGGCAGAGTCCAGCGGTGCCCTGCTGGATATCAATGTGTTCGTCGACGACGTCGACACCTTTGGCTTGATGAGCGATGGTCGTGAGCGTGAGCGGCTGCTCAGCGACAACCGCCAATGGCTGGCGGATGAGGCCGAACAGCTGAGCGATGCCGGCGTGGACGTGTCCACCGAGCTGTTGTTGACCCGCGACCCGCTGGGCAGCGTACTGGAACGGGTCGAACGGCTGGGCTGCGATCTGCTGGTCAAGGACGTACAGCACGAGCCCGTACTCAAACGCCTGCTGGTCACGCCGCTGGACTGGCAGTTGCTCAAGGACAGCCCGGTCGCCGTGCACCTGGTCAGCGACATTCGCCTGCCCCTGCCACGGCAGATCGCTGCGGCGGTGGACCTGAACAGCCACGGCGCTGGCGAACACCTGGACGAGCAGGTCATCCAGTGCGCCCATGACCTGGCCCTGCAGTGCAACGCCGAACTGCACCTGCTGCATGTGTGCGACGCGGCCAAGACCCACATCGCCGACTTCGGCGCCGGTACGGTCACCATGCCCGGCTTCGACAGCAGTGTGCGAACCGCGCAGCGGGCGGCGTTCAACCGCCTGGGCGACCATCACCAGATCCCGCTGGAGCGCCGGCACTTCCTCGAAGGGGCCGCGATCAGGGCCATTGCCCAGTTCGTCGGCCACAACCGGGTGGACGTGATCGTCATGGGCAGCCACCGGCATGACGCCATGCAGACATTCCTGGGCGGGACAACGGCGCATGTGCTGGAACACCCGCTGTGCAATGTGCTGGCGATCAAGGCTGTTCGCTGAGCTTCAGCAGCCTGCTCAGGGGCCAGGCAGGAATAACCTTGTACTGCGAAGAGGCACTTGCACCCACAGAGCAGCTGCTAACCTGTGGGCCCCTTCGCAGTGCCCAGCAGGCACTGTTGTCACTGACGCTTTATCTTCGCTGGTATCTGGTACACCAGTGCCACTCAAAATTAATGCATTTGATAATGATTCGTAGTATGTTCGCGGCGTTTCCCGACCCAGCCCCTCAGCGCCCTATTCAAGGACCGTACTGTCGATGCGCCGCACGTTCGTTTCGCTTTGTGTGCTTCATGCTGTCTCCCCGCTGGCCTTTGCCGAGCCTGAAACGCTCAGCGACCCTAATCAGATCGAACTCCAGGCCCTGAGCATCACCAGTACTGCCGACAGCGAACGCGCCGACGGCCCTGTCGAAGGCTACAAGGCCACCCGCTCGGCCAGTGCCACCCGCACCGACACGGCGCTGCACGAAACCCCGCAATCGGTCAGCGTGGTGCCCAAGGATGTGCTGGTAGACACGGGCGCCACGCGCCTGCAGGAAGGCCTGGACTACGCCGGTGGTGTCGGCCGCGCCAACAACTTCGGTGGCCAGGGCCTGACAACCTTCACTGTGCGTGGCTTCACGACCGGCGAGTTCTATCGCAACGGCTTTCCGATCAACCGCGGCTACCCCAACGCCCCGGATGCCAACACCGTCGAACGACTGGAGGTCATCCGTGGCCCGGCCAGCAGCCTGTACGGCCGTGGCGACCCCGGCGGTACGTTCAACGTGGTCAGCAAGCAGCCGTTGCCGGAGTCCAAGGTCACCCTTGGCAGCCAGTTCGACGACCAGGGCATGCACCGTGCCACCCTCGATGCCACCGGGCCGCTGAGCCAGGACGGCGCGCTGGCCTACCGCCTGAACGTACTGGGTGAAGGCGGCGACAGCTTCCGCGACGATGTCGAAAGCGAACGCTACGATGTCGCCCCTGTTATCAGCTGGCAGGTCAACGACGCCACGAAGATCACCTTCGAAGGCGACTTCATGCGCAACAACCACCCCCTCGATCGCGGCCTGACCCGCTACCCCACCCAGACTGGCAGCGCCTCGCGCGATACCTACATCTGGGAGAAAGGCAGCGACAACCTGCTGCACAACGACAACAACATGGCCCAGGTGCGCTTCGAGCACCTGCTCAACGACAACTGGACGCTGGGCGGTGGATTCCAGTACCTCGATGGCTCGCTCAAGGGTAATGCGGTCGAGGGGAGCAATTTACTGGCAGACGGCCGCACCCTGCAGCGGAACTTCAACTACCGCAAGCTGGAATGGACCGACCGTGACTGGCAATTGAACCTGACCGGGCATTTCGATACCGGTACGCTCAGCCACACCCTGCTGACAGGCATCGAGTACGAGAACTATCACTACAGCTCCATCATCCGACGTTCCAGCGCGTCCTACCCGATCGACATCTACGACCCGGTACTCGGCCAACCGAGACCGGCGCTGGCTGCGGTCCCAACGACCTGGGACAGTGAGAACCTGCAGACCTGGGCCTTCTTCATCCAGGATCAGGTGGCGCTGACCGAGCGTCTGAAGGCGTTGGCTGGTGTACGCTTCGAGCGCTTCGAGCACGATTACGACGATAAGCGACCTGCCAATCGGGACTTCAGCAAGGGCGAAAACGGCGTCACGCCACGCTTTGGCCTGATCTACGACCTGACTGACACCGTGGCGGTCTATGCCAATACTGCGCGCTCGTTCAAGCCCAACACAGGCACGCCTGCCAGCGGCGGTGGCTTCGACCCGGAAAAGGGCAAGTCGTACGAGCTGGGTGTGAAATGGGAAGCGTTGGACCGGCAGTTGAGCGTCGACGCGGCGATCTATCAGATCACCAAGGAAAACGTCCTGACTCGCGACCCGAACGACTCGACCAATACCTACAGCATTGCCGCCGGCGAAGTGCGCAGCCGTGGCCTGGACATCAACGTCGCCGGCAACCTCACCCCCGAATGGCGCATGATCGGTGGCTATGCCTACGTCGACGCCGAAGTCACCAAGGACACCACCCTGCCCAAGGGAACGCACCTGGCCAATATCCCGCGCAACACCTTCAGCCTGCTGAACACCTACGAGTTCCAGGATGGCCTGGCCAAAGGCCTTGGCCTGGGCGTAGGCGTGAAGTATGTAGACGACCGTGCAGGGCAGACATCGGCAGCCACCTACACGATGGAACGCTACAGCGTGGTCGACCTGTTGAGCTTCTACAAGGTCAACGAACACGTGCGGTTGAACCTGGACGTGAAGAACGTGTTCAACAAGGGGTATGACGAGGGCGCGTTCAACAGCTACGTATACCCCGGCGCACCGCGCACGGTGCAGGCCGGCGTTTCCTATACCTTCTGAATTGCCGGGGCCGCGCAGTGGCCCCGTAATGTCAGAACGCTGTGCTGTAGAACAGCGAGTACGACTCTATGCCGTCGTTTGGCTGCTTTATCCCGGCGTTGGAGTAGTGCATGGCACGGATGCCTACCTTCTGTTCTCCCGGCAACTTCAGGCCAAAGCCGATACGGTCTTCAAAGTTGACCGCCGACCCCAGTCGCTGGTCGCCCACGTCGGTCTTTGAAAACGCTGCCAGGCCAATACCTGCCTCGATGTAAGGCGTGTAGGTAAAGCCGCTGAACTCATACGTGAACACCGGGCTGAACGACAGCGAATGCGCACCACTGGCATCGCCACCTTCCCAATAGGTGTAGGCCGCATCCCAGTAACCGCTCACATGGCCGGTGCTGCTTTCCAGCCATTTCTTGTCCCAGTCGAACGACATGCCGATACGGTAAGTCATGTCACCTTGGCCGGTGGCACCCACGGCACCTGATATCTGCGCAGCCTGGACCAGATCGGCCCCGGCAAAGGCCAGCACTGCTACGGCCAGCGAAGCTGCTAGACGGGTTTTCATCAACGACTCTCCTGATGGTCTACACGGCAAGCGGGGGCTTGGGCCCCTCGATGTTTTGCGCTGACCGGTGCATCCAGACCGGTCATACGAAGTAATACTTTTCTGATTATTGTCCAGATAATCAGAAAGTTGGAAGTGTATTGCCACTATTGGCTAAATCACTTGGTAAAGATGTGCCTGCCGGGCACAGGAATTCGCGAGGCGTAACCTGACCTCAGGCAGGAGTACAGGCGTACTCCTGCCCGACTTTTCATCAACGCCAGTTAAGGTTAACGGTCGTGGGCGCCTTGCCCGTGACGGTCGCCCACTGCTGCACTGCCTGGCCTTGGGCATTGCCAATGACCTTGTATTTGCCGGGAGGCAATTGCACATACAGCAGCGGCCCGGCATCGCTGACACTGAGTACGGGCTGGCCCTGGGCATTCTGGATATCGACGGTAGCCCCGCTCTGGAACTTGCCTTCCGGGCCGGTCGAAAGCTCTACGTGCAGGTCATAACCCGTGGTCTTGCGCAGGGCATTGGCCTCGTCCTGGCCGATACCGCCCTGCAGGTAGCGCACGCCATTCTGCTCCTGCGGTTGCAACTGCACGGCCTGCATGTCGATGGGGGCATTGAGGTCGGCAGCGGCGGCCAGGGTCCATGGCAGGGCCAGGGTGATCAGCAAGGCAGCGCCGAGCGCATAGTGATGGTTACGCATGGTACGACCCTCCTTTCGAGGATGGCTTACCTATTATCTGATCCTCCCAGCGAAAGGGTGTTCGTGCTGATGCCTGGTCATGTCGGTGAAATGCACTTCAGATAATCAGGTTATCGAGTGAAAACATCAGCTTGCGCGGCCTTCTTCAAGCAACTTCACGAACATGCTCAAACTGCGCGAGACCGTACCTCGTCGCCATACCAGCCAGGTTTTCAGATAGCGGAAGTCCTCCGACATTGGCCAGGCGCTGACGGTGCTGCACCCGGGCATATTGTCGAGCATGCTGCGCGGCAGCATGGCCAGGCCGGCACCCGCACTGACGCAGGCCAACATGCCGTGGTACGACTCCATTTCGTGAATCTTGCCCGGTACCGCCTGGTCCTGCACGAACCAGTTTTCGAAGTGATGGCGGTATGAACAGTTGGCGCGGAAGGCGTAGATGCTTTCACCGTTCACGTCCTGCGCGCGGGTCACCGGTGTATGGTTGAGCGGCGCAATGACCATCATCTCTTCCTCGAACACCGGTATGCCCTCCAGCGTCGGGTGCAGCACCGGGCCGTCGACGAACGCGGCCACCAGGCGGCCAGACAACACGCCTTCGAGCATGGTCCCGGAGGGCCCGGTGGACAGGTCAAGGTCAACCTTGGGGTAGCGCTGGTTGTAGGCGGCCAGCAGCGCCGGGATGCGCACCGCCGCCGTGCTTTCCAGCGATCCGAGGGCAAAGGTGCCCTGCGGGTCTTCACCCGCCACGGTCAGCCGCGCCTCATGGACCAGGTCGAGGATGCGCCGGGTGTATTCGAGGAAGTTCCAACCCGCAGGCGACAGGCGCAGGCGGCTCTTCTCGCGAATGAACAGCTCTACACCCAGGTCCTCCTCCAGTTGCTTGATGCGCGTGGTCAGGTTCGACGGCACCCGATGGATGTGCTGCGCGGCGGCGCTGATGCTGCCCTGCTCTGCCACAGCCTTGAAGATCTCCAGTTGCACCAGGTCCACAGCCATTCTCCAAACGTGAATGTTTCGCTCATTATTATTCAGTTTTCATTAAAGCCATAGCCCACTAGTCTGGCCTCACTGATTAACAACATCGAGAGTGTCCCGCCATGAGCGCGATCAGCAGCCTGACCCACGCCATCTCCCTCGACCCGTACAGCGGCGAGCAGATCGGCGCCTACCCGTTCGACACCGACGCCGCACTGGAAGCGGCGCTGCAACGCGCCAAGGTTGGCTACCGCCAGTGGCGCCAGGTGTCGCTGGGTCAGCGCAGCGAGTACCTGCTGGCCCTGGCCGACACCCTCGAAGCCAAGGCTGAAGCTTTCGCGCACATGATCAGCCGCGAAATTGGCAAGCCGATCGCCCAGGCTCGCGGTGAAGTCAGCAAGTGTGTAGGCCTTTGCCGCTGGTACGCCGAGCACGGCCCGGCCATGCTCGCCGCCGAGCCGACCCAGGTCGAAAAAGCCCGTATCGAATACCGCCCGCTGGGCCCGATCCTGGCCGTGATGCCGTGGAACTTCCCGGTCTGGCAGGTGCTGCGCGGCGCCGTGCCGGCGATTCTGGCGGGTAACACCTACGTGCTCAAGCACGCACCGAACGTGATGGGCAGCGCCTACCTGATGGCTGAGCTGTTCAAGGATGCCGGCCTGCCGGAAGGCGTGTTCGAAGTGCTGAACGTGACCCCGGATGGCGTCACCCGCGCCATCAACGATCCGCGCATCGCCGCCGTGACCCTGACCGGCAGCGTGCGTGCCGGCATGGCGATTGGTGCACAGGCCGGCGCCGCGCTGAAGAAGTGCGTGTTGGAGCTGGGTGGCTCCGATCCCTTCATCGTGCTGGCCGATGCCGACCTGGATGCTGCCGTCCAGGCCGCGGTGATAGGCCGCTACCAGAACACCGGCCAGGTGTGCGCCGCCGCCAAGCGCCTGATCGTGGAAGCCAGCATCGTCGACGCGTTCACCCACAAGTTCGTTGAAGCCACTCGCCAGTTGAAAGTCGGCAACCCGCTGGAGGACGACACCTATATCGGCCCGATGGCCCGCTATGACCTGCGCGACGAGTTGGATGGCCAGGTTCAGGCGACGCTGGCCGAAGGCGCCACGTTGCTGCTGGGCGGCAACAAGGTCGAAGGCGTGGCCAACTTCTACGCGCCGACCGTGTTCGCCAATGTCACCCCGGACATGACCGCGTTCAAGCAGGAGCTGTTCGGCCCGGTAGCGGCGATCATCACTGCACGCGATGCCGACCATGCCGTGGAACTGGCCAACGACAGCGAGTTTGGCCTGGCCTCGACCATCTACACAGCCGACTATGCGCTGGCCGAACGCATGACCGCCGCACTGGATACCGGTGGCGTGTTCATCAACGGCTACTGCGCTTCGGACCCCCGCGTGGCGTTTGGTGGCGTGAAGAAGAGTGGTTTCGGCCGTGAGCTGTCGCACTTTGGTGTGCGCGAGTTCACCAATGCCCAGACCGTGTGGCTGGACCGTAACTGATTCATGACCCTGGGGCTGCTTTGCGGCCCCAGCTGCTTCAATCCCGAACCTGGTCCTTGACCCAGTCCAGCATCCCCCCCGGCACGATCAATTCATGCCGCGCCCGCGAACAGGCGGTATACAACCCCGCCAGCATACGCGCCCGTTCATTGCGGTTACCCGCCACCTGTGGCGCCACCATCAGCTCCGGCGACACCATCACCCGGGCAAACTCCATGTTCTTCACATCCCGTACTCGCCCCAGGAACAGCTTCGGCGCCTTGTCCCAGCGGTAACGGCTCTTGGCTTTGGCAAAGTGCTCCGGCGTGTAGCCTTTGCGCAGCATGTTGGCCACGGCGACGAACGCTTTGTCATCGCCCTTGTCCTGTTCCAGCGCCTGCCAGCTGGCATAGCGGAACAGCATCGGGTGGCGCGGCCGGGTGCCGTAGCGGTACAGCTCGATGCAGTCCTCGACGAACAGTTCAAAGTCCTTGCGAGCGCTTTTCAGCAACAAGAACGGCACCCCCTGATGCGTGAGGCGCTGGAACCAGCCAAACAGGCCCCATTCATCATCGACGATAAGCGCCGTGGGCTGTTCCGGCACCATCACCGTATCGAAGAAGCTGACCCGGGTGTAGTGCTCGGCGCTGCCACTGAAGGCCGCCTGGATCGTGGCCGGGTGCGCCTGGATCAACGGGTTGAGCACATTGTCCATTGCCGGCCCGGCGCGCAGTGAATGGTCGATGCAGCGTTGCCGGATGAAGCTGCCATGGTGCGGGCTGAGGCCGTTGAGGTTTTGCAGTTCGTCACCCAGGGTAATGATCGACTGCGGACTGCGATCGAGTACCGCCAGCATCGGTGCCGACAGCTCGTGGGCTTCGTCGACGATGACATGAGTGTAACGGCTGTCGATCACATGCTCGGTCAGCGACAGCAGCTTGACCCGGTGGTAGTCACGCACCGGCAGCTGAATGTCCCGCGCCGACGGGCGAATCAGCTCTTGCCAGTACAGGCGTGCCTTTTCCAGCAGCACCTCCTGATCCAGCGGCGAGGTGCCAGGCCCGGCCCAGGGCAAGTGGTGCAGCTGAAGCTGGGTATCGGCACTGTGGCAGAACGTGCGCACGGCGCGGATACACAAGGCAACCACATCACGCGCTGCGAGCGGGCCGATATCTGGGATGGACAGCCAGCGCACCACTTGCGCTTCCTGGGGGCGCCAGGACAGCTTGGTGCGGTACGGATCGCGCAATCGCCAGCCGTTGCTGGTGAGGTCACGGTTGAGCAGCTCGTCAGCCAGTTGGCCGAAGGTCAGCGCGGTATAGGCGGCAGCGTCCTTGACCCGCGCCTGCAGCGCGCGCAACTGGCCTTCAGTCAAGGCCAGCAGCAAGGTGCGCTGTGGCTCCAGCAGCCGGGCGAACTGGTGAATCAGGAAGGTCTTGCCGGTGCCGGCGAAACCTTGCACAGCCACAGACTCGTCGATGCCACTGAGGAATTCGCGCAGCAGGCGGTTCTGCTGGTCGCTGAGCATCAAGTCACTGGCCAGCGACGGCAGGTATACCGGGTGCAGCGGCGTGGCCCGTTGGCGGTAGCGGTCGGCGAACTGGAAGTTCCACTGGCCTTCGTCATCCAGCCATTCGTCCGCCTGGTACTGCACTTCGGCCGACAGCAGTGCAATGCCGTTTTCGCCCAGCATGCCCAGGCCCATGGCGAACGCTTCGCGATCGAATTGCTGTGCTACCTGGGCCTGGAAGCGCCCGGGGGCGACACCTTCGACTTCGTTGGCGATGCGCACGATTTCGGCGAAACGACGCTCCTGCGCGTCGGCCGAGGCGGTGGCAGGCTGGCGTGGCAGGTTTTGCACGAACAGCACGGTAGCGGCATCGACAACACTGGCGGTGGTGAAGAACTCGGTAACGGCCGCGCTGGCGAGGCGGTCGGCCTGGTCGCTGGGCAAAGGCAGGTAGAACATCGGCACCTCGGGTGAAATCAGGGCGGCACGATAGCAACTTTTGGCGTGGAATGCTGGGTTCAGTGTTGCCTGGGCTGGCCGCCTCAAACCCTGCAGCGCTTCAATGTTTCACTGGGAAACTCCTTGAACAACTGCCGGTAACTCTCTGAAAACCTTCCTAAATGCCAGAACGACCAGCGCATCGCCACCTCGGCCACGGTCACGCCGCCACCGCGCAACAGATCACGCCGCGCACCGTTGAGCCGGCGCAGGCGCAGCCAGTGCGCCGGCGGCATGCCGGTAAACGCCTTGAACGCCTGCTGCAACTGGCGCAGGGAAACCCCAGCCACGTCTGCCAGCTCAAGCAGGTTCAGCGTCTCTTCCGGGCAGTCGGCCGCCCATTCGCTGACCCGGTGCATGATCGCCCTTTCCTCGTCCCGCCGCCCCAGGGCCACGCCCTGCAAACGCTGGCTGGCGTTGTCGAGAATGAACAGGCAGTCCTCCAGCAGCTGCTCAGCCAGGGCCTGCCCTTGCAACGGGCAACCCTCCTCGCCCAACCGGGTCAAGGTGGCGCTGAGCCAGCTGCCGAACAGCGCATTCTGGCCGCTGCCCAGTGGCACCATGAACAACCCTTCCAGGCGCTGCGGGTCCAGGCCATGGCGGGCCAGAAAGGCCTGGTCGAACACGACCGCCACCTCCTGGTAGTTCTCCGGCGTGATCCAGATATTGCGGCTTTGTTCGTTCAGCAGGTACAGGCTGTTCTCGCTGCGGTCGAAGCAAAACGCCAGCGAGCCGCTTGGCGCGCGAAAGAATTGCTCCACCCGGGTGTTCAGGCGCTCTTCGTACACCTCCACACCATCCAACCCCAGACACCGCAGCTCACCGCTGAAGTACCCGGGCGACATCTGCCGGTACTGCTGCTGCCAGCCAGGGGTGGCGCGCACTTGCTCGGTGACGTCAGTGGTGTGGAAAGCCTGGACCTTCAACGCATTGGCGGTTGTCACACATCGTCCTGTATGCACTCTTTTGGTGCATTCGATACTGAAGAAAGTGGATAGATCGCCCCGGGGGGCTGCGACCAAGATAGTCTGCAGCGCGTCACCTGGGAAGCGTAACGCCTTCGCAACTGTCCAACGGTTTTCGCAAGCGCCCACGCTCCCCCACTAAAACCCAACCAAGAGGTCTGTATGAACGCCCCCTTCGATCAGCTGTCCACCTGGCTGAAAGAACACCGGATCACCGAAGTCGAATGCGTGATCAGCGACTTGACCGGCATCGCCCGCGGCAAGATTGCGCCTACCGCCAAGTTCCTCCATGAGCGAGGCATGCGTCTGCCAGAAAGCGTGCTGCTGCAGACAGTCACCGGCGACTACGTCGACGATGACATCTATTACAACCTGCTCGACGCCGCCGACATCGACATGGTCTGCCGCCCCGATCCCACCGCCGTTTACCAGATCCCGTGGGCGATCGAGCCAACCGCGATCGTGATCCACGACACCTTCGACAAGCAAGGCAACCCTATCGAGCTTTCGCCACGCAACGTCCTGAAAAAGGTGCTCAAGCTGTACGCCGACAAGGGCTGGCAGCCGATCGTCGCGCCCGAGATGGAGTTCTACCTGACCAAGCGCTGCGAAGACCCGGATTTGCCACTGCAGGTACCACTGGGGCGTTCCGGCCGTGCTGAAAGTGGCCGCCAGTCGTTCTCGATCGACGCCGCCAACGAATTCGACCCACTGTTCGAAGACGTCTACGACTGGTGCGAGATCCAGGGCTTGGACCTGGATACGCTGATCCACGAAGACGGCCCGGCGCAGATGGAGATCAACTTCCGCCACGGCGACGCGCTGGACCTGGCCGACCAGATCACCGTGTTCAAGCGCACCATGCGCGAGGCCGCGCTCAAGCACAACGTGGCCGCCACGTTCATGGCCAAGCCGATCACCGATGAACCCGGCAGTGCCATGCACCTGCACCAGAGCGTGGTCGACATCGCCACTGGCAAACCGATCTTTGCCAACGAAGACGGCAGCATGAGCCAGCTGTTTTTGCATCACATCGGCGGCTTGCAGAAGTACATCCCCAAGCTGCTGCCGATGTTCGCGCCCAACGTCAACTCGTTCCGCCGCTTCCTGCCGGATACCTCGGCACCGGTCAACGTCGAGTGGGGCGAAGAAAACCGCACGGCCGGCCTGCGCGTGCCCACCTCCAGCCCTGAGGCGATGCGGGTGGAAAACCGCCTGCCGGGCGCCGATGCCAACCCGTACCTGGCCATCGCTGCCAGCCTGCTGTGCGGCTACCTGGGCATGGTCGAGCAGATCGACCCTAGCGCACCGGTGCAGGGCCGCGCCTATGAACGCCGCAACCTGCGCCTGCCGATCACCATCGAGGATGCGCTGCAGCACATGGAGGACTGCGAAACCGTGCAGCAGTACCTGGGCAAGCAGTTCGTCCAGGGCTACGTGGCGGTCAAGCGCGCCGAGCACGAGAACTACAAGCGCGTCATCAGCTCATGGGAGCGTGAATTCCTGATGCTGAGTGTCTGATCCACCGCGGGGGTGCTTTGCACCCCATGCACAGGCAAGCCTGCTCCGAACTCGAAGAACAAGACCAACGAGGTGTTCCCATGCGTCATCTGCAAGCCCTGATCCCCGCTGCATTCACCCTGCTGTTCGCCACCACCACCCAGGCCGCGCCCACGGTCAGTGTGTACAACTGGACCGACTACATCGGTGACACCACCCTGGCCGACTTCCAGGCCAGCAGCGGAATCAAGGTGGTCTATGACGTGTTCGACTCCAACGAAACCCTTGAAGGCAAGCTGTTGGCCGGGCGTACGGGTTATGACGTGGTGGTACCGTCCAACCACTTCCTCGCCCGCCAGGCCCAGGCCGGCGCCTTCCTGCCATTGGACCGCAGCAAGCTGCCGAACTGGCAGCACCTGGACCCCAAACTGCTCAAGCAACTTGAACAGAACGACCCCGGCAACCAGTACGCCGTGCCTTACCTGTGGGGCACCAATGGCATCGGCTACAACGTCGACAAGGTCAAGGCGGCACTGGGTGTGGACCATATCGACTCGTGGGCGGTGCTGTTCGAGCCCGAAAACCTGAAAAAGCTCAAGCAGTGCGGCGTGGCATTCATGGACTCGCCCGACGAGCTGTTCCCGGCCGTGCTCAACTACCTGGGCATGGACCCGCGCAGCGAAAAACCGGGCGACTACGCCAAGGCCGAGGCCCGCCTGCTCGAACTGCGCCCCTACATCACCTACTTCCACTCCTCCAAGTACGTCTCTGACCTGGCGAACGGTGATGTCTGCATCGCGTTCGGCTACTCCGGCGACGTGTTCCAGGCTGCCAACCGCGCCGTAGAGGCGAAAAACGGCGTGAAGGTCGCCTACAGCATTCCCAAGGAAGGCAGCAACCTGTGGTTCGACCTGCTGGCCATCCCCAAGGACGCCAACAACCCCGAGCAGGCCCTGGCGTTCATCAACTACCTGCTCGACCCCAAAGTGATTGCCAAGGTCAGCGCCACGGTCGGCTATGCCAACGCCAACCCGGACGCCAAGGCCTACATGGATGCATCGCTGGTGAACAACCCCGAGATCTACCCACCCCAGGAGGTGCTGGACAAGCTGTACATCTCCAGCACCCCGAGCCCGAAAATCATGCGCGTCATGACCCGCTCCTGGAGCAAGATCAAGTCCAACCGCTGAGTCGAGAACGCTCATGTCTTTCAATACCCAACACACCGCCTCGTACTACGCCGCCACAGCGCGCGACGCGGCACCCTACCCCAGCCTGGACAGCGAACTGACGGCCGACGTATGCGTGATCGGCGGCGGACTGACTGGGGTCAATACAGCCCTGGAGCTGGCCGAGCGCGGCCTCTCGGTGGTGCTGCTGGAAGCCCGACGCATCGGCTGGGGCGCCAGTGGGCGCAACGGCGGCCAGCTGATTCGCGGTATTGGCCATGATGTCAGCGGCTTTGCCCGGCATGTCGGCCAGGACGGTGTGCGCTACCTGAAGCAGGCCGGCATCGACTCAGTGGAACTGGTGGCCGAGCGCATCGCCCGCTACGGCATTGCCTGCGATCTGCGCTGGGGCTTCTGCGAACTGGCCAACACCGCGGCGCAGTTCGCCGCCTTCAAGGAGGAACAGGACGACCTGGCCGCCCTGGGCTATCGCCATGAAACACGCCTGGTCAGCGCCGGGCAGTTGAACGAAATCGTCGCCAGCGACCAGTACGCTGGCGGCCTGGTCGACATGGGCTCAGGCCACCTGCACCCGCTGGATCTGGTGCAGGGCGAAGCCCGCGCGGCCCACAGCCTGGGCGTGCGCATTTTCGAACAAAGCCCGGTGCTGCGCATTGAGCACGGGCCCAGGTTGACGCTGCACACGGCGCGCGGCAAGGTGCGCGCAAGCAGCCTGGTGCTGGGCTGCAACGCTCACCTGGATGAACTGGAACCGCGCCTGAGCGGCAAGGTACTGCCGGCCGGCAGCTATGTGGTGGCCACCGAACCCTTGCCCGAAGCGCTGGCCAGCAGCCTGATCCCGCAGAACATGGCGCTGTGCGACCAGAAGGTCGGCCTGGACTACTACCGCCTCACCGCAGACCGCCGCCTGCTGTTCGGCGGCGCCTGCCACTATTCTGGACGAGACCCCAAGGACATCGCTGCCTATATGCGGCCCAAGGTGCTGAAAGTATTCCCGCAACTGGCCAACGTGCGCATCGACTACCAGTGGGGTGGCATGATCGGCATCACCGCCAACCGTTTCCCTCAGGTCGGGCGCCTGAACCAGCACCCTAACGTGTATTACGCCCAGGGCTATTCCGGGCACGGGCTGAACGTGACGCACTGGACGGCGAAACTGCTGGCCGAAAGCATCGCCCTCGGCCACAGCCACGGCCTGGATGTGTTCAGCGCCGTGCCGCACCTGACCTTCCCTGGCGGCAAGGCCCTGCGCTCACCCCTGCTGGCACTGGGCATGTTGTGGTACCGCTTGCGTGAGGCCCTGGGTTGAGTGGGCAGCAACGTTTGCAGCGCCCCTCAGGGCGAGCCACGCACTGTGTTCTTTTCAAAGAGGATTACCCCGTCCACTGGCCAACTGCCTCGCACCTGCTAGCGTTGTTGAGGCCGACCTCTCACGGATGCCTTTTCATCATGAAATCATTGCCTCGCATTACCCTGTTGTGCGCCGCGCTGCTTGCCGTGGCCGCCTGCTCCAGCAACCGCGTGGACCCCAAGGATTACTCCGGCTTCCTCAAAGACTACAGCCGGCTGCAAGAAGCCAAGAGCCCGTCGGGTGACCCGGTGATGCGCTGGATCGACCCCAAGGTCAATATCAACCAGTACAGCCAGGTGTTCGTCGAGCCAAGCCAGTTCTACCCCAAGCCGCAGCCCACAGCCGTTATCTCGCAGCAGACGCTGCAGGAAATCACCCGCTACTTCAACGAGGCCCTGCGCCGCGAAATGGCCAGCGTGATGCCGTTGGCCAAGGGGCCTGGCCCGGGCGTGATCGTGGTGCGCCCGGCGATCACGGCAGTGTCCACCAGTAACGAGGGCCTCAGGCCTTACGAGGTGATCCCTATCGCGCTTATCGCGGCAGGTGTGAATACCGCCATGGGTGGCCGTGACCAGGACGTGGATGTCGGTGTGGAGGCAGCGTTCCTGGACGGCTCCAGCCAGAAGGTACTGGCCCAGGTGGTCCGCAAGGGCGCGGGCCAGGAGCTGGAGAACGATACCCAGAAGCTGACCTTGAATGACGTCAAGCCGGTGCTCGATGGCTGGGCCAAGGACATGCGTGCGAGCTTCCTGGCAGCGAAGCAGAAAGGCCGCTGAGTCAGCGCTGACCCAGCAGGTCAACGCAACCTGGTGAAGGAGCGGCCCATCGAGACACAAGGCCGCTCCAACTGACCGCGTTAAACATCAGCACTCGACAAAAGCGACCGCCAAACCGCCGCGCGAGGTTTCCTTGTAATTGGCATGCATGTCCGCGCCAGTATCACGCATGGTGCGGATCACCCGATCGAGCGAGATGAAGTGCTCGCCATCCCCCCGCAGCGCCATCTGCACAGCGTTGATCGCCTTGACCGCAGCAATCGCATTGCGCTCGATGCACGGCACCTGCACCAGGCCGCCCACCGGGTCGCAGGTCAGCCCAAGGTTGTGCTCCAGGGCAATTTCGGCGGCGTTTTCAAGCTGGGGCGGCGTAGCGCCCAGTACCTGCGCCAGGCCGGCAGCAGCCATCGAACAGGCCGAGCCCACCTCCCCCTGACAACCCACCTCGGCACCGGAAATCGAGGCGTTCTTTTTGCACAGGATGCCAACCGCCGCTGCGCCAAGCAGGAAGTCCACCACATCAGCATCGCAGGCATTGGGGTTGAACTTCATGTAGTAGTGCAACACCGCCGGGATAATGCCGGCTGCCCCGTTGGTGGGCGCGGTAACCATACGCCCACCGGCAGCATTTTCTTCATTGACCGCCAAGGCGAACAGGTTGACCCACTCCATGGCACCAAGGGTCGAGCCGATCACGTTGGGTTTGCCCAGCTCCTGCAGGCTGCGATGCAACCGCGCGGCGCGGCGCTTGACGTGCAAGCCGCCCGGCAGGATGCCCTCGTTGCGCAGGCCGTTCGCCACGCACTCACGCATGGCCGCCCAGATGCGCAACAAGCCTTCGCGCACCTCGGCCTCCGGGCGCCAGGCGCATTCGTTGGCCATCATCAGTTGCGCCACGCTCAGGTTGTGGGCCTTGCACAACGCCAGCAGTTGCGCACCACTGTCGAACTCATAAGGCAGCATCACGGCATTCATTTCGCTTGCCGGCGCATCGATCTCGGCTTGCTCGACGATGAAGCCGCCGCCCACCGAAAAATAGGTCTGGCTCAACAGGCTGCGCTGCCCGTCCATGGCTTCCAGGCTCATGGCATTGGGGTGATAAGGCAGGCTCTCGTCGAGCAGCAGCATGTCACGGCCGTAGTCGAAGGCCAGCGGATGGCTGCCGTCGAGCATCAGGCAGTGCTCTTGCAGGACCTGGCCGATGCGCGGTTCGATCGTGGACGGGTCGATACAGTCCGGCCACTGGCCCATCAAGCCTAGCAGGCACGCGCGGTCGGTGGCATGGCCAACCCCAGTGGCCGACAGCGAGCCATACAGCCGCACTTGCACGCGCGTTACCTGGGCCAGCAGCCCCTGCTCACGCAAAGCCTGGGCAAAGGTGGCCGCCGCGCGCATCGGGCCGACGGTATGGGAACTGGACGGCCCGATGCCAATTTTGAAAAGGTCGAAAACACTGATAGCCATGCTAATGCCTGACCCTGCCCTGACATGCATCCAGGGTAGGGTTGTCTGAAGAAATTGAGCGTTATTGCGATTTTGCGCGATACTGCCGCGCTGGCTCACGGATGACCAACGAAACTTCCTAAGCAAGCCTTTAGTGGTACTAAACGATGCGACGACAACTCAATGGTCAGATGTTCGTCTGGCTGCATGTATTTGCCTGCGCAGCCCGGCACCTGTCCTTCACCCGCTGTGCCGAAGAGCTGCACATCACCCCGGGCGCGGTCAGCCAGCAGATGCGCCAACTGGAAGAGCGCCTGGGCTACCGGCTGTTCCTGCGCCGGGCGCGCGGCGTGGAGCTGAGCGCCGAGGGGCAACGCCTGGCCCAGACGGTGGCCGAGGCCTACGGCAGTATCGAAGCCGAGCTGCTGCGGCTGGACGCGGGGGAAATCCGCGGCACATTGCGTGTGCGTTCGATCCCGTCGTTCCTGGCCAAATGGCTCACGCCGCGCTTGCCGCGTTTTCAACAACGTTACCCGGACATCGAGTTGCGCCTGGTGGCTGAGGACAGTGCCCAGGCGCTGACGCCGGGCGACTTCGACCTTGCCATCGACCTGAACGATGGCAGTTACCCAGGCATGCTCTCGACGCCGCTGCTGGACGAGCAGATCTTCCCGGTGTGCTCACCTGCCCTGCTGCGCGGGCGCCCGCCGCTGCATGGCCCCGCTGACCTGGCGCACTACCCGCTGCTGCATGACATCACCGCCTGGCGTGGCAGTTCGGAATATGCCGAGTGGGAGTTCTACCTGGAAGGCATCGGCGCCGCCGGCCTGGATGTGCGGCGCGGTCACACCTTCAACCGCAACCACCTGACCATCGAGGCGGCTATTGCCGGTATCGGCGTGGCGATTGCCCGCCGCACGCTGCTCAATGATGAACTGGAACGCGGGGCACTGATCGTGCCGTTTGGTGTACCGATCGCCAACCACAAGCGTTATGTGGTGCATTACCCGCCAGGCGGCTTGAACCAGCCAGGTGCGCGGGCGGTGCATGACTGGCTGGTGGAAGAAGCGCGGGGGTTCAGGGCGTTGCATCCGTTGAACAAGGAATAACCAGCTGGGCGCGCTTGAAGCAGGAGCGCTTCGCTCAATAAGCCTGCTTACCGGTGAAGGCATTAAGCGTGCGCACCAGGATCACGAAGTCCAGCCACAACGACCAGTTGTTGATGTACTCGATGTCCGAGTCGACTCGCTGGATCATTTGCTCGATATCCTTGGTCTCCCCCCTGAACCCGCGCACCTGCGCCAAACCTGTCATGCCGGGCTTGATATTGTGGCGGGCAAAGTAGTCAACGATATCCTGCGAATACAAAGTGTCATGTTGCAAGGCATGTGGCCGCGGCCCTACCAGGGACATTTCCCCGGTCAGCACATTGAACAGTTGTGGCAGTTCATCAAGGCTTGTCCGCCGGATAAAGGCGCCGACCCGGGTCAACCTTGGGTCGTTCTTCTGCGCCTGCTTGACCACACCTGCTTCCGGTTGGTGAACATGCATGCTGCGAAACTTCCAGATGCGGAACGATTCTCCTGTCCAGCCGGTACGTTCCTGGCGGAAGAACACCGGGCCGCGGCTATCGATCTTGATGGCCAGCGCAACAGCCAGCAATACGGGTGATGCAAACAGCAAAATCAACGCGGCCAGCACCCGGTCTTCAAGGTTTTTCAAGAACAGGCTCATGCCCGTCAAGGGTGTTTCCGACAAGGTCAGCACCGGAATGCCGGCAATTTCACGCACGCTATGGTTGATCAGGCGTAACGAGAAGATGTCGGGCACCCAATTGACCGCAATGCACTTGTCGAGCAATTTGAAGTACACATCGTTGATGACTTCGGAGCCCCCCAGCGGCGTCACCAGGTACACCGTACGAATGCCATGCCGGGCCACCAGCTCGTCGAGGTCGCCAATATGCCCCAGCACCGGCAGGCGCTGCTTGCCTTCGGCACTTTCCGGCCCTTGCTCATCGCCCTTGTCAAGCACCACGCACCCCAGCACCCGCTCGCCAAACCACGGGTTGTTGCTGATTTTCTGATAGAGGAAGTTGGCCAGGTCACCGTTGCCGATGATAAGGGCATTATCCAGACGCGCGTGGGCGGTAAAGCGTTTTTGCAGTTCACGCACGGCAAAGTGCAAGAACAATTGCGCGAAATAACCAATGACGAACAACTGCCCCATCAGCAACCGCGAATAGGTCTCGCTCTGCTTGGTCAGGAAAGCCATGACCACCAGGAAACAAAAGGTTGCCGACCAGGCCTTGAACAGGCGGAACGCCTTGATCGAAAGCCCGACGTTGGTGCGGTAGATCGCGTAATGATCATAAATGACTGCCAGTGCGCCAATCAGCAGCAGCAGCATGATCACGTAATCGGATGTGATATAGCCGAACTGGTCGTAGATCAGGTACCAGGCAATACCGGTGACGGCAATACCATCGAGGCCGGCCTGGATGGCGTTACTGACACTGCTTCTTCTCTGGAGTAAGGAACGACTGCTTCTGGGTTCGAAAACCATTTCAGACCTCATCAAGATGAGCGTAGCAAGTGCCTTCCATCAAACAGCAAGTTTTGAAAACCGACTTAAGCAAAAACCGTGCAGCAGGCTCGTGGCGCCCTCAAGCGATTGATATCACTGTAGCAGCCACCCGGCGCTGGCGTACCCGGGATCACCGCTTTTGCGATTTTTGGCCGATTCATAGGGCCCGCCTGGCCGAAACCGCCGCCCGCCGGTACAACAGGGTACGCAACAGGAATAGCGGATTGCCCACCACATAACGCATGAACAGGCGCTTGGGCTCGCGCAGCAGGCGGTACAGCCACTCGCCCCCCAAACGCCGCAGCCATTCGGGGGCACGGCTGACCTTGCCGCCGAGAAAGTCCAGGATCGCCCCACCGCACACGATCAGGCATGGCCCGCCAGTGGCTGCCAACGCCGCTGCCACCGCTTCCTGCTTGGGCATGCCCATGCCCAGCACGATCAGCTCGGGTTGCTGGACGCGGGCCAACTGCAGATAGGTTTGCAGGCTGGCGAAGCCATCGTGAACCGACACTGGCACAATGCCGAATTCGGCTTTACAGCGCTGCACAGCCTGGTCCAGGTAGGGTTGCCGGGTGCCCCAGAAGGCGACCTTGCGCCCTCGGTAAGCAGCCATGAGCCTGGGAATGAAGTCTGTGCCGTTCATGTTGAGCCCGGGTTCCAGGCCCAGGCAGCGATACAGGATCGCCATGCCGGCACCATCGCGCAGCAGTACATCTGCGGCCGACAGCGCCTGGCTGTAGCCACCATCGCGCACCACCAGGTTCATCGCATGGGCGTTGACGAAGCCCAGCACGGTGGCCGTATCCGGTGTGGCCAGGCGATCGAGCAGGTGCTGCACGGCGGCGTCATCAGCGATCACTGCCAGCTGGTCGATCACACGCTTCCAGCGATTCTGCCACTGAGCCATCAGTCGTCATCCCGTTTTGAACGCACCCATTCAACCTGGCGCTTGATCAGGAAACTCAGGTACAAGGGAATTTTCCTGGCCGCGTAAAACGGCGCGTACAGCAGCACCGAGAACGGTATCACTTCACGGCAGAAGCGCGCCCAGGCCAACACCACGGCAAAGGCCAGCAAGGCCAAACCGGCAAAGGCGAGCCACGCGGGCGCCGCCAGGCCGAACAGCAGGTACGCCAGCCAGGTCACCAGGTTAAGCCCGAGCAAGGTCAGTACCAGCAACGCCAGGGGCGGCACCAGCAAGTCCAGGGTCAAGGCCGCCAGGCTAGCGTTACGCTGGGTGATGGCAGCCATCGCCCGCTTGGGTGCGTCGGCAAGCATCAAGCCCAGATGGCCGTGCTCCCAGCGGGTGCGTTGGCTGTTGAGGCCCTGCTGGCTAAGTGGGAACTGGCTAGTGACCAGTGCCTCGGGGCAGAAAGCAGGCGGTTTGCCCTGCTGGCAAAGGTCCAGGCCCAGCTTCACATCCTCGACCAGATGACCATTGGCCAGGTTGATCAGACTCAGATCGTGCCAGCCGAACGCCATGCCCGCGCCCATCAGTTGGCATGGCAGGCCCAGGCGCGCCCAGCCACGTGGCCGCACCAGGTTCTTGACCCGCCAGGCAAACTCGGCAACCTGCACCCTCAACCCAGCACCTGCCGGTGCACGCATCAGATACAGCGACTGTACCGGGCGGGCAAGTGCGTGGCAGCGGCGCGCCAGGCAGTCGATCGCCCCCTCGCCCACCTGGCAGTCGGCATCCACCACGATGACCACCTCGGGCGGCCGCTGAGCCAGGTGGCGCACGCCGAAATCCAATGCGTAACCTTTGCCGCGCAAGCGCGTATCGTGGCGCTCTACCACTTCGGCACCGGACGCGCGTGCCAACCGGGCCGTGTCATCCGAACAGTTGTCTGCCACGACCAGCAAGCGGTCGCCGTCCAGCAGTTGCGGCGTAACGCTGGCCAGCATCGCACGAATGACCAGCGCCTCATCGTGGGCGGGCACCAACACCGCCACTCGCGGGCGCTCGCCAATGCCCTTGGGCCTGGACCGCGCCGGCAGGCAAGCCAGCAACACTTGCAGCAACAGCACCGACACCGGTACCAGGACGATGATCGCCAACAGGCCCAGTAACCAACCCAATACACTTATCATGCGTATGCCTTGAAATAGTCGGCCAGCCTGGCCGCCTCGGTATCGATGTCATGCCGTTGCACGGCACGCTGGTAGGCCACCTCGCCCATGCGCTGCAGTACCTCGGCCGGTTGCGCCAGGCAGTCGGCCATGGCTGTTGCCAGCTCGTCCACGGCACCGGCTGGGAACAGCCAGCCGTTTTCGCCAGGCCGCACCAGCTCGGGGATACCCGCTACATAGGTGGTCAGCACGGGCCGGCGCAAGGCCATGGCCTCCATGATGACCACGGGCAAGCCCTCGGCGAAGCTGGGTAGCACCAGCGCACGGGCGGCCAGGATTTCCTCGCGTACCTGCGCACTGCTGATCCAGCCAGTGATACGCACTTGCTGCTGCAAGCCGTGCCGGGCAATCAAGGCCTCGATCTGCTCGCGCATTTCACCGTCACCCGCCAGCACCAGCTCGAAGGCGATCGACTGGGCAGCGAGACAGCGCGCCGCTTCCAGCAACAGCAGCTGGCCCTTCTGTTCGCACAGGCGCCCGATACACACCAGCCGTGGCGCCGACGGCACAGCGACCGGCGCCACCTCATGAAAGCCACGCTCCAGGCCGCAGTGCACCACCTTCACCTTGCCCCAGTGCTCGTGCGCCACCCAACGGTACAGCTGGCTGCGCCCGTACGAGCTCACCGCCGCGACAAAGGCGGCGCGCCGTACTTTCTCACCCAAGTGCAGGAACTGTGGCTTGTCGAATTCTTCAGGGCCGTGCACGGTAAAGCTGTATGCCGGCCCGCCCAGGGCGTTGGCCAGCATGACCACTTCAGTAGAGTTGGTGCCGAAATGCGCGTGCACATGTGTCGCCTCCCCTGCCTGCAACCACTGCAGCACCTGGCAGGCCTCGGCCAGGTAGACCAGGTGGTAGGGCCAGGCACGGTCGGCCCGCAAGCCGAGGCGCATGGCCAGCCACAGCGCCTGGAAAAACCGCCGCGGCTGCGTACGCAGTACCTGCCACGTCGGTGCCAACAACCCCTTGAGCCCACCTTGCAATACGTAGCGGGTCTTGCCCCGTTCGCTTGCGTCCTCGGCATCCTGCACTTCGGCGTCCCACCCACGCAGGGCTATACGTTGCACCTCAACCCCTTGGCGCTCCAGCGCCAGTATTTCGCGACGGATGAAACTGTGGCTGACTTTCGGGTACTGATTGATGAAGTAAGCAATGCGCATACGAATCCAGATCCAAACCCGCTTGATGACCAACCTTCCCTGGCAACCTTCACTTCAGGCTGTCGACTACGGGCGGTCCGTCTACTGCCGATGCACTCACAGCAAATGCATCCCCCTGTTTTCCTTGTAGTCCAAGGTTGTGATTGCTGCTTGGCAATGCTGCCTGCAAACGGGTGAAAACATCGTCGAGCAATGCCTGGCGGCGGCGGTACATCGCCCGTTTCTTGGCCGGGATGTCAGTTTCCGCCCGTTGCGCCGGCGCTAATGGCAGGCTGAAAAAATCCTCACGGTCAGACGCTGTGGCACCGTGTTCTTGCCAGATCACGTCGTAGTTGGCCGCCAGGTCCTGGCCCTTGTCGCTGCCAAAATAGGGATGGCGATGGTGCCGGCAGGCGTCGCTGACGGCATACAGCTGTGTCACACCCAAGGTTCTGCCCAGGCATTTCAACGCTTCGAGCAACAGGCTGCGTGGCCGCAGCCCTTCGAAGTCCTTGGTCAGGTCACGGTAGATGGCCAGCGAGGTTTCGCTGTCGATACCTTTGTGGATGCCCTGCACCGCACCGATGAACAGGCAGGTTTCACCCTGGCTGCGGCCCAGGGTGAAGGCAAGGGATGCCACACGCAGGTCGGCCTGGAACAGGTTCAGCACCAGCTCGCCTTCGCGCTTGAACCAGATTGGCCGGTCCAGTACCAGGCAACAGCCCGGCGAGTGGCTGGACAGGTCACACAGCCTCAGGTTTTCGTCGCGCCCCAGCAACAGCAACGCCGGGAACTGCCCAGCCACCCGTTCAAAGTGCGTAGCCACCACCTCCAGACGCTGTGGCGCCTCCCAGCATCGGCTGATGTAAGGCCATTGCACGACACCGATACAATCCACACCCAGCCGCTGCAGACCATGCGGCCCCAGCGCCGCCGTCATGCGCTGCATGAACCCGTTCAGCTCAGGCCACTGCCTGGCGATCTGCCGTGCCAACTTGTACTTGTTGTGCATCGCCCGCAACGAGTAACCCGGTTGCAAGGTAAACACGCTTTTCACGAGGGTGCCGAGCATCATGGGTTTCTCTCACTTGTACTCGATCAAAGCCGATTTGCCAGCCGCAAGGCGGTGGCGCAGGAACTTCAGTTGGCCGAGCATTTCCGGGAACTTGCCCAACACCAGGAACACGGCCTGCAGCCAGTTCTCGCGCGTCCACTTGCCGCCACGGCGCGCCAGGCGCACCGCCTGCAGTGGGTAGATCAACAGCAACAGCAGGCCCCAGCCGCCCAGCAGCAGGCAGGCCAGCGCGATCACCAAAGGTATGCCCAGGCCCCACAACCAGGCCCGACGTGACTCACGCAGCCAATGCCGCTCGGGTGGCTGGCCATGCAGGTAGGCGCCCTCGGCATAGGCATGCCCAGCGCGCAGGCTACGCCGCCACCATTGGCTGAAACGCGTCATGCCGGCATCGTGCAGGGTCATCTCGGCAGCCAGTCGCCAGACTTTCCAGCCGCGGGCCCGCAAACGCACGCACAGTTCCGGCTCTTCTCCGGCGATCAGGTCAGGACGGAAGCCACCCACGGCAGCAAAGGCGTCTGCCCGCATCAGCGCATCGCCGCCACAGGCCTTGGCCTCACCGACCGGGGTATCCCACTCCAGGTCGCACAGCAAGTTGTACACCGAACGCTGCGGGAAGCGCTCACGCCGGCGACCACACACCACTGCCACGGCGGGGTGCTGCTCAAGAAAAGCCTGCGCCGTGGCCAGCCAGCTGGCATTCACCTCGCAGTCGCCATCGACGAACTGTACCAGTTGCATCGATGGCAACAGGCGCTGCAAGGCGGCAAAACCTTCATTGCGGGCGCGTGCGGCGGTGAACGGGATACTCATGTCCAGCGCCAGTACTGCCACGCCAAGGTTGGCGGCCAACTGCAGCGAACCATCGGTGGAACCCGAGTCGACGTACATGACTTTGTCGGCCCCCTGCGCCAGCGAAACAAGGCAGCGCTCGAGACGCTGGCCTTCATTGCGGCCGATCACCACCACCCCGATCACCGTTGCCATAGGCCTCACTCGACCGATGCCACGGCGGCCGGTTGCCGGGCCTTGATGATGGCCGGCACCCCCACTGCCAGTGAATTGTCAGGCACATCTACCAGCACGACGGCATTGGCGCCGATGATCACGTTGTTGCCGATGCGAATACTGCCCAGCACCTTGGCCCCGGTGCCAATGTCGACGTTGTTGCCGAACACCGGGGCAATCGGCTCGTCGACATTCTTCAGGCCCACCACCACGCCGTTGCGGATACGGCAGTCATCGCCGAAGCGGGCATAGCCGCTGACAACGATGCCGCCAAAATGATCGATGACGAAGTTGCGCCCGATCACCACCTCGCACGGCAGTTCGATACCGGTGATGATCTGGACGAATTTGAACAGCACCTTGTAGATGAGCGAGCACAGTTTGCGCAGCAGTGCCGGGCGCAGCGTATAACGCCAGCGGCCAAAGCGGTACACCAGCAAGACCCAGAAACCCTGGGCGCCCCAGTCCCCGCCATGGGCCCGCAGGTCGGCGCGAATATTATCGAACATGGCTCCACCTACCTTGTCGGTTGGCTGGCGTACCGGGTCTTGAACAGCAAAGACCAGGTTGCCCGGCAATGACGCCAGCAGGCCTGAATGGCGCCCCAGCCGCGTCGTTTCAACAGCGCCTTGAGTGCCAGCACCAGGTCGCCCAGCGTGACCAGCAGCATGTGCAGGGCAAGCCCCGCCACCCCATGATGCTTGCGGAAGTACAGCAACTCGCTTTCGATCTGATAGGACGAGATCTGCCGGCTGGCGGCCTCCAGCTCCGCCACCGACTTGGAGCTTTCGCCACCGATGTGCACCACCGTGGTATGCGGGTAGAACACCACTTTCCAGCCCGCTTCCTTCACCCGCTTGCAGTGGTCCACCTCTTCGTAATAAAGGAAGTAGCGCGGGTCGAACAAACCCACCTTGTCGAGTACTTCGCGGCGCACCAGGTAGAAGCAGCCGGGCAACCAGTCACACTCGCGCACCGAGGCGTGGTCCCAGTTCATGTCGTCGACCATCTTCACCCCTGGGAAGAACCGCCCCAACCCGGTACGCCCGACGAACACATTGAGCGGTGTGGGGAAGTAGCGACAACTGGGCTGCAGGTCGCCATCGCGACCCTCCAGGCGCACCCCCAGTACGCCGCACTCCGGGTGGGCGTCCATGTAGTCGAGCGTTTTTTGCAGCGAGTCGGCGGCAACGAAGGCATCGGTATTGAGCAGCAAGGCATACTTGCCCTTGAGGTGCGCCAACAACTGGTTGTTGGCCCGGCCGAAACCCACGTTCTGCTTGTTGCTCAGCAGCAGTGCCTCGGGGCACACCTGGGCCATGCGCTGCACCGAGTCATCGCGCGAGGCATTGTCGACCACCAGGTAACTGGCCAGCCGCTCGCTGTCGGCCCGGCGCAGCGCATCGAACATCGGCTGCAACAGTCCAGCGGTATTGAAGTTGACCACCATGACATCCACAGGTTTGCTAGCCATTTCAGCTGTCCCCGAAGAAATACTGACGTCTTTGCGCCATCAGTAACGGTTCCACTTCCGGGTCGTAGGCACCGTTGCGCTGCTTCACCAGATCGATCCATGGGTAGGCTTCGCAACGTGCCTCGACCCGCTTGATCAACTGTTCGGTGGTACAAATGAACTCGGCAGGGTTGCCACCATAGACGGTGCCTGGCGGCACGTCCTTGGTCACCACCGCCCCTGCCGCCACGATGGATTCGGGCCCGATGGTCACGCGAGGCATCACGATCGCACCATGGCCGATGAAGCAATTGTCCTTGATGTCGATGAAACCGACCGAATCCAGGTGCTTGCCAAAGCGATGCTCGATCAGCAATACCACCCCGTCATGACCGATCAACGTGCAGTCGGACAAGCCCACGCTGTTACCGATACGTACCAGCGACGGGTCGAGAAACTTGCAGCCTGTATTGACGTAGAAATTGCTGCCGACCGAATGAAAGTTGCCCCATCGGGCCAGATAGGCCCCCCATTCAAGACCAGAGGGGTTGCAGAACCTCCTGTAGAATTTGCCACCTCGCCCGGTTGCATGGGCGTAGCGCGCCACTGCCTTGCGTATCCATCCTTTCATACTGCCTGGCCTCGCGATCTGAACAATCTGGAGTCTCCTGAGGCGTTCCGGTCTCGTTCTTCTAGGTGCTGACCGCATCGCACTCACCCGTGTACAACCTTCATCACGCCGCGGCGCCGCTGGCCGCTTTCATCTTGTTATCGAGGTGGTCGGCCAGCCGCAAGGCAAATTGCAACAGCGGCATGGTCGGGTTGGAGGCGCCGCCCTTGGCAAAAATGCTGCTGCCGGCGACATACAGGTTTTCGGTACCGAACACCTTGCAATTGGCATCGACCACACCGAACTGCGGCGAGGCGGCCATGCGCGTGGTGCCCATGTGATGGGCATGGGGTGCCATTCTCAGCGGTATCGAGGTGTCGTAAACGAAATCGTTGAGCTTGACGAACCCCAGGTCCATGTCGGCGAACTGCTTGGCCAGTTCGCTGCCAATGCACTTGATGGTGTGCCGGTCTTCGGCGCTAAGCACCCAATTGACATTGACCTTGGCCACGCCCAGCGCATCCTTCTTGTCCAGCAGCGAAATGCGGCTGTGCAGGTTGGGGAACTGCTCGATCATGGTGCTGATCACGCCGTCACCAGGGCAGCTGAACTTGGCGACGAAGGCGACCTTGCTGGCAAACCCCATGTCGCAGGCCAGGCTCTCGAGAAAATACTTCACCTCGGCAGTGCGGCCATAAGTTTGCACATCGGCCAGCAAGGAGGCGGTGACATTGCCTTTACCGGCCTTGTACTCGTCGACGAAAGCATCGGTGGTGTAGTACTGGCGCGGCTCTGGGTCCTGCCCGGACTTGAGGATGAAAGTGCCCATTTCGATATTCAGGTGTTCCATGAAACACCCGCCGACCAGCCCTTCCTTGCTCACCACGCCTGCGGCCACCAGGGTCTCGCTGTTCAGCAACTGCCGGGCATTCTCGATGGCCCCTGTGGCCAGAATGAAATTTCCAGCCACCAGGCGTTGACGATTGCACTCATAGTCAGACAAAACCACCGCAGCCAGGTGGCCGGAAGCCTTGTCGAACTCCAGGTCAACGCAATTACAGTTGATGAACACATCCAGGCCTGGGGTCTGCTCCAGTGCTGTAGCGTACTTCTGCGCAAAACGTGTCGGCGTGCTGAGCAGAAAACGGTCCGCCTCGAAGTCACCGCCATTGAGACCGGCATTCATCGCGCGAAAATCCGAGCCAGGCGCCAGATCGACGATCTCCATGGCTGCCGGCAGAAAGCCTTCGATCTCCGAGTAGGGAATTGGCCAGCCCGGCAAGACGCCTGGCGGGGCGACGGCAAAATCCGAAGGGGTGAATGGTCGGCACCGGCCAGCCCAGTGATTGGAGGTGCCACCCAGGTAGCGCAGGCGGGTTTCCTCGGCATACAGTTCCAGGCCGGTGGATGAGCACGCGTACAAGTCTTGCGAGTGCGGCGCATATTCGCGCCCCCCGCCTTCGGCGATCATTACGCTCCAGCCGGCGGCTGCCAGGCGCAAGCCCAGGGTTATACCCGCCGGGCCGGCCCCGATGATGCAGAAATCATAGTGATCGCGCAGCGCCTTCTGCTGCTCAAAGTCCTTGATCATGCTGACGCGTTCCGAAAGTAACGGGACGGCAATACCCAACCGTTGATTACCACGAACCCGGGCTTTTCGACCGTCTTGCCCGCAACGGCCGCCGAGGCGCCGAACACCGCGCCCCCCGCGCCGAGCAAGACACAGCTCTGGAGAAAGCCTCTACGACCCAACTGCGCAGTACAAAAAGTGAGCTTCCCCATGTTCCCGTGACCTGTAGCCATGAAAGTTACACCCGGCAAACTGCGCTACAGCCAGTTGAAAAAGGCCGTCAACAGTGCCCCGCACAGCGCCCCGACCAGCAACATCGGCAGTACCACCAGCTCACGTTTGAGGCTGAAGATATCCAGTTTGCAGTTCACATACACAACCAGCACCAGCGTTGGCGCAGCATGCAGGGCAACCCCCCAGATAGCCCACTCCACCCCGCCAATCGCCAGTAACAGCGGCAACAGCCCCCATAACGAGACCAGGCGGATGATGTTGTCCATGGCCTGGTACTTGGTCAGGCCCAAGGCAATCCACACCTGATGAGCCAAGGTATAGCGCAATACGATGAACGATAGCGAGAGAATCGCCAGCATCGGCCCGGCTTCGCGGTAGCGATCGTCATACATCCAGCCGATCAGCAGCGGGCTGGCGGTCAGGAAACCGCCACAAATGAACAGCACCAGCAGGTCGACCAGCAGCCGAAAGCGGAAATACAGCGCTTTCAGGCGCGGCTTGTCGTCGGCCCGGGCCGCTTCGCTGAAAGCAGGCAGCGCCACCGCGCCGACAATTTTCATGAGCGCGGTCTGCACCGCACCCAGGATCAGCACGGCGATCGAATACACACCCAGTTGCGCCGCCGACATGCTGGCGCCAAACCATATGCGGTCGCCGTACATCGCCAGCACGCCGACCATCGACGACAACAGGATCCAGCGGCCAAACACGATCAGCTCGGTCAGCGCCGAACGGTCCCAGCGCAGGTGGTTGTTGGGCCCCTCCAGGGCGGTATGCCCCAGCACGGTCCAGACGACCGCCGAAACCAGGCCTGATAACACCAGCGCCCAGATCGAATGGGTCAGCAAGCCCAGCACCAGCATCACCACCAGGCCCGCCACCTGCGAGGCAAGGTCGACCAATACCACGCGCTTTTGTTGGAAAGTTCGTACCGCCACATCTATCTTGGTGGACTGGAAACCCCAGATGGCCGCCGACAGGCCGGTGACCGCCAGTACCATCGGCAGTACCGGCGCGGCATAGGTAGAGTCGGCCGGCCACAGCTCAGCCAGTTGGGCCAACCAAGCTCCCAGGGCCAGCAGCAGGGTAAGGGCAAACAGCAGGAAACCGCGGATGATCTGCACGGTCCAGGCGGTGTTGAGAAAGTCCGGGTCGTCTCCGCGGTGGCTCTGGATGATGTTCTGGCGCAGGCCGACATCGGAAAGCAAATGCAGCAGTATCGAAACAGTGGTGGCGATGACCATCACCCCGAACATTTCCGGCAGCAGCAAGCGGGCCATGATCAGATTGCCGCCCAGGCGCATCACCTGTGAAGCCACCTGCGAGACCAGGTTCCAAGACCCGGCCCTCAGGGCCCGCTTGCGCAGGCTCGCGGCGGCTGACACATCAATCGACGGCATGACTTCAATCTCTGACTGATTGGCTAAAAGTCACTATAGTTTCAATTAGCCACGATGCTAGCCGTTGCCCACCAAGGGAAAGGTGTACATAGCCGATGCCTGAACATTTTCGTGCGTTGATCGTCATCCTGTTTCTGGCGAGCGTGGTCTTCCTGATGGCCCGGCGGCCTGCCACCGACCTGATTCCGCTCAGCGACTACAAGCGCCGGCGCAATCTGTGGTTCCTGCTGACCCTGCTGGCTTTTTTCTCCCACAGCTTCTGGCTGTACCTGGGGGTGGGCGCGGTCGTCCTGTTGCTGGCCGGGCGCCGCGAGCACAACCCCATGGCGCTGTTCTACATGCTGCTGTTCCTGATCCCGCCAGCATCGGTGCAGGTGCCCGGGTTTGGCGTGGTCAATTACCTGGTCGACCTGAACCATATTCGCCTGCTGACCCTGTGCGTGCTGCTGCCGGCCGCGCTGTACCTGCGCCGCCAAGGTGACACCTTGCGCTTTGGCCGCATCTGGGCTGATAAACTGCTGGCGGCAGGCCTGCTGCTGATGAGCGTGCTCTATTTGCGCGAAACCACCCTTACCGACACGCTGCGCCAGGCGCTGTACCTGTATGTCGACGTTCTCCTGCCGTATTACGTGGCCAGCCGTGGCCTGCGCCAGATCAGCGACTTCAAGGACACCCTGCTGGCCTTCGTGCTGGCCTCTTTCGTCATGGCGCTGATCGCTGTGGCCGAGTATGTGCGCCACTGGCTGTTGTACAGCGCCCTGGTCGACGCCATGGGCGTGCCATGGAGCATGTCCGGCTACCTGAGCCGGGGCGGTGCACTGCGGGCAAGCGTCACCACCGGCCAGGCGATTGCACTGGGTTACGTGATGAGCGTGGCCATCGGCCTGTTCCTGTTCGTGCAGGGCTATGTGCAACGCCCGCTGCACAAGGCCATGGGCGCCCTGCTGCTGGCCGCCGGGCTGTTCGCGCCATTGTCGCGTGGCCCGTGGATCGGCGCCGTGGTCATCGTGGTGGTGTTCATCGCCCTGGGCAAAGGCGCCGTCAAGCGCCTGGCGCTGCTAGGTGCGGCAGGCATGCTGGCGTTGCCCTTGCTGACCGTCGTGCCTGGGGGCGAAAAGGTGCTGGACCTGCTGCCGTTCATCGGTAACCTCGAGAAAGAGAACATCACCTACCGCGAGCGGCTGATGGACAACTCGTGGATCGTCATCCAGCGCAATCCGTTGTTCGGCTCCTTCGACTTCCGCAACACACCCGAAATGCAGGCGATGATCCAGGGCGACGGCATCATCGACATCGTCAACACCTACATCAACCTGGCGTTGCGGGTCGGCCTGGTCGGGCTAGGTCTGTTCGTGGCGTTCTTTGCCGTCGTGCTGCGGGGTATCCGCAAGGCCATGCTCAGCTTTGCCGACAAGGACGACGAGCGACGACAGCTCGGCCGGGTGTTGCTGGCAACGCTGATCGGCATTCTGGTCATCATCTTCACGGTCAGCAGCATCACCTTCATCCCGGTGGTGTACTGGTCTATCGCAGGCCTGGGCGTGGCCTACATCCAGATGGTTCGCCGGCTGCACAACAGCCCGGCCGTGGAACTGGCAGAACCCGACCTACAACCCAGGTAATGTTCATGAATAGGCTGTCCCTGCGTCATTACGTGCGCCTTTCGGCCATTGCCGGCCTGGCCCTGCTGCCGCTGGCCAGCTGGGCTTCAGACTGGCAGGTCAGTGTCGATGAGCAAAATGGCTTGCCTAACGTGACACACGGCGGTGGCCCGGTCATGAAGGCCAAATTCGATTTCTGGGCTGCCAACTGGAGCTGGACCGGTTTCTATACCGACTTCAAGGTCAATGGCCCTTACCACTACACGCTGCGGGGCAAGAACAAGGAACTGGACTTCGACCTGCAGGCTGACATCCGTAAGGAACAGGCGCAAACCCTGAGCTGGGCCTTCGATCTCGACGCCCACAGCCGCCAGAGCGGTGTCATGGGTGGCGGCCTGGTGTTCCAGTTCGACCCGGCGCAAATCGCCGGCGGCATGGGCGCCCCGCAATTGTTGCCCGACAACCGCGGCTGGACGTGGGGCAAGGCTGACCAGGGGCGACGCATCGAAATGCGTTTCGACCCGCCACTGGCCAAGGTCTATTTCGAGCGCGGCAACCCGTCCGAGCTGCGTGCATTCCTCTACAAGGACCCGATCAGCGCCGGCCGCCAGCAGCTCAAGGCCGTGCTCAACGTGACCGGCGACATCGAACTCGGCCCGACACCCAGCGAGCGCTTCGGCCTGGCAGACCCCGCCACCTGGCCTGATGACCAGCTGGACTGGCGCACCTCGCCGGTGGACCTGTCGTTCCTCAACGCAGCGGAAAAACCCGCCGGCAAGCGTGGCTTCGTCAAGGCTGTCGGCGACCAGTTGATGTTCGCCGACAGCACCCCGGTACGCTTCTGGGGCACCAACCTGTCGGCCTACTCGCTGTTCAAAAGCCCCGACGACGAAATCCGCCAACAAGCCAAACGCCTTTCGGCACTGGGTTTCAACCTGGTGCGCCTGCATCACCACGACTCGCCCTGGGTCAGCCCCAACGTCTTTGGCGACGGCACCGTGGTGCGCGATACCCAGCAGCTCAGCACCGAATCGCTGCGCAAGCTCGACCTGTGGATCAAGTCACTCAAGGACGAAGGCATCTACATCTGGCTGGACATGCATGTGCAGCGTGCGTTTACCGCCAACGACCACATCGAAGACTTCAAGGAGCTGCCCGAGCAGGACGGTCGCGTCGACCTGAAGGGTTACGCCTACGTGAACGACAGTATCCGGCAGGCGATGAAACGCTTCGCCGAGCAGTACCTGACCCATGTCAACGAGTACACGGGCCTGGCCTACAAGGACGACCCCGCCATCGCCGCCGTGCTGATCACCAACGAGAATGACCTGACCCAGCATTACGGCAACGCCCTGATGCCGAACAAGGATGTACCCCGCCACAGTGCGCGCTACATGACGGCGGCCAAGGCCTTTGCCAAACAGTTTGACCTACCCGCCGACCTGACCTGGCGTGCCTGGGAGCATGGGCCGTCGAAGCTGTTGCTCAACGAGCTGGAACAACGCTTCAATGCCGACATGATCGCCCACTTGCGCAGCGTGGGCGTGAAAGTCCCCATTGCTACCACCAGCACCTGGGGCGGTAATGGGCTTAGCGCACTGCCGGCATTGAGCGTTGGCGATGTCATCGACGCCCACAGCTACGGCGACACAGGCCAACTGGAGAAGAACCCGCTGACCAGCGACGGCATGATCGACTGGATTGCTGCCGCCCAGGTCGTCGGCAAACCGCTGACCGTCACCGAGTGGAACGCCGAGCCCTTCCCGCTGCCTGACCGTCACTCGCTGCCGATTTACATCGCCGGCACCGCCAGCCACCAAGGCTGGGACGCCATGCTGCAATACGCCTACAGCCAACAGGCGTTCAACCCCGGTTGGCGCACGGCGGACAACTGGCACGCGTACAATGACCCGGCGATGATCGCCACCCTGCCCGCCGCTGCCCTGCTCTATCGCCGTGCGGACGTGAAACCCGCCACCACTCGCTACGTGTTCGCACCGACACCTGCCACCCTGTACAACCAGGAAATCACCCCGCGTAACTCACCGCTGCTGCGCACAGCCATGGAAAAGGGCCAGTTGCAGATCGCCCTGCCACACACGCCGGAATTGCCTTGGCTCAAACCCGCGCCCATCCCGGCAGACGCGCAGGTGCTGCACGACCCGGGGCAAGCGCTGCTGGCCGCCGATGCCACCGAGTCGGTGACCGACACAGGCGAACTCAGGCGCAACTGGCAACAAGGCATCTACACCATCGACACGCCACTGACCCAGGCCGCCAGCGGCTGGCTGGGCGGCCGCCCGATCAACCTGGGTGCCATTCAGATACAAATGAAGACGCCTTACGCCAGCGTCGTGGTCCAGAGCCTGGACGGCAAGCCACTGGGCCAGTCGCGCGAGCTTCTGCTGTCACTGGGCACCCGTGCCATGCCCAAGGCCGATGACAAGACGCCGTTCAATGTCGAGCCCCTTGAAGGCAGCCTGGACATCAAGGCACCCGCCGGCCTGAAACTGTTCGCCCGCGATGCACGGGAGCAGCTGAAGCCGCTGCCGGTGGCCTACAAGGATGGGCAATACACCATTACCTTCGACGGTACCTACATGTCCAATTGGCTATTCTTGAAATAGAGCATATGGCCATCTACGCTCAGGTCACCTGTAGCTGATCATCCCACCTGCACGTGTCAGGGAGTGTTCACTGCGTCTGTAAACAGCAGATTCCAGGAGGTGGGGATGAAATATCTGGTTGTGGGTGGTGCGGGCTACATTGGCTCGCACATGGTCAAGCACCTGCTCGCCGCCGGCCATGAAGTGCTGGTGGCGGACCTGGTCTCACCTGGCCCCGGTATCCAGTGGGCCAAGCTCGACATCGCCGACGAAGCCGCACTGGATGTGCTGTTTGGCGTGTGTCGCTTCGATGCGGTGTTCCACTTCGCCTCGTTCATTCAAGTGGGCGAGTCGGTCAGTGCCCCCGGCAAGTACTACCAGAACAACGTCGCAGCCACCCTTTCCCTGCTGCAGGCCATGGTCAATGCCGGCATCAGGCACCTGGTGTTTTCTTCGAGTGCCGCCGTATACGGCAACCCGCAGTACGTGCCGATCGATGAAGCACACACCAAGGGGCCGATCAACCCGTATGGGTTGAGCAAATGGATGGTCGAGCAGATTCTTGAGGACTTCGACCGGGCCTATGGTTTGAAGTCGGTAAGCCTGCGCTATTTCAATGCAGCGGGCGCTGACCCGGAAGGCCAGCTAGGCGAGCGTCACGAGCCGGAAACCCATCTGATCCCGTTGATCCTGCAGGCTGCATCTGGCCGGCGCGAGGCGGTGACAGTGTTTGGTCGCGACTACGACACGCCGGATGGCACCTGCATACGCGACTACGTGCATGTGGCAGACCTGGCGGCTGCCCATGCACTGGCAGTGGATTATCTACTGGACGGTGGCGAGCGTGCCGCGTTCAACCTGGGCAATGGCCTGGGCTTTTCGGTGCAGCAGGTGATCGATACGGCCCGGGCCGTGACCGGGCGACAGATCACTGCCCTTGACGCACAGCGCCGCGCCGGCGACCCGCCACGGCTGGTGGCGGATGCGAGCAAGGCCATGCAGGTGCTGGGCTGGCGCCCTGCATTCGCCTCACTGGAGCAGATTGTGCGGCATGCGTGGCAGTGGGAGTTGCAGTATCCCTGGAGGCGCTGAGTTGGCCTCATAGCTTTCAGGCGCAGCACAAGGCTGCGCCTGAAAGCGTATTGCCAGAAGGCTCAGTAATAGGTGCGTGGCTGTTCGTCGGCCTTGTTCAACACTGTCCCGATCAGGTTCACCGTACCCAGGTGATGCAGGCAATCCTCGATTTCCTTCTTGTTGTTCATTCCGTTGGCCACCACCAGCAACACGCAGTCGAACTTGGGTAACACGGTGATCGCATCATCCGAGCTGAGCAGCGGTGGCAAATCGAAAATGCAGATGCGCGATTCGTAGCGGTTGCGCAAATCGCCAATCAGGTTGTTCACCTTGGGCGAGGACAGCATCTCGGTCGACAGGGGCACGGGTACCCGCGTTGGCAGCACCACGAAGCGCGGCAAGGTGGGGTTGACCAGGCAGTCCTGCAACTCGGCCTTGTCCGTCAGAAACTCGTTCAGTGCCTGCTCCATGGGCAGGCCCAGGTAACTGCCGACCTTGGGCCGGCGCAGGTCGAAGTCCACCAGTAACGCAGTCTTGGTGGTGTGGTGGGCAATACTCATGGCCAGGTTGATCGCCAGCATGGTCTTGCCCGCTTCCGGCGTTGGCGAGGTGATGGCCAAGGTACGCCAGCCGTTCTCGTCCATGGCCCTGAGCACCTGCGTACGCAGCAGGTCGATCGGCCCGTTCATGTTGGAGTTCTTGTTGTACGCCACGATGCGGTTACGCTCCAGGTGGTCTGCACGCAGCGGTACCACCTTGGTGTTCACGTAATCGAACTGACCCGGCACTTCGGCCAGCGCCGTACCGGGGGCGGGAGACAGTGCCTGGGGAGTACCTGGGGTAACCTGATGAATATTGTTGCCAACAGCCGGCTTGATCCTGTCCATCACTGCTTTCCCTATACAAACCGAGACATGACTTTGTACAACAGCACATCCAGTGGCATGTAGAACACGTGCACCAGCCCTATCATGATAGCTGCCAACGCCAGTGCCGCCAGGATCAGTCGATTGCGCCAGCGCTTGCGTCGGGCCACGTCGGCCCGGGTATCGATATAGGGCAGTGCCACCAGCACCCGTTTGCCCAGCAGGCTTTCCAGGGCGCCAACGCCACGCACGCGCTGATTGAGCATTTCCAGCAGCATCACCAGCGCACCGCCACCGGCCGGTGCCAGCACCAGGCCCAGCGCAGCGATTTTCTTGCGGTTAGGCTTGATCGGCTTCTCAGGCAACAGGGGAGGCTCCAGCAGCACAAAGCGTTCAGCCTTGTTCTCCTGCTCCAGGCTTTCGGTAATCTTTGCGCCCATTTCCTTGGCACGAATCTCTTCGTATTTCTTGCGCGCGTTGTCGTGGTCTCGCATCAAGGTCACCAGGCCACGCTCGACCTGCGGCGCCTCGAGGATCTCGGCTTCGTAGCCTTCCATTTTCCGGGTCAGCTCACGCTTTTGCTCTGCCAGCGAGGCAATACGCACCTGGGCGGCGCTCATCTTGGCGCGGACACGGGCCGCGTCGAGGCTGACCGTGGACACTGCCGCAGTGCGCCCCCCACTGGCTTCGAGCGCCTGGATCTTGCGCTTGACCGCCACGACATCCGGGTGGGCGTCCTTGTAGCGGGTCAGCAGTTGCGCGTATTCGGCTTTCAGGCTTGGCAGGTCTTCGGGCAGGTCGGCACGGGTTGGCCGGGTGCCCTCGGCAACCTTGGTGGCAAGGCCGGCATTGGCCGCAGACAGCTCCAGTTCCAGGTAGCGCAGCTCTTCCTGGGCAGCCTTGTAGTCACGGTCGACCTCACGGAATTCCAGCTCCGCCCGCGACAGCATGTTCATGCGCAGGGTCTGGTGCTCGGGCAAGGCATTGGCGTGGGCCTGCTTGAAATCGGCCAGCTGGTTTTCCAGGCTGGCCAGCTCGGCACCCAGCTTGTTGGCTTCCTGGGTGAGGAATTCGGTGGTTTCGTTGGCTCGCTCGGTGCGCTGCTTGAGGTTTTCGTTGAGGAACAGCGTCACCAGTTCATCGGCGACTTCCTTGGCTACTTGTGGCTGTTTGTGCTCGAACGAGACATTGAACGCCACGGTCGCTTCACCACGGCCGCGCACGTAGGTGGTCAGGGTTTCGACCACGATCGCGTTGCGCATCTGGTCGATCTTGTCGCTTTCGCTGAAGCGCTTGTCGGCGAAGAGGTCGTACTTGCCGATGATGCGCAGCAGGTTGTCGCGGGTCATCACCCGTTGACGGATCACCTCGATGCGCTCATCGGCAAAGCTGGTGTTGTTGGTCGACACCAGCTCAGGCGAAATCTGCTGCGACTCCACCAGAATGGTGCCGGTCGACTGGTAGATCGGCGGCACCATCAACGCGACGGCCACGGTCGCGGCGAGAATGACTGCGGCACTCACCCCTAACACCAGGGCCCTGTCCTTGATAATGGCGATGTAATCTCTGAGGGAGAGCTCGTAGTCAGACTTCATAGGGCCACCTGCCTGAAGTTCAGATGTCGGGGTACCTGTACGTCAACGTCAAACCAACGATCGTAGCGGTCGCATCCGGTACATGGTCCTGCTGCCGTTCCTTGTACATCAGCGACAGGCGCAGGTCCCAGTAAGGCGAAAACTGGCGGCTGGCCCATACGCTGTAAGTCTGCAGCGTGTTGGGCGACTGCCCTTTGCTGTCCTGCCACGCGGCGTCAGCGCCCACACGGGACAACTCGGTCAGCGCATAGCTCCACACACCACGCACCTGGTCCAGTTCGGCGAAGCCGCCTTCGGCGCTCGCCACCGTGCTGCGCTCGGCGGTGAGGCTGGCATCGGCACGCGTGCCGGTGTACAGCAACGCAACCCCACCCTCCCCGCGCCGGCCGCCGTCGTCGCCTGACACTTGGTTGACGCCAACATGGGCATCGGCGCTCAAGCCTTCGGCAAGCTGGTATTTGATGCCGACTGCCGGGCTGTAGCTGTTGGAAGCGGTCGCGGTAAGGTCCTCTTCGGGCTCATAGCGCCGGGCACCAAAACGGGTATACAGGTCAGCCCGCTCACTCCAGGCGTAAGTCCAGGTAAAGACGTTCGCCAGTTCGTCGTAGCCTGT
Organism: Pseudomonas sp. yb_2; assembly: GCF_043103905.1. Classification (NCBI taxonomy): domain Bacteria; kingdom Pseudomonadati; phylum Pseudomonadota; class Gammaproteobacteria; order Pseudomonadales; family Pseudomonadaceae; genus Pseudomonas; species Pseudomonas sp. yb_2. Next base: position 26,781 of record NZ_JBICKH010000068.1, on the reverse strand, counting down.
CAGCGTGCTGATGTCGTAACGGGCACGGCTGTAGGTGGTTTCGTTGCTCAAGGTACTGCGCTCGGTCACCGCCTGGCTCCAGTTGCCAGTCAAGGTGTAAAGCTTCTGCGTACCGTCGGTGGTAATCACCCCGGTATCCAGTACGGTGCCCGACAGCGTCGAGCTTTCGTTGTAGCGCCCCACCAGGCCAAACCGCCCCCGCTCGGTGGTGCGCTGCCAACCCAGGCTGATATCAGGGTCTTCACGGTCATCGACGATATCCGTATCGGACGAGCGCAGCAGATGCATGCCAAGCCCCAACCTCAATTCGTCACGGTCAAAAGTGCCGATCAGGGTGTAATCCGGCGCGATAATAGTGCGCGTTATACCCTTTTCCCCCGAGGTCAACAGCAATGGGTTGCTGTCGTATTCGACGGATGTCGGTACCACCACCGTAGACTGCCAATTTGCCGCCAGTACCGCGTCCGTGAACGGCAAGACCAAGATTGCCGTTGCAATGCGAGTTGTTCTAAGAAGAGGCATTAAATGTTCTTATTAAAGGCAAGATCAAGGAACGACCAGCGTATCGCCAGCCTGAAGTTGGATGTTGGTGGACATGTCCCGCCCAGACACCAGGTCCTTATATCGCACGGGCAGGATCTTTTGGGAAGCACCGGTGCCGCGGACCACCTTGATTTCGCTTTCATCTGCAAACTTGTCCAGGCCACCCGACATGCTCAGCGCCTGCAGCACCGCCGTGGGGCCTGCCATTTGCACAGGCCCGGGTTTGATCACTTTGCCTTGGACATAGACCATGTTGCCGGCAATGCTTTTGACGACAACGCTTACGTTAGGGTCGGGGAGGTATTTTTCGAGTTTGGCAGCGACCTGCTTCTCGACTGCCGTTACGTCCAGCCCGGCGACATCGATGCGCCCGGCCAGGGGGAAGGTGATACTGCCATCGGGAAGTACGGTGGCTTCTTGACGCAGGCTTTCTTCCTGCCATACCGAAACCATCACCACATCGCCGGGGCTGAGCAGGTAGGCAGCACTGCTCTGGTCGGCGTTACCGGCACCAGACCACACCGTCAGCATGCAGAAAGCGGCAAACATTGAACGCACCATGAGGGTCCCTCCGGCCAAATGGCCCGACAAAGAGCACTGAATGAGAACAACACACCAACTCTCGCTCCGCTTCACGGCGCACTGCTGCCGCGATGGCCTCGACCTTCCTGGAGGCCCTTGCCTTGACGCTACAGACGTGGCTGCAACGCCTTGTAAATGTTGGTCCTACGGGCTACTGGGAATATAGCAACGGTTGGAGAATTCACAAGCCACGCCTGTGGCTTCGCGGCAAGGAGCAGTCACTTCAGGTACAAGGCAGCCGGTTCAGATCTTTCTGCGGTTGGCAACGGCAACAAAACCGACCACAGCAAAGGCAAAGAACCAGCCAGCAGTTGAAACAGGAATGATACTGTTCTGATTTATATACGAATCTGCCGCGCGGGCAGCACCACTTAGCATCACCAGCAAGAACATCGATTTGATTATCAGAGTCGTGCGCATACTCCCCTCCTAAAAACAGGAAAATCAATGAGTTATTAATGCGGTGCTGCGGGGGTTGTTTCGTATTTGATTTGAGCTTATGGGCACAATGACACTACGTCAATGATCCGACACCATAATAAAATTCAATGGGCAATGGGCGCATTCGTCAAAAAAACGACATGCAGATTATGCAAGGGAGGGCGGTCGCGATGAACCTGGCGTTTCACGCCTGAGAACGTGTGGGGGGCATAGTTGCCCCCCTTGCGCTTTCATTCGTCTGCGTGGTGAACAACAACCAGTAACTGCGCCGGCGTCACACCTACCGAGCGCAGCCGGTGCGGTGTCTGGGCGTTGAAATGCAGGGCGTCGCCCTGCTCCAGCAACACCCGCTCACTCATGAAATCCACTTCCACCTGGCCTGTGTGAACAAACAGGAACTCTTCGCCCTGGTGTTCCTTGAACGTAGGGTCGCTGAACTCGGACGGCGGCTGAATCAGAAACGGCAGCAGGCTGCGCTGGCCAATCTGACTGGTGAGGGCCGCGTACCCCGGCCCTTGCCCATCGCCAACCAGGGCCTGGCGCTCGGTACGGCGCACCAGGCTGTAGCGGCTCTGCCCGGCCTGCTCTTCGGCGAAGAGCTCTTCGACATTGACGTTCAGCGCCCTCGCCAGTTTCAGCGCCGCAGCGATCGAGGGCGTGTTGAGGCCGCGCTCGACCTTGGACAGGTAGCTTTTGGTCATGCCAGTCTTTTCGGCCAGCATTTCCAGGGTCATCCCCAGTTTCTTACGCAGCAGTTTCAATCGGATAGACATGTGACGCGAGTTTCCCAGGCTGAGGCAGCCATGATACGCGTCTGAAAGCTGACGCCAAGCCTCCAGGGGCCTTGAATCAAGGCATCACTGGCGGCACGTACTGCAGCGTTGTACCCAGCGCCCACAGTAACACCAGCACCAACGGCACATGCACCAGCAATTGCACGAACGAGAAACCGATCAGGTCGCGCGCCTTGAGCCCCAGCACGCCCAGCAACGGCAGCATGTAGAACGGGTTGATCAGGTTCGGCAAGGCTTCGGCCGCGTTGTAGATCTGCACGGCCCACCCCAGGTGGTACTGCAGGTCGTTGGCCACCAGCATCACGTAAGGGGCCTCGATGATCCACTTACCGCCGCCCGAAGGGATGAAGAAGCCCAGCACAGCCGAATACACGCCCATCAGCACGGCATACGTGTCATGGGTGGCAATCTGGGTGAAGAACAGTGAAATATGGTGGGCCAGGGTCTGTTCATCGACGCCCTTCACCTGGGTGAGGATGGCGGCGATCGAACCATACAGCGGGAACTGGATCAGCACACCGGTGGTGGTCGGTACCGCACGCGCCACCGCGTCAAGGAAGCTGCGTGGGCGCCAGTGCAGCAAAGCACCGAGCATGATGAACAACAGGTTGTAGGTGTTGAGCCCCGAGATGGCGGTAATCGCAGGTTTCGTCGCAAACTCCTGATACAGCCAGCCAGCAGCCAAGGCCACCAACAGCAGGATAAGGATCGGGCTGTGTTCCAGCCACTCTCCCGGGCGCGTGCGTTGCGGCGCGGGTGGCGCTGTGAAGCTGGGGTCGACACCGCAGTCTTCTGCGCTACGGGCGCTGTTCGGGCCCGGAGCGGTGGCGTAGGCGATCACCAGCGAGACCACCACCAGCGCCGCCAGCATCACGCCGGACTGCCAGAGAAAGATGGTTTCGGTAAAGGGGATCACCCCGGTTATCGACAGGATTGAAGGTGGCAGGCTGGCCGGGTTGGCCTGCAGCTGCGCCGCCGAGGATGACAGGCCCAACGCCCACACCGCACCCAGGCCCAGGTAAGCGGCCGCACCCGCTGCGCGGTAATCCATCTTCAGGTCGGTGCGCCTTGCCAGGGCGCGCACCAGCAAACCTCCAAACACCAGCGACAGCCCCCAGTTGAGCAAGGAGGCCAGCATCGAGATCAGTGCTACCCAGCACACTGCCGAGCGCCCATTGCCGGGGATGCGCGCCAAACGATCGATCAGCCTCGCGGCGGGCGGCGAGCTGGCCACCACATAACCGCCGATGACCACGAATGCCATCTGCATGGTGAACGGTATCAGGCTCCAGAAGCCGTCGCCAAACGCCTTGGCGGTGTCGGTCGGTTTGGCGCCCATGGCCAGTGCGCCGATACACACCAGCAGCACCGCCAGCGCGGCGAACACCCAGGAGTCGGGGAACCAGCGTTCAGCCCAGTTGGAGCAGCGCAAGGCAAAGCGCGCGGAGCGGCTGTCTTGAATTTCAGCGGCCACGGTTGAATTCCTTTTATTGGTTTTATGGGATGAAGCGGTATTGCCAGGCAACGCAAAAAACCTGTAGGAACAGGCTTACCCGCGCCTACAGGGTGAGATCACGTCATGCCTTAGAAGGTCATTTCCTTCACATCATCCGGCACGATCAGTTTGCCGGCGGTTTTCTCGATGATTTCCTCGACGCTGACCCCAGGCGCGGTCTCGCGCAGAATGAAGGCGCCGTCTTCGATTTCCAGGTAGGCCAGGTCGGTCAGCACCTTGCGGATGCAGCCCGCACCGGTCAGCGGCAGGCTGCACTTTGGCAGCAACTTGGACTCGCCGTCCTTGGAGGCGTGGGTCATGGTGACGATGATGTTGTCGGCACCGGCCACCAGGTCCATGGCCCCGCCCATGCCCTTGACCAGCTTGCCCGGAATCATCCACGAGGCGATGTTGCCCTGCACGTCCACCTCGAAAGCACCCAGTACGGTCAGGTCGACGTGGCCGCCACGGATCATGGCGAACGATTGTGCCGAATCGAAAATCGAGGCGCCGCGGCGGGCGGTGACAGTTTGCTTGCCGGCGTTGATCATGTCGGCATCGAGGGTGCTTTCGGTGGGGAATTCGCCCATGCCGAGCAAGCCGTTTTCCGATTGCAGCATCACATCCATGTCGGCGGGTACATAGTTGGCCACCAAGGTGGGGATGCCGATGCCCAGATTGACGTAGTAACCGTCCTTCAGTTCACGGGCAACGCGTTGCGCCATCTGTTCGCGGGTCAGTGCCATGGTCAGGATCTCTTTATTGTTCGGGTGGATGGCGCTCAGGCCTTGACGGTGCGCTTTTCGATACGCTTTTCGAAGGTGCCGACGATGACACGGTCCACGTAGATGCCCGGGGTGTGGATTTCGCTTGGCAGCAGCACGCCGGGTTCGACGATTTCTTCCACTTCGACCACGGTGATCTTGCCGGCGGTGGCCGCCAGCGGGTTGAAGTTTTGCGCAGTGTTGCGGTACACCACGTTGCCGTAGTGGTCGGCCTTCCAGCCCTTGACGATGGCGAAGTCACCGGTGATGGATTCTTCCAGGATGTACTTGCGGCCCTTGAACTCGCGGACTTCCTTGCCGTCGGCAACCGGGGTGCCATAGCCGGTGGCGGTGTAGAACGCCGGAATGCCGGCACCACCTGCGCGCATTTTTTCGGCGAGGGTGCCCTGTGGGGTCAGTTCCACTTCCAGCTCGCCACTGAGCAACTGGCGTTCGAACTCGGCGTTTTCGCCCACGTAGGAGGCGATCATCTTGCGAATCTGCCGGTCTTCCAGCAGCACGCCCAGACCAAAACCGTCAACGCCGCAGTTGTTGGAGACCACGGTCAGGCCCTTGACGCCGCGCCGCTTGATTTCGCTGATAAGGTTTTCCGGGATGCCGCACAGGCCGAAACCACCGGCCAGTACCGTCATGTTGTCGGTCAGGCCTTCGAGGGCCTGCTCATAGGTTGCAACGCGCTTGTCCAGTCCGGCCATGCTGATCCGCCTTTTGTAGTTGTTTAACCGACGAGGCTGTCGGTGAGCGTGTGCAGACATCTTCACCGCAAGCGACTGATTTGTTAATTTTGTTTTCGTCATCGATTGATAATTTTTACAAAACAAACGATAGGCCCGACATGAACGTCAAACAACTGCGCGCCTTTGTCGCCGTGGCCAAGTACCAGAGCTTCGCCCAGGCCGGTGAACACCTGCACGTTTCGCAACCGGCACTGAGCCTGACCATCAAGGCGCTGGAAGAAAACCTCGGCGGCGCCCTGCTCAGCCGCACCACGCGCAGCGTCAGCCTGACTGCCGAAGGCGAAGTGCTGCTGCCACTGGCACGCCGCCTGCTGGCCGACTGGGACGACACCGAAGAGATGCTGCGCCAGCGCTTTACCCTGCAATTGGGCCGTGTGTCGGTGGCGGCCATGCCGGCTTTTGCCGGCAACCTGTTGCCCCACGCGCTCAAGGTGTTTCGCCAGCGCTACCCCAAGGTCAACGTCACGGTGCACGACGTGATCAACGAACAGGTACAGGAACTGGTACGCCATCGCCGCGTCGAACTGGGCATCGGCTTCGAGCCGGATAACATCGATGGGCTGGACTTCCACCCGTTGTACATGGACCGCTTCGTTGCCGTAGTGGCCGCCGACTCGCCCTTGGCACTGCTGCCCCAGGTCAGCTGGGCACAGCTGATGGCCGAAGATTTCGTGGCCCTGCAGCGCCCTTCGGCGGTGCGCCTGCTGATGGAGCAGAATGTGGCGGCCCGCCACGGCAAGCTGGCAGTCGCGTTCGAAAGCCACCAGCTGACGACCATCGGCCGCATGGTGGCCAGCGGCCTGGGGGTCAGTGCCGTGCCGGCCCTGTGCATCAACCAGATGCAGGAGCTGGGTGCCCGCTGCGTCACCTTGGTCGAGCCCACAGTCGAGCGGCGCATCGGCGTGATTGCCCTCAGCGAGCACAAGCTTTCCACCGCAGCACAAGCACTGCTTGAAGTGCTTCTTTCCAATACCCGGATCCCGGAGGTGACATGCGTTACGTAAATCTGGCAGGCACGAGCGTTGCAGCCATCGGCCAAGGCACCTGGTACATGGGCGAAGACCCAGGTCGCAAGGCTGCCGAAGTCGCGGCGCTGCAACAGGGCATCGAGCTGGGCCTGAACCTGATCGACACCGCCGAGATGTATGCCGAAGGGGGGGCAGAAGAGGTCGTTGGCCAAGCCATTGCCGGGCGCCGCGACCGGGTATTTCTGGTCAGCAAGGTCTACCCGCACAATGCCAGCCTGCGCGGCATGGCGGCAGCCTGCGAGCGCAGCCTCACTCGGCTGGGCACCGATTGCATCGACTTGTACCTGCTGCACTGGCGTGGTCAGCACCCGCTGGAGGAAACCGTCGAAGGCTTCGAGCGCTTGCGCGAGCAAGGCAAGATCAAGCGTTGGGGCGTGTCCAACTTCGACGTCGACGACCTGCGCGAACTGCACAACCCTGATTGTGCCACCAACCAGGTGTTGTACAACCCGGCCCAACGCGGCATCGAATTCGACTTGCTACCGTGGTGCGAAAAACGTGGCTTGCCAACCATGGCCTACTGCCCGCTGGCGCAGGCCGGGCGCTTGTTGCAGCACCCGGTACTGGCGGAAATCGCCGAGCGCCATGGCGCCACACCGGCCCAGGTCTGCCTGGCCTGGGTGACCCGCGATGACGGCGTGATCGCCATCCCCAAGGCGGTGGCGCCCGAGCACGTGCGGCTCAATGCGGCGGCGGGAGCGCTGACCTTGACCGGTGAAGACCTGCGGGCGATCGACCGGGCGTTCCCTGCACCGACGCGCAAGCAGCGGTTGGCGATGGTGTAGGCGAGCGCAATCTGGACGCGACCTTTGGGAGCAGCTGTCTTGCTCAATTTCTAAAAGCTGGCGCGATCCCTGTGGGAGCGGGCATGCCCGCGAACACCGGCAAGGCCGGTGCCTTGCAACGCGGTGGCTGCTTCGCGGGCTCGCCCGCACGGGAAACCGTGCAAGTACCGAGCGTTGGGGTTTCAGTGAAAATCCCGGCTGCGCACATCCAGCCCTTGCAGCAGCGGACTCACATCCTCCAACCGCCGCGCAATCAGGTGCCGCACCCCATTCTCCTGCTCCAACCGCCCACTGACCTTGAGCAGCTGCGAACCCACCAGCGCCCGTCGCTGCCGTTCGGCCAGCGCACGCCACACCACCACGTTGACCATGCCATGTTCGTCTTCCAGAGTAACGAAGGTCACACCGCTGGCGGTTTGAGGCCGTTGCCGGCCCACCACCAGCCCGGCCACGGCAATGTTGTCGCCATGCTCCACACCCTGCAATTCACTGGAGCTGCGACACCCCAGCGCCCTCAGGCGAGCGCGCAACAGCGCCAGCGGATGTGGGCCAAGCGTAGTGCCGAGGGTTTGATAATCGGCCATCAGGTCCTCGCCCACGGTTGGCACGGGCAATTGCACCGGTTCTTCAGGCAAGGCCTGCACATCGGCGAACAACGGCAGCTGCGGCTGCACCGCCGCCACCTGCCAGCGCGCCTGATGCCGATCACTGGCCAAGGCGCGCAGCGCACCGCCATCAGCCAGGCGGGCACGGGCCCGTGCGTCCAGGCCGGCGCGCAGGCACAGGTCTTCGACGTTGCGCCACGGCCGCTGCGCCCTCGCCTGCTGCACGCGCCTGGCATCGGCTTCGGCCAGGCCACGCACCAGTCGCAGGCCCATGCGAATGGCAAGGGTGCCCTCAGCATCAGGCTCCAGGGTGCAGTCCCAGTCGCTGTGGCAGACATCCACCGGCCGTACCTCGATACCTTGGCGGCGAGCCTCTTGCAGCAACTGATCAGGGCTGTAGAAGCCCATCGGCCAACTGTTGACCAACGCACAGGTGAAAATCGCCGGCTCATGGCACTTCAGCCAACTGCTGGCATAGCACAGCAAGGCAAAGCTGGCCGCATGCGACTCAGGAAAGCCATAGCTGCCAAACCCCTTGATCTGCTCGAAGATGCGCTCGGCAAACGCCAGCGTGTAACCATTGCGCAACATGCCCTGCACCAGCCGTTCGCGGTGCGGTTCCAGGCCGCCGTGGCGCTTCCAGGCTGCCATGCTGCGACGCAACTGGTCGGCCTCGCCCGGGGTATAGTCGGCCGCGACCATCGCCAGCTCCATCACCTGCTCCTGGAACAGCGGCACGCCCAAGGTACGTTCGAACACTTCCTTCAGTTGCGGCGACGGATACGTGACCGGCTCCTGCTTCAGGCGCCGGCGCAGGTAAGGGTGCACCATGTCGCCCTGAATCGGCCCGGGACGGACAATGGCTACCTCGATGACCAGGTCGTAGAACTTTTGGGGCCGCAGCCGCGGCAACATGGCCATCTGCGCGCGCGACTCGATCTGGAACACACCCATGGTCTCGGCGCGGCTGATCATGGCGTAGGTGGCCGGATCTTCGCTGGGGATGGTCGCCAGGGTCAGGTGCCGGCCACGGTGGTGCTGCAGCAGGTCGAAGCAGCGACGCAAGGCGCTGAGCATGCCCAACGCCAGCACGTCGACCTTGAGCAGGCCGACCATGTCCAGGTCATCCTTGTCCCACTGGATCACCGTGCGCTCCGGCATCGCGGCATTCTCCACCGGCACCAGCTGGTCCAGCGGTTGCTGGGAGATGACAAAACCGCCCGGGTGCTGTGACAGGTGCCGGGGGAAGCCGATCAGTTCGCCGGCCAGTATCAGCACCCGCCGCAGCGAAGGGCTGCCCGCTTCGAAACCGGCTTCGGCCAGGCGCTGGTCATCGGGTATGCGATCGCTCCAGCGACCACAACATTTGGCCAGGGCATCCACCTGATCGGCAGGTAGCCCCAGCGCCCGCGCCACATCCCGCACCGCACCGGCGGCATGGTAGGTGTTGACTACCGCAGTGAGCGCCGCCCGGTGCCGGCCATAGCGACGGAACACATACTGGATCACCTCCTCGCGCCGGTCGTGCTCGAAGTCCACGTCGATGTCCGGCGGCTCGTTGCGCTCGCGCGACAGGAAGCGCTCGAACAGCAGGTGGTGTTTCATGGGGTCAAGCTCGGTGATGCCTAGCACGAAGCACACCACCGAGTTGGCTGCCGACCCCCGGCCCTGGCATAGAATGCGCTGGCTGCGGGCGAAGGCGACAATGTCGTGCACTGTCAGGAAGTAGCTTTCGTAGCCCAGCTCTTCGATCAGCCCCAGTTCCTTGGCAAGCACATCACGCACCTTGCCACTGGGCCCGTCTGGCCAGCGCAGCGGCATGCCTTGCTCGCACAATTCGCGCAGCCAGCTTGCCGGGGTATGCCCCTCGGGCACCAGTTCGCGTGGGTACTGGTAGTTCAGTTCGCTCAGGTCAAACTGGCAGCGCCGGGCAATGACCAGGGTCTCGGCCAGCAGGTCGAGCGGATACAGCTCGGCCAGTTGCGCCTGGCTGCGCAGGTGCCGTTCGCCATTGGCAAACAGAAAGCGCCCGGCCTCGCTCACCTGGCAATGCTGGCGGATGGCAGTCATGCAGTCCTGCAAGGCACGGCGACCACGCACGTGCATGTGCACGTCGCCACAGGCCACAGCGCGGATACCCACATCAGCCGCCAGTGCCCGCAACCGTTGCAGGCGCACGGCATCGTCACTGCCCCGATGCAGGTGCACGGCCAGCCACAGGCGCTCAGCGAACACACTGCGCAGCCACGCGCCGGTAGCAGTATCGCCACTGTCAGCGGCCACCCACAAGGCCAGCAGGCCTTGGTGGTGCAGCAGCAAGTCATCACGAAACAGCTGGTACGCCCCCTTCTCTGCCCGCCGCCGGGCACGGGTGATCAGCGCGCACAGGTTCTGGTAACCCGTCAGGTTTTCGACCAGCAGCACCAGCTTGGGCCCGTCGCACAATTGCACCTCGCTGCCGACGATCAGCCGCAACTGATGCACCTTGGCTGCCTGCCAGGCGCGCACGATACCGGCCAGCGTGCATTCGTCAGTGATTGCCAAGGCCTGGTAGCCCTGCTCGCGCGCACGCCGGAACAGCTCGTCGGCGCTCGACGCACCGCGCTGGAAGCTGAAGTTGGAAAGGCAATGCAGCTCGGCATAACCCGGGGTGTTCATGCGAACCAACCCTGCAGCCAAAGCGGACCGGCCTGGCTCAGGTCGCGGTAGGCCCAGCCGCGCAGGCCGTCACGGGTTTCGATGCGGTAGTAGTCGCGACGCACATCGCCGCCATCCCACCAACCTGATTCGATGCGTTCGGCATAGCCCTGCACCTGGTAGGCGGCGTCATCCAGCGCGATCGGTGCCGACAACAGCCACCCCGGGCGGCTGCCCGGTGCAACCGGCATGTTGCCTTGGGCACCCTGCTCCGCCAACTGCCAGGCGCATTCGGGGCGGTGATCGGCGGCTGCGCCAAGCCCCTTGACGGCCTCATCCCCCAGGCGGGCGCGCAACCGCTCGCGCAATTGCGCCCAGGGTTGCGCCTGTTGCGCCCGCGGGTCGAACAACGCCTGATGCTGTGGCACGAAGGGTGGCAAGTCCTCGGCAACCAGCCGCAGGTTGCGCACCGGTGCGGGTATGCGCAGCGGCTCAAGGCGCCCACGGGCCAGCTCGAACAGCATCGCAGCATCGCGTTCGGCCGCCAGCAGGCCCACCTTGAGCAGGGTATCCGGCCCCTCGGCGTGCTCCAGATGCAGACAGAAGCGCTGCACGCCACAGTCTCGCCCGGCCAGAAATGCAGCAAGGTCGTTGAGCATGCGCCGCAGCGGGAACAACAGCGCCTGGTGCGACTCGACGTCGAAATTGAGTTCCAGCCGGGTTTCAAAACGGTCCGGTGGCTGGTAGAAATCCAGCCCCAGGTTGCGCAGGCCGAGCAACTGGTCGAGGTGCAGCTGCACCTGGGCCGCAAAGCGCCTGGCCAAGGTATCGCGCGGCAAGGCCAATACCTGGCCCAGCTGGTGCAAGCCCATGCGGGCAAACGCTTCGGCCGCCTCTGCCGGCAGGCCGACGCGCGTGATGGGCATGCCAAGCAGCGCCGCTCGGGTGGCGTCGACATCGCCCACGGCCAGGCCATCGTGGCCATTGGCGAGCATGCGAGCAGCCACCGGGTTGCTGGCCAGGACAATGCGTTGGCGCAGGCCGAGTTCTGCCAATTCCTGACGCAGACGCGCCTCGAACAAAGGCCAGGGCCCGAACAGTTGCAGGCTGGAGCCCACTTCCAGCAGCAGCGCCCGAGGGTAATGCAGGCTGACCTGGGCACTGAAGCGGTAGGCCCAGGCCGCCAGCAGCTGTTGCACCTGATCGATGCGTTTGGGGTCGGCTTCGACACAGGTAAAGCCATCGGCCAAGGCACGCGCTGCGGTCAGGGTTTGCCCGGCCCGCAGGCCCAGTGCAGCGGCCGCCGGGTTGACTGCCTGCAACACGCGACGCTGGGTCGGCCCGCCAATCAGCACCAAAGGCGTGTCAGGGTCGTCACGCTCACGCAGGACGGTGTCCAGCGCAAGCTGCGGGAGCAGGATGCAGGCCCAGAGCATGGTGCATCAGCCCCGCCCCGGGCAGGGTATTGGCAGCGCTGGTGGCATGCCACCCCGGCTTTTCAGCACGCGCCATTGCGCCGGGCGTGTGTCGACTGCAATGCGCAGCGCTGCGGGTGAAGGGTTGTGCGACGCCTGCTGCGGCCTGCAGGCGAACGCCAGTGCCTGCCCGGTTTCGGCCGCTACCTGCAAGCGCCGCAGGGCGCGGTCATCGGCACGTTCCGGCCAGCACAGCACCGCCGCGCAACTGCCCGAGCGCAGGCACTGTTCGGCAGCCCACAGGGCATCGGCAGGCTCGGCATCCACCTGTACCAGCCAGCGCAGGTCCACCCCCGCTGCCTGCCAGGCCGGTGCAAAAGGGATGAAGGGTGGAGCCACCAGCACCACTCTGCTGGCTTCTGCACTCAGCCGGGCCAGGGTTGGCCACAGCAACTGCAATTCGCCACAACCGGGGTTGGCCAGCAACAGCTCGCTCAGTGCTGCCGCCGGCCAGCCACCTTCCGGCAAACGTTCGTCGAGGGCCGCATGGCCGGTGGGCTGCAGCCCGAGTGACCGCGCCTGGGCCTGCCGGCCGCGCCATACCCGGCGCTGCTCCAGCAGCCTGTCGAGGTCGACCACGGCGCCCATCAGTCGCGCCTCAGCAAGCCGCAGAACACGCCTTCGATGAAAAAGTCCTGTTCGGGCTGCACATCGATCGGCGCATAGGCCGGGTTGCGTGGCAACAGCCGGTAAGTGCCGCCTTGGCGTTGCAGGCGCTTGATGGTCACTTCGCCGTCCAGGCGCGCAACCACGATTTGCCCGTCGCGGGCGTCAGCCTGTTGCAGGATGCCGACCAGGTCACCGTCAAAGATGCCGTCGTCGATCATCGAGTCGCCCCGCACCTTCAGCAGGTAGTCGGGGGTACGGCGGAACAGGCTGGGGTCGAGCAGCAACTGCTCGTGGATGTCCAGGTCCGGGCCGATGGGGGCACCCGCCGCCACCTGGCCCAGCACGGGTATTTCGAGGATTTCCGGCCGGCGCAGCGGTTCGGCCAGGCGTATGCCCCGGGCCTGGTTTGGCGTGACATCGATGTAACCGGCCTGGCACAGGGCGGTGATGTGCTTGCGCGCAACGCTGCGCGAGGCAAAACCGAAGCGCGTGGCGATATCGGCCAGGCTCGGCGGCTGACCATGTTCGGCAATGCGCTCACGGATAAATTCGAAAATGGCGCGGCGTTTGGGGGTAAGAGTGTCCATGGAGCACATTTGTACTCTTTTCGGAGCACGCTGAACAGCCCCCTTCGTCGTCAGCTTTGGTTATGATCCCCTAGCTTGTGTTTTTTCATCTGGATATCCCATGCTGACCGCCCTGCTGTTCGACCTTGACGGTACCCTCACCGACACTGACACCCTGCACCTGCAGGCCTTTCGCCAACTGCTGCGCGAACACGACGGCCGCGAGCTGAGCCAGGCGCAGTTCGACGCCCAGGTCAGCGGCCGCGCCAACGGCGAGCTGTTCGCCGAGCTGTTCAGCGGCGCCAGTGTCGAACAGTGCCAGGCGTTGGCCGACCGCAAGGAAGCGCTGTTCCGCGCAATGTCGCCGTCGCTTGAGCCAATGCCAGGCCTGTTGCGCCTGCTGGAGCATGCCCAGGCCCATGACATCGGCATGTGTGTGGTGACCAACGCACCGCGGCTGAACGCCGAGCACATGCTGAACGCCATGGGCCTTGGCCAGCACTTTGAACATGTGCTGGTGGCCGAAGAGCTGGCACGGCCCAAACCTGACCCGCTGCCCTACCTCACCGGCCTGCAGCGGCTGGGTGCCGAGGCCGGGCAAGCGCTGGCCTTCGAGGACTCATTGCCGGGGACGGCCGCGGCCAGTGGCGCGGGGATCTTTACCGTGGGCGTGGCCACGACGCAGACCCCGGAGCGGTTGCTGGCGGCGGGCGCCAGGCTGGTTGTCGACGATTTCAATGATGCGGCGTTGTGGGCGTTGATCGAGCGTATGGCTTCAGATAGGGGGTGTGTTCCCGAAGGCTAGGGAGTGGGAGCCGAACCTGCTGGCGCTGCAGCCGGGGTGCCGGATGTACAGCCTTGAACGCTAAGCCGTGACGCCGCATTTCGCCCCTGTAGCCATACCGCCAAAGCCGCCAACCCTGCGGGTAGCAACAACGAAGCGAACACCTGGGCAAAACTCCAGCCCAGCGCCAGCATCTGTGCCCCGGCAAAGGCACTGAGAATCGCACCCAGGCGCCCGATGCCGCTCATCCAGCTGGCCCCGGTCGCCCGTGCTTCAGTCGGGTAAAAAGCCGCCGCCAGTGCATTCATGCCAACACTTGCCCCATTAAGGCCAAAGCCCACAGCGCTCGCAACCGCGCACAACCAGGCGAAGTCCGCAGCGACCTGACCAATTGCAAAAATCACCGCACCACTGAACAGGAAGGTCAGTACCAGCACGCGCTGCGCCGGGTAACGATCCATGGCCCAACCCACCGAAATTGCGCCCAACGGGCCGCCAATCTGGAAACAGGCCGTGACGATGGCCGCTTCGGGCACCGAGAACCCGCCCCCCTCCTTCACCAGCGTCGGCAACCAGCCGCTGAACAGATAGACCAGGAACAGCGCCAGCACGTACCCGCCCCAGAGCATGCAGGTACCAAAGCGATACCGCGCAGAGAGGATAGTGCCGATTGCACCGCCTGCAGCCTGGGCTTTACCGGGCAAGACAAAGTTCGTGTCGGCGTTGACATGCTCAGGTGCCAGGCGACGGACAATGGCCAGAATGCGCTTGCGGTCCGCCCCCTTGCTGACCAGGAACGTCACCGATTCCGGCAGGCGCCAATACAGCAACGGCAGAACCATTAGCGGCAACACCCCACCCAATGCCAAGACACTGCGCCAGCCCAGGTTCGGAATCATCCAGGCGCTGACGAAGCCACCTGCCGCCGCGCCCAGGGAGAACCCGCAGAATGCCAGGGTAATGAGCAGCGAGCGGCTGCGTGCCGGGGCATACTCGCTGACCAGGGTGCTGGCATTGGGCATGGCTGCGCCCAGGCCCAGGCCGGTCAGAAAGCGCAACGCGACCAGGGCTTCCAGGTTGGGTGAAAAGGCCGAGGCCAGTGTCCAGAGGCCGAACAGCAGGACGCTGCACAGCAACACCGCCTTGCGCCCGTAACGGTCCGCCAAGGGGCCGGCAATCAGGGCGCCAAGTGCCAGGCCGATCAACGCGGCGCTCAATACCGGGCCCAGACTTTGCGCATCCAGGCCCCAGTCGCTTTTCAATTGCGGGGCAATGAAGCCGATGATGGCGACGTCCAGGCCGTCCAGGGCGATGATGAGAAAGCCAAGGAACACCACCCATTTCTGGTAGCGGCCGATGGGTTGCTGGTCAATCAGTTGGCGCACGTCGAGCGTGTTGTTCATAGGTATCACCTGTTGTTGTTGTTATGACGGTGTTTGTCGCAGCCCTAGTGGAAAAGGCTGGGTAAGCGCACAGGCCTTATGATGCGTGTCTCCTGAGCCACCACCAGGTCGCGGGTAGCATGCAGGTACGCGGCAAAGTCCGGGTCGGCATCCCGCGCTGCGCTGCGCTTCTCGAAGTCATCGAGGCTGTCATAGCCCCACAAGTGCACCACCTGGTTCAACGGCCCGATGCTGCTGGTGTAAAACGCCAGGGGTGCACCGAGGTGGCGCAGCAGGATCGGCATCGCCAGCTGGTCGAACGCCTCGAGAAAGGCCGCCATGCCGCGCGGGCGAATGGTGTAGATGCGGTGGTCGACCACAGGCTTGTCCATCACGCCACCTCCCGTGCGTTGCCCGCCGCCAGCCCCTGCTCGACACCCGCCAGGTGGCGCCCGGTGATGTAGGCAAAGGTCATGATTGGCCCCAGGGTGATACCCGCCCCGGGGTAGTTGCCGCCCATGATGCTGGCGCGGTCGTTACCCACCGCATACAGGCCGTCGATGACTTGCCCGTCGGCCGCCAACACTTCACCGGTCACACGGGTGCGCAGCCCGTCGAAAGTGCCCAGATCGCCCATGATGACTTTCACGGCAAAGTACGGTCCCTCGCCAACCGGCGCTACGCACGGGTTGGGTTGTTGCTGCGGGTCGGCCAGGTAGCGATTGAAGCTGGTGCTGCCGCGGCCGAACTGACGGTCTTCACCGTGGACAGCGCCAAGGTTGTACTCGCGCACAGTCTGCTCCAGCCCTTGCGCATCGATACCGGCCTTGCCGGCCAACTCCGCCAGGGTCTGGCCCTTGAGCAGGTAACCGTTGCGCAGCAATGGCCCCAGCGGCATCGGCGCAGGCTTGGCAAAGCCCAGCCCGTATTTGGCCAGTGTGCGGCGGTCGCACACCAGCCACATGGCGGTTTCTGCCTGGTCGGAACACGCCTCAATCAGCGCTGCGCCTACGTCGTGGTAGGCATTCGACTCATTGGTGAATCGCTGCCCCGAACGCAGCACGCCGATCACACCCGGCTTGTAGCGGTCGAGCAAATGCGGAAAGGCAATATGCCGCCCACCACCCACCGGCACCTTCGATACCGGCATCCAGGCTGCAGGTGCCTGCAGGCAGATATCGACCTTTGCTCCCAGCGCCTCGGCCATGCGCGCGCCATCGCCGGTGTTGCCCGCTGGCACCGGTGAAAAATGCTCGCCGCCACGCCGTACATGCGGGTAGGCCTGGCGCAGCCGTTGCAGGTCATGGGAGAAACCGCCACAGGCCAGCACCACCCCACGCCGGGCCTCGATGCGCTGCTCGCTGCCGGCCTGCCCGGTCATCGCCCCCACTACCCGCGCCCCTTCGCGCAGCAACTGCCGCGCCGGGGTGCCTGTGAGAATCGGAATGCCCAGGTCCAGTGCCGAGCGTACCAGCCGTGCTGCCAGGGCATTGCCACTGGTGACCTGGGTGCCGCGTCGGTACAAGGCCAGCTCCTTCAAATGGGTCAGCAGGCGTTTGGCCACGTAGGCGAACGAGGTCAACGAACGGGTGACATTGAAGAAGTGTTTGAGGTCGGCATTCGACGAGTTGAACATCATGCCGATGAAGGTGATGGTCTTCAGCGGCGGGCGCAACCGCGCCATGTCGGGGCCCAGACCACGGATGTCGTAAGGTGCGGCCAGTATCGAGCGGCCCACATCGACGCCGCCTTCCACCTGCGGGTGATAATCGGGGTACAACGTGGGCACGAACTTGACTGCCGTCTCGCGCTCGAAAAACTCAACCATCTGCGGCGCGTAGCGCAAGAATGCCTCCACCCCGGCCGCATCGAAGCAGGCACCGGTTTCGTTGCGCAGGTAGGTCATGGCCGCTGCTTGGCTGTCATTGCTCCCGTGCCGGGTGCCCGGCACCCACAGCACGCCGCCGGAAAACGCCGTGGTGCCGCCGAAGCACGCCTCCTTTTCGATGACGATCACATCCAGGCCAAGCTTTTTCGCCGTGATGGCTGTCGCCAGGCCGCCAGCACCCGCACCGATGACCAGTACATCGCAGCTACGCGTATTCATTGGCCTGCCCCCTCGAAGCCAGGGCGCGGGATCAATGCCATGGGCATGCTTTCCAGTCCGCCATCCACGGTCAGCTCGGCGCCGTTGATATAGTCGGCGCGGCGGCTGGCCAGAAACAGCACGGCTTCGGCGATGTCTTGCGGCTCACCGATGCGCTGGTTGGCGGTCATGGCGCTACGCCGGCGCTCCACCTGTGGGTCGGCATAGAACGCCGCCGACAATGGCGTGCGGATCAAACCCGGGCATACGGCGTTGCTGCGCACACCGCGTGGCCCCCATTCCACGGCGATCTGCCGCGACAACATGCTGACGCCTGCCTTCGCCGCGCTGTAGGCGCCACTGTTGGGTTGCGGGTAATGTGCTGCAATCGAGGCCACATGCACGATACGGCCCTGGCCGCAGTCCAGCATGGAACGGCCAAAGGCCTGGGCACACAAAAGGTAGCCACTGAGGTTGACCGCCAGCACCTGATTCCATTGTTCCAGGCTTAGCGTGTCCAGCGCGCCGGGGCGCAGCACGCTGGCATTATTGACCAGTACATCGCAGCGCCCATGCAGCGCCTGTACCTGGGCCGCAGCCTGCTCCACGCTGGCCGGGTCGGCAATGTCGCAGGCCAGGGCACTGACTTCGCCTGCACTGTGTTCCCCCAGGGTGGCCGCCAGTTCGCGGCATTTGTCCAGGTCGCGGTCAAGCAGCACCACGTGGGCCTGCTGCTCCACCAAGGCTGCGGCCAACGCTGCGCCAATGCCGCCGGCCGCGCCGGTCACCACGCATACGGCCGACTCCAGGCCTAGCCACTGAGAAAGGATCTTGTTGTTGTGCATGCTGTTCTCCAGAGCGTTGCTTGTTCTGGGTAACAGGCTATGGCCGGCAGGCCCACCGGCAGAATGGACAAAACCTGCAACCAGCCCCACATTCCCGTCAATTTGCCCACTGCGCCCTGAAGCCTGCGGGCAGCTATGGCACAGTAGCGGGTACTGAACAGAACAATTACAACACCATGAACAAGATCCCCAATTACGCCCTGTACGGTGAAACCGCGCAGCCGGTGTGGCACGAAGCCTTGCATGTGGAGCAGATATCCCAGCGCTCTGGCGCGCACAACTGGGAGATTGCCGCACACCGTCACGAAGGCTTGCTGCAGCTGTTGTACCTGCAAAGCGGTGGCGGCGAGGTGCTGTTCGACAGTGACCGGTTTCAGGTTCATGCGCCCTGCGTGGTGTACGTCCCGGCGCAGGTGGTGCATGGTTTTCATTGGGCCAGCCAGGTAGAAGGCCAGGTAATCACGGCTGCGCAGCACCCGCTGGATAGCATCGCCCAGGTGCTGGCACCCAGCGTGCTGGTGCAACTGCGCAAACCACAGGTGATTGCCCTGCCCCACTGGGCCGCCGATGAAGACCCGTTGTTGCCCCTGTTTCGGGCCCTGCGCGAGGAATACCACAATCGCGCCCGCGAGCATGTGGCCAGCAGCATGGCGCTATTGCTGGCACTGATGATCCATGTCCTGCGCCATGAGCCGTACATGCCCGCAGGTGAGCAGCGCCCAGTATCAAGACGCAGCCAGCAGCTGACTGCTTTTCGCGAGCTGGTAGACATGCACTACCGCGCGCACTGGCCACTGGCGGAATACGCCGCCGAGTTGGGCATGACCCTGGTGACGTTGGGGCGGTTGTGCCAGGAACACCTGGGCATGACGCCGATGAATGTGATCAATGCCCGATTGGTGCTGGAGGCCAAGCGCATGCTCGGGCATTCGAGCCTGAGCGTGAAAGAGATCGCCCATGAGCTGGGGTTTGCCGATGTGGGGTATTTCAGCCGGTTCTTTCGCAAGCAGGCGGGGGTGAGCCCTAGCGGATTTCGGGAGGGCCAATAACGCCCGCAGGTTCTGTGGGCGGTACTGGCAATGCACGCGTCTGTGGCTTACCCGCGAAGAAACCCGTGCAGGAAACATCAAACAGCCAAGGCCCGCTGCACTTCCCCCACCGTGGTCGCCAAACTGCTCAGGTGCAGGCTCGACACCCGCTCCACCGGCGCCTGATCCAGCGGCCATTGCAAGGCAATGCTGCCGGCCAGGCGCCCTTCGGCATATACCGGCAAGGCAATGGCGCGAATCAGGAACGGCAGGCGCACCGGGTATTCCCAGTAGCCTTCGGTGCGCTGACCAAAGCCCTTGTGCGCTTGTTCTTCGATATCGCGCAACAACCCGTCGTCACCCAGCCGCTCATGGGCCGCCAGGCGCTGCACTTCGTCCACCGCCAGCTCCCCCAGGCACGCCCGCCCCATTGCCGAATGAAACAGGCTGGCATGCTGCCCAACGATCTGACTGGTGAGCGGATAGCGCTTGCGCAGCACCTGGGGAATGGCGCTTTCCATCACCTCCAGCCGCTGGCCGTCGAAACACGACAGGTCAGCGACCAGCCCGGTGCGCTCACTCAGCTCCAGCAGCATGGGCGCTGCGCTTTCCACCAGGCGCCGCTTGAAACGCAACTGGCGGTCACCGAACAGGCGTCGCGCGCACAGCCGGTAGCGCCGGTCGGCAAGGCCGCGGTACACCCAGCCTTGCGCCTGCAAGGTGGCGATCATGCGCGACACCGTGGCCTTGGGCAGCGCCGTCAGGTAGTGCAGTTCTTCCAGGCCCAACGCCTGGTGTTCGCCCAGCAGGTCGACAATGGCCAGCGCCCGCTCCACCGACCGCACGCCGCCGCTGTCTGCCGTGATGCCCATGGGTATGACCTCCTTGTAGCGGGATGGTCAGGATAGCCAGCAAGATCCGCGCCTGCCCATGCTTTCATGGCGCAAGCAGGCGTTGTGGCGGGCAGCGCACCACCCAGCGGGTGAGCTGTTCATGGGCATACGCCAGCTGCAGCACGGCATGGTCGGCCTGCGCCGGGCCTATGATTTGCAGGCCCATGGGCAACCCGGCAGCATTGAACCCCACCGGCACGCTGATGCTCGGCAAGCCGGCCAGGGTCGGCCCGATCACCACTTCCATCCAGCGGTGGTAGGTGTCCATTGCCCGCCCCCCGACCACCGTCGGCCATGGCTGGCGTGCATCGAAAGGGAACACCTGGGCCGAGGGCAACAGCAGGAAGTCGTAACGCTCGAACAGCTTGCCCATGGCGCGGTACCAGTCGCTGCGGTCCAACGAAGCCTGGTACAGCGCCGCCGCACTCAGCTGCAAGCCACCTTCCACCTCCCACTGTGCTTCGGGCTTGAGCAATGCGCGCTTGCCAGGGTCGGCATAGGCTGCGCCGAGGTTGCCATGCACCAGGAAGTGGCGGTGGGTCAGCCAGCATTGCCACAAGCGCGCCAGGTCGAATGCCGGCTGGCAGGCCTCGACCTGGCAGCCCAGCTCGGCAAAGTCGGCCAGCGCCGACTCGCACAGGCTCATTACCCCGTCATCCATCGGCAGATAGCCGTTGTAGTCGCCCAGCCAGCCCACCCGTACACCGCGAAAATCGCGCGGCAAGCCAACGGCAAAATCGCGCCGGCCTTCGCTCAGCGACAGCGGCGCCCGGGCATCAACACCCGCCTGTATCGACAGCAGCCGCGCCACGTCGACCACACTGCGGCCCATCGGCCCTTCTGTGGCCAACTGCTGCACGAACAGCTCGGGCGCCGGCCCATGCGGCACGCGGCCCTGCGATGGGCGCAGGCCGAACAGGTTATTGAACGCCGCCGGGTTGCGCAGCGAGCCCATCATGTCGCTGCCGTCGGCCACCGGCAGCAAGCGCATGGCCAGCGCCGCTGCAGCCCCACCGCTGCTGCCACCCGCCACCCGCGACGGGTCGTAGGCGTTGGTGGTGGTGCCAAACAAGGGGTTGTAGCTTTGCGAGCCCAGGCCAAACTCAGGCACATTGCTCTTGCCCATGATCAATGCCCCGCTCGCCCGCACCCGCGCCACGCTGATCGCATCCTGTTCGGGTACCTGCTCGGCAAACAGCGGCGAGCCGAGCGTGGTACGCAGCCCGGCCGTGGCGGCGAGGTCCTTGATTGCCTGCGGCATGCCATGCATCCAGCCGCGCGAATGGCCACAGGCCAGTTCGCGGTCACGCGTCTCGGCCTCGGCCAGCAGCACTTCGGCCGGGCGCAGCGAGACCAGTGCATTGACCTGCCGATTGAAGCGCTCGACATGCCCCAGGTAGGCCTGCATCACCTCCCGGCATGACAACTGGCGGGCATGGATGGCCTGGGACAGTGCCTCGGCATCAAGGGCAACAATGGGGTCGATGGCTAGCGGCTTCACGGTTTTACTCCAAGGTTGAAGGCGGCAGGCTTGACTGCCCGCGGTGCTTCTTTCAGGCAATAGGTGCCCAGCAATGTCAGCACGCAGGCAAACAGCACGTAGAACGCCGGCGCCACTGGGGTGCCGAGCACCTGGGTGAGCCAGGTCACGATCAACGGGGCAAAGCCACCGAACACCATCACCGCCACGTTGTAGGCCACCGACACGCCGGTGGAACGCACCTGGACCGGGAACTGTTCGGCCAGGGCAGTAGGTGCCGGGCCGAAGAAACCACCGATGGCCGTGCACAACAGCAGTTGCATGACCAACAGGCGCTCCAGTGAAGGCGCAGCGGCCACCCACACATACAGTGGGTAGACCATCACGAAGAACGCCAGGGTGAAGGCCATCAGCACCGGGCGCCGCCCCAGCCGGTCAGACAGCGCCCCGGACAACGGAATCACGAGGGTCATCAGCCCCACGGCGAGCATCTGCACCAGCAGCACCTGGTCCAGCGGCAGGCCTAGGCTTTTGTGGGCGAAGGTCGGCATGTTCACCAGCACCACGTAGAACGAAACCGTCGCGCCGCAGGCCAACCCCATCGACACCAGCAGGCTGCGCCGGTGTTCACGCAGCACCTGCCACAGGCCGGGCGACTGGCCCTTGGCATGGCGACGCGCCTCGACAAACGCCTCAGGCTCCTCCATATGCTTGCGAATCCACAGCCCGACCGGCCCGATCAGCAGGCCCAGCACGAACGGGATGCGCCAGCCCCAGCTGTCCAGCGCCTCAGGCGAGCACAGGTGGGTAACCAACGCCACCATTGCCGCCCCGGAAAACACCGCCAGGCACTGCCCTACCAATTGCCACGAACCATACAGGCCCTTGCGGTGGGCAGGCGCGCTTTCCACCAGAAATGCCGTGGCGCTGGCGTATTCACCACCGGTGGCAAAGCCCTGCAGCATGCGCGCCACCACGATCAGCAGCGGCGCAGCCATGCCGATGGCCAGGTAGTCGGGCGCGAAGGCGATCATGGCGATGGACACGGTCATCAGGCGGATGATCATCTGCATGGCCGCCTTGCGGCCCTTGCGGTCGGAATACATGCCCAGCAGCACGCCGCCCACCGGGCGCATGAAAAACCCGACGCCGAAGGTGGCAAGGGCCATCAGCAGCGAGGCGTACGCGTCGTCGGACGGGAAGAACTGCCGGGCGATGATGCTGGCCAGAAAGCCATACACGATAAAGTCATACCATTCCAGGGCGTTGCCAATAACGGCGGCCACCACTTGCCGGGTACGCGACACGCCGGTGCTCGAAGTCTGCATAGGGAACACTCCACACAATGATTGGGTGATCGCCCAGGCGCAGTCGCGCCCGGGTTCCAGCGGCAGTGGTCAAAAAGGGACAATCAGGCAGGTGCCAGCCAGCGCTCTGCCAGCGCGCCCCAATAGGCGGCGCCGGTCAGCAGGATGTCGTCGTTGAAGTCGTAGGCCGGGTTGTGCACCATCGGCCGCGATACACCATTGCCGATGAACAGGTAGGCCCCCGGGCAGCGCTGCAGCATCCAGGCGAAGTCTTCGCTGCCCATCAGCTTGCGGGTGTTGCCATCCACCGCCTGGGCGCCCAGCAACTCGACCCCTACCTGGGTAGCAAAGGCGTTTTCAGCGGCATGGTTGACCAGCACCGGGTAGGCCGGGCGGTGCTCGATGCTGGCGCGGCAGCCAAAGCTCTCGGCCTGACTGACGATGATTGCCCGCACCCGCTCAAGGGCCTGCGCCCGCACCTCGGCGTTCAGCGCGCGCAGGCTAAGGCGCAACAGCGCCTGTTGCGGAATCACGTTGGCCGCTTCGCCGGCCTGCAACGCGCCGACGGTAACCACTGCCGCCTCCTGCGCATCGATATTGCGCGCCACCACGGTTTGCAGCGCCATCACCACACTGGCGGCCGCCACCAGCGGGTCGACGGTCAGGTGCGGCATCGAGCCATGGCCACCCACCCCGTCCAGGGTCACCGTCAGCAGGTCTTGCGAAGCCATCATCGGCCCTTCACGAAACCCCAGGTGTCCGGCCGGCAGCCCTGGCATGTTGTGCATGCCAAATAGCGCATCACATGGGAAGCGCTCCAGCAGGCCGTCGGCCAGCATCGCCTCGGCCCCGCCCTGGCCCTCCTCGGCCGGCTGGAAGATCAGTGTCAGCGTGCCGTCGAACTGCCGGGTGGCCGCCAGGTAGCGTGCGGCGCCAAGCAGCATGGTGGTGTGCCCGTCATGACCACAGGCGTGCATGCAGCCTGGGTGCTGGCTGCTGTATGCCGCACCCGATGCTTCGTGGATGGGCAGCGCGTCCATGTCGGCGCGCAGGCCCAGCCGGCGGGGGCTGCTGCCATTGCGCAGCACGCCGACCACGCCGGTCTTGCCGATACCGGTGTGCACTTCATAGCCCCATTCCTCCAGCAGTCGGGCGACCAATGCCGAGGTGCGGCTTTCTTCAAAGCCCAGTTCCGGGTGAGCGTGGATATCGTGACGGATCGCGTGCAGGTCGCTGGCCACGTCGGCGAGCCAGGCCTGGATATGCTGATGTCGGGACATGTGGAGTCTCCTCGCGCGGGTGGTTTCCCGTTCTTGTTGTTCGCCTTCAGGTCACGACAGGTGAGGCAGGTCGTGCTTGGCTCACAGATAAGCGCGAGTGACTCGGGATCACAAACGAATGTGGTTCCGCCCAGCGGAACCAGTCGGGGGGAGAAGCGGAATGGGTGTGGAGCTGGAGTCGTAGGTAAAGCTGTACGTGGCGTTGTTTTCGTTGAATAGTGCGGTCAGGCGGCCTTGTCGTACTCGTAGCGAACCCGCTGGCCCTTGGCATCCTGGCGGCTGCTCGGCAGGCCGCGGGCCGTGCGCATCAGGCGGGTGGTCTGGCCCTTGCCGTCGGTGTGGCTGAGCACCTGACCGTAGACGTTGTAGGTGAAGCTTTCCGTGGTGCCGTCCGGGTGGCTGATGCGCAGCACTTCGCCGTCGGGCTTGCGCGCCAGCGTGGTGGTCTGGTTCAGCGCATCGGTCACCGCCACCAGGTGCTGGCGTTCGTCATAGCGGTAGTACGTACTCTTGCCCGAACAGTCCTGGTAGCGCTCGACCTGGGCCAGGGTGTTCCACCACAGGTACTTGGACTTGTAGGTCGCATCGATGATCGTGTGCGGCAGGCCGTCATCGCTGTTCAGGTACTCGGTCATCTGGCCGAGGGCATCGAATTCGGAGAGCAGGTTGCCCTTGTCGTCGTAGCGCGCTCGCCAAGTGCTGCCATCCGGGTAGCTGACCTGGTTCACCAGCGTGGTCAGGTGGTGATATTCGTAGGTGGTCTTGCGGCCCAGCGGGTCGGTCTCTTCGAGCAAGCGGGAGAATTCGTCGTACTTGAATTGCAGGCGGTTACCGTCCGGCAAGGTCAGGCCAACCATATTGCCGTGTTCGTCCAGCTCGATGGCGTAACGCTCCCCGCCATAATCGCGGCTGGCGACCACGCGGTGGTCGGCGTTGTACTGCACTTCCAGCTCGCGGCCAAGTACGTCGGTGGCCCGGCTGGTGCGGCTATCAGCGGAAGTGGTAGTGCTCGCCGTCGCTGGTCCAGTGCTCGACCACGCGCGGTTTGCCGCTGAGGGTTTCCCAGCGGTAGTGGCCACCTTCGGTGCAGACCTGTGGTAGTGCTGCCAAAGAAGTGGCGCCCTTCCTATGAAAGACGCAATTTCTGAATTGACGATTTATAGGGTCATCGGGGCTTTCGCCCCGAAATACTACCTAACATGTTATTAAAGAACTACGGACACCTGCAAAATACAATTAGCAAATTCAAACAAAACCAACCATAGCGACAGTCAGCGCTACCCAAGACCTGTCAACTTGATTATTTGATCAGTATATTTTTTTGCATTTGGGATTCTACACAATTTAATATATTCCAGCAGGCATTCACGACCAGACATCGCCAATGCAAATTCAATAAGATTGGTCAACAAAAAACCTTGTGAATATTTCCCAACCGAAAGAGTTTTACTTCTTTCATCGCCAGAAGGCTCTGCGCCAACGGGATACTCTTCCTCATCCTCCTCATCTGAAAGCGCTTGGAACTTACAAATAGAATACTGCTTTATAAGATCCATTTTGTTTGTCAATATGGACATCAAGTCATCAATATCAACCTTTGCCTTTACAATCTTAGCAGAGTCGAGGCGAGCGAATACTTCTGCATATTCCGACTCAACCTCAATACCTGTAGCGTCGACTAGCTCCGCAAGTAACTCCCTATAAGCAGACGACCCAACTAGATTCTCCGCCAATGAACCGCCATTGATTACCATACATCAACTCCTTTAATTACTCTAATCAAGTCAGACCCTACATGCCTAAACTGGTCGACAGCCTCATGCTCCCATGGAGTAAGCGCGAGCAAATTTGACGAATCATGTACACCCGCCCCACCCACTCGCTGAGGAATATCATTATGATGAAGTTCTAATGCATACTCTCTAATTGATATTTTATCGGTCTTGCGCGAAATCACCTCAACTGTCATTTTGGGCGCTTTCCCCTCAGCCATACGCACAAGGTTTGTGGGTGAGTAGGCACGAGTAGGTGCTTTGGCCTCAGCTTTCCAATAGTTTTTTCGAGCAGTACTCCAACACTCCCATCCCCACGGGTCGATCCACCCTGCCGGATTCTGACCATAGCGATAAAGATTTAGCCCGCCATCTAAACCAATAGGGTCCTGAGTGACATAACGTCCCACTTCAGAATAATAATATCGGAAGGTATTATAGTGCAGCCCTGTTTCAGCATCAAAGTACTGACCTTGGAAGCGCAGATTCTGATCGACCTCTTTGATCGACAAAGTTTCTATCGTGCCCCAAGAGCGATACGTCGCCTGCCAAACAATCTCACCCTCGCTATCCGTCAGCTCAAGCGGCGTCCCAATCTGATCCGTATGGAAGTAATAGACCTTCTGCTCTTCCCCTTCAACTTGATCGACCCGCGCTAACGGCGCATAGCTACCCGGCTCGTACAGGTACAAGATGCTCTGCCCTGGCGTTTCCTCCCGCAGCATCCTCAGCCCCTGCCAGAGGAAGCGCTTCTGCTCGACCTCGCCATTGATTTCAGCCTGCTTGGCTATTCGCCTCCCCAAGCTGTCGTACCGGTACTCGCCTTGGCTATCCAGCTTGCC
>NZ_JBICKH010000067.1:0-2140 GCF_043103905.1 Pseudomonas sp. yb_2 | reverse complement strand
TTTCTTCGAGTAGGCGAGAGAACTCGTCGTACTTGAACTGCAGGCGGTTACCGTCCGGCAAGGTCAGGCCAACCATATTGCCGTGTTCGTCCAGTTCGATGGCGTAACGCTCGCCGCCATAGTCGCGGCTGGCGACCACGCGGTGGTCGGCGTTGTACTGCACTTCCAGCTCGCGGCCAAGTACGTCGGTGGCCCAGCTGGTGCGGCTATCGAGGTCGTAGCGGAAGTGGTAGTGCTCGCCGTCGCTGGTCCAGTGTTCGACCACGCGCGGCTTGTCGCCCAGGGTTTGCCAGCGGTAGTGGCAGCCCAGCCCCAGCGCGTTGCTGTGGGTCACCATCAGGCCGTCGGCGTAGCTGAAGCTGCGCACGGTGTCGCCGTTGCGGTTGATCACCGCGCTCAGCTGGCCGTGTTCGTCGTAGCGGTACTGTGTGAGCGTTTCAACGGCCTAGTTGTCGAATTATCGGCTAAAAGAGCAATCTCGCCTGACTGCTGCAGGACGTTCTATTCAGTGTGACTCGTTTACTGGAATGACTGAGGCTAACGCCTCAGCCCTCCGACGTTAAGTTATTAAAGATCCCAGCCACACTAAATCCACTTAGAAAGTATAGCGCCGAAGGTTGAATTAAATCCAGCATTCACTGACATTCACGCTAAAGCGCTAAAGCCAGTAAAAGCTTTCAGCCTTCAGTGCAACACCTCACACACTCACTGATCAACTTGATCCTCATGAATCAAGGACCCAATGAACTCATGAAATGAAAACGAAAGAACCCTTTGAGCATTGATGTGATTTAGATGCATATCAATATCGGGCTGAAAAATGTCCACCGCAAAATAAATCACCTTGCCCTCATTTTTATCA
Source organism: Pseudomonas sp. yb_2 (assembly GCF_043103905.1). Lineage (NCBI taxonomy): Bacteria > Pseudomonadati > Pseudomonadota > Gammaproteobacteria > Pseudomonadales > Pseudomonadaceae > Pseudomonas > Pseudomonas sp. yb_2. Next base: position 1,278 of record NZ_JBICKH010000067.1, on the reverse strand, counting down.
AGGCAAATAAAGTTACCCGCCTCATCTACGGCAAATGGCACCAAGTGTGCTGGCAAGACATTCCTGCTCACCATCAACCTGAAACAACCACCTATGTACTTAGTCTCATTCTTGTCTACAGCGCCATCACTAGCAATACTCTTAAAATCTTCAACTCTAATCGGCTCATAATTTTCGTCTTCCGCCCAAAATGCCCGATTAGGCTCACCCCCATTGAAGGTCAGGTATAGCGCCCTAAATTCCGCAGGAAATCTCATACCGATTTCAGACTCAAGTGCATCAATATCAAGCCCTGAAATAGCGACATCAGAATTGAAGAGTTTAAAATCATCCACCATATAGTCCTCAACAAGTTGTAGACGTTATTTTTTGTGGGCGCCCTTTCAGCCACCCCTTGTCCTGCGAGATAGCTACAGCTTCAGGTGTCCCGTAAGATCCAGAAGGCAAACCGAAATGCTTCTCGAATTGTGCCACCGACCCTGTATGGGGCAACGAAGCCTCGTGCGCGGCCTGAGTTACTAACTGCATTGTTCCCTTACCAGTTACAGGATCGAAATCATCCAAATGATGCCAAGTATATTTACCAATCGATTTGACCTGAGCCTTTGACAAACCAGCTTGCTTGTAAGCTTCAGTAAAGTCTCGACCTCGAGACCCTTGCATTTGAATAGATACGATATTTTTTTGGTTGCCGGTTACGGGGAACAACTCAGGCGAACCCTCAAAATTCACACTCTTGAAAGATAGCCCCCAAGGATCAATCCATGCAGTGGCATTAGGCGCATATTGGTAAAGATTTACACCGCCACCTAAACCCAATGGATCTTGAGTTACAAAGCGCCCAATATCCGACGCATAATAACGGAAGGTATTATAATGCAGCTCACTCTCAACGTCGAAGTATTGCCCTTGAAATCGAAGGTTCTGCTCGACTTCACTAATATCTAGCTGCTCTAGCATGCCCCACGAGCGGTACGTAGCTTGCCAAACGACTGCGCCATCGCTGTTCGTAAGCTCCAGCGGCGTGCCAATCTGGTCAGTATGGAAGTAATAGACCTTCTGCCCTTCCCCTTCCGCCTGGTCAACTCGCGCCAACGGCGCATAGCTACCCGGCTCGTACAGGTACAAGATGCTGTGCCCAGGAGTTTCCTCCCGCAGCATCCGCAAGCCTTGCCAGAGGAAGCGCTTCTGCTCTACCTCGCCATTCATTTCCGCCTGTTTGGCTATTCGCCTCCCCAAGCTGTCGTACCGGTACTCGCCTTGGCTATCCAGCTTGCC
>NZ_JBICKH010000066.1:0-133655 GCF_043103905.1 Pseudomonas sp. yb_2 | reverse complement strand
TCGCGCACTTAGAAGCAAGAGCAAGAGCAAGAGCAAGAGCAAGAGCAAGTTGGAAAAACCGTAATGCATGGTTCATTCAAGAAAGGCACGCTCGATAGCCTGCTGGTCGCGAAATTGGCCGGCCAGTTTGAATATCGCCCAGGCAACTAAGCCGACCAAAGCGAGAAAACTCCTAAATATTTCCAGAGGACTTATCCACAAGCTTGTAGTCCATTTCCCAAATATATGCCCAGCTGTTGCCCTCCCCCCTTTCCGCGCCTAGCCTTGCCAATCACTGACGGGGCAAGTCCCGTCGTCACATCAACATTCCGTACCCACATCCTTGCCAAGGAGCGGTAAACATGGCTTTTGACGCGTATTTGCAAATCAGCGATATGCGGATAAGGTTGCCGGGGTGGGCAAGGCTGCCAACCTGATCAAAAAGGGAACCTATATTGGCATAGCGCTTGACGTAGCAGCGACGGGGCTAGAGATTCACCAGCCTTGTATTCTGGGCAGAGAAAGCGAATGCCAGCGAGCTTCATATGTAAACTCTGCATCATTAGCTGGAGGTCTGGCTGGTAGCGCTGTAGGCGGTTACCTAGGAGGGAGTATTGTTGCACCCGCAGTATGTGCGGCACTAGGAATAGGGACTGCCGGACTAGGGGCACTCACCTGCGCGGTCATCGGTGGCGCTGCCGGGGCGAAGTTAGCCGGTGATTTCGCAGGAGAAAAAGGCGAGGTATTAGGTAACTTTTTGTGTCACGAGCTCTCAAAATGACTAACATAGAGCCAGGACTGATCGCGCCGTTCCTGATTACAGCAATGCTAATTGCCGCTAGCGCGCAAATTATTATTTCATACAAATACACCGAGCATTTTGAATCTTTCCTGCCCACCTCCCGCCTCGTATCTGACAACATCAAAAATTACCAGCACGCCGGACTCTTGGGCAAAACAATAAGAACCGGCCAGATTGCAACACTGTTGGCCATACCCAAAATCTTCATTTACAGGGGTTACGCTGAAATTGAGGAAATAAAAAATTTCCCCCTCCGCGAAAAGCGCATTTTGTTAACCCTCTGGGTTATTCACATCACCTTGTTCATTGCACTGACGTTGTCGCATTATCTATGACTTCATGCCGATACGACTTGCCCCGATTCGAAACCTGACAGTCTCTAGGAGTGGTGTTCGCCATTCTTATCACCGCGATCTTCATATCCATGTCGATAACCCTATATTTACCCCATCGCCTGACTGAACACATTGAGTCAATGCTACCCAATTGCAAGTTAATCAGTGAGAGCAGAAAAACATATGCCGGACTTGGCTTTACCGGGAAAGTTTTTTTGATTCGGAACAATATCTTTAATGCCAACCTTCCCGAAAGCCTATGCTCGCAAAGGCTTAATAGATACCAAAGAAGCAAACCAATTACCAAGCCACACGAAGAAAACAATCAGAAGACTTGTCATTGTGTGCCTAGCGCTTTTTCTCGCACTGTTACTCTTTAGGGCATTCCTATATGTTGCCGATCATTACCAAACCCTTTGAAAGCAGCGCTAAACCTCAAGCACAAGCCCCAGCGAACCTCTCCCCTACCCCGCTGTCCTACTCAGCACCACCCAGCCTGTAAACCACGACCTTCGCAGGTGGGTTTGCCTCCGCGCTTGTGTCATCATGCTCCGACCGCCGGTGAGTCCTCCTATAAGCCTTTCTATGAACAAACCATACGCATTGCTGCTTGCCTTCGCCCTGCTCCAGGGCTGCCAAAGCCTGGCCCCGCAAAAGGCCGAGCCTCCCGTCGCCGAAGCTGGCAAGGGCGAGGCGGAAAAGCCCGTGGTGTATGGCTCGTTCAAGCAGGACACACTCTATAGCCTGTTGGTGGCAGAGCTGGCCGGCCAGCGCAACCGTTTCGACATCGCCCTGGCCAACTACACCGATCAGGCGGCAAAAACCCAGGACCCCGCAGTTTCCGAGCGCGCCTACCGCATTGCCGAGTACCTCGGCGCCGACGAGCCGTCACTGGAGAATGCACTGGTCTGGGCGCGCAACGACCCGCAGAACCTCGACGCCCAGCGCGCCGCCGCCATCCAGCTGGCCCGCGCCGGTCGCTATGACGAGTCCATGACCTACATGGAAAAGGTACTGCAGGGCCAGGGCGACACCCACTTCGACTTCCTCGCCCTGTCCGCAGCCGAAACCGACCAGAGCACCCGCGACGGCCTGCTACACAGTTTCGAACGCCTGCTGGTGAAATACCCCGACAACGGCCAGCTGATATTCGGCAAGGCCCTGCTGCTGAACCAGGACGGCAAGACCGAAGAAGCCCTGGAACTGCTCGAGTCGCACCCGGCACAAAACGGCGAAGTCGCCCCGATCCTGCTGCGCGCCCGTCTGCTGCAGGCCCTGGACCGAGGTCCGGAGGCCCTGCCACTGCTGCGCGGGGCGATTCGCGACAACCCGGACGACAAACGCCTGCGCCTGACTTACGCTCGCACCCTGGTCGAACAGGACCGTATCGCCGATGCCAAAGGCGAGTTCATCAGCCTGGTCCAGCAATACCCCGATGATGACGAATTGCGCTACTCGCTGGCGCTGGTGTGCCTGGAGAACAAAGACTGGGATGAAGCCGAAGGCTACTTGCAGGAGCTGGTCGAGCGCGACAGCTACGTTGACGCCGCGCACCTGAACCTGGGCCGCATCCACGAGGAGCGCCACGACCCTGCTGGCGCTCTGCGTGAATACGCCCTGGTCGGCCCGGGCCCAGACTACCTGCCGGCACAACTGCGCCAGGCCGACATCCTGATCGCCAACGGCCGCGGCACCGAGGCCTCGCGCCTGCTCGCCGACGCGCGCGAAGCCCAGCCAGACTACGCCATCCAGCTATTCCTGATCGAATCGGAAAGCTACAGCAACAACAACAAGGACGCCCAGGCCAACCAGGTGCTGCAACAAGCCATCCAGCGCTACCCGGACGACCTCAACCTGCTTTACACCCGCGCCATGCTGGCCGAGAAGCGCAACGATTTGACGCAGATGGAAAAAGACCTGCGCGCCATCATCGCCCGCGAGCCAGAAAACGCCATGGCCCTGAACGCCCTTGGCTACACACTGGCCGACCGCACCACCCGCTATACCGAAGCCAAGGCGCTGATCGACAAAGCCCACCAGCTGACCCCCGATGACCCGGCAGTGCTCGACAGCCTGGGTTGGGTCAACTATCGCCTGGGCAACCTCGACGCAGCTGAAACCTACCTGCGCCAGGCCTTTGCCAACTTCCCCGACCACGAAGTGGCCGCCCACCTGGGCGAAGTGCTGTGGGCCAACGGCAAGCGCCGCGAAGCCCGCCAGGTATGGGCCAAGGGCTTCGAAGCCCAGGCCGACAGCCCTATCCTGCGCAAGACCCTCTTGCGCCTGACCGGATCCGAGACTCTTTAACGCCATGTTCCTGCGCCATTGCATCACCTTTACCTTGATCGCCCTGCTGGCCGGCTGCGCCGGCTTCGGTAGCCGTGAGGCCCTGCAGGGCCACGGCGACCCGCAACAGTGGCGCGCCCACAAAGCGCAGCTGAGCAGCCTCGATGGCTGGCAGATCAACGGCAAGGTCGGCATCCGCGCCCCGCGCGATTCCGGCAGCGGTACGCTGTTCTGGCTGCAACGCCAGGATTATTACGACATTCGCCTGGCCGGCCCGCTGGGCCGTGGCGCCGCGCGCCTTACCGGCCGCCCGGGTGGCGTGGTGCTGGAAGTGGCCAACCAGGGCCGCTACGAAGCCACCAGCCCGGAAGCCCTGCTGGAAGAACAACTGGGCTGGCAGCTGCCGGTTTCGCATCTGGTCTGGTGGGTGCGCGGCCTGCCCGCCCCCGACAGCAAGAGCAAGCTGACCCTCGATGGCGACAGCCGCCTGGCCAGCCTCGACCAGGATGGCTGGCAGGTGCAGTACCTGAGCTACACCGAACAGAACGGCTACTGGTTGCCCGAGCGCCTGAAGCTGCACGGCAAGGACCTGGACGTGACCCTGGTGGTCAAGGACTGGCAGCCGCGCCAGCTGGGGCATTGATCGCATGCAAAAGCTCACCCTGCCCGCCCCGGCCAAGCTCAACCTGTGGCTGCACATCATCGGCCGCCGCGCAGACGGCTACCACGAACTGGAAACGGTGTTTCAGTTTCTAGACCATGGCGACGAACTGAGTTTTGCCCTGCGTGACGATGGCGTGATCCGCTTGCACACCGAGATCGAGGCCGTCCCCCACGACAGCAACCTGATCGTACGGGCCGCGCGCATGCTGCAAGCACAATCGGGCACCACGCTTGGCGCCGACATCTGGCTGACCAAGGTACTGCCCATGGGCGGAGGTATCGGCGGTGGCAGCTCAGACGCCGCGACCACCCTGCTGGCCCTGGCCCACCTGTGGCAACTGGACTGGGACGAAGACCGCCTGGCCGCACTGGGCCTGAGCCTGGGCGCCGATGTGCCGGTGTTCGTACGCGGCCACGCAGCATTCGCGCAAGGCGTAGGCGAACAACTGACCCCGGTCGACCCGATCGAACCCTGGTATGTCGTGCTGGTGCCGCAAGTGTCTGTCAGCACAGTAGAAATTTTTTCACATCCACAGTTGACACGTGATTCTCTCCCCCTTAAGATGCGCCCCGTTCCCGAGGGAAACAGTCGAAATGACTGCCAACCGGTGGTAGAGCAGAATTACCCAGAAGTTCGCAATGCGTTGAATTCACTGGGAAAATTCACTGAGGCTCGACTAACCGGCACTGGAAGTTGTGTGTTTGGGGCCTTCCCAAGCAAAGCCGAAGCTGATAAAGTTCTGGCCCTTCTTTCAGCGACCCAAACAGGGTTTGTGGCCAAAGGAAGCAATGTTTCGATGTTGCATCGTAAGCTGCAAAGTCTGGTCAAGAAGTCGAGCGCATGAGCGTTCGCAGCAACAGATACAGGGGCGTCGCCAAGCGGTAAGGCAGCAGGTTTTGATCCTGCCATGCGTTGGTTCGAATCCAGCCGCCCCTGCCATTTTCCTTATACTCATCCAGGTATACCCTCAGCCTTCAGGTACTGCGCGTGTCCAAGATGATGGTCTTTACGGGGAACGCTAACCCCGATCTGGCTCGGCGTGTCGTACGTCAGCTGCATATCCCTCTCGGTGACGTCTCTGTCGGTAAATTCTCCGACGGCGAGATCAGTACTGAGATCAATGAAAATGTTCGCGGTAAAGACGTTTTCATTATTCAGCCGACCTGCGCCCCGACCAACGATAACCTGATGGAACTGGTAGTGATGGCCGACGCCTTCCGCCGCTCCTCAGCATCCCGAATCACCGCCGTGATTCCCTACTTCGGATATGCCCGCCAGGACCGCCGTCCGCGTTCGGCACGTGTAGCCATCAGCGCCAAAGTCGTTGCTGACATGCTCACTGTCGTAGGTATCGACCGTGTACTCACCGTCGACCTGCACGCTGACCAGATTCAAGGCTTCTTCGATATCCCCGTCGACAACATCTACGGCTCGCCCGTACTGGTTGACGACATCGAAGACCAGCGTTTCGAGAACCTGATGATCGTCTCCCCGGACATCGGTGGTGTCGTGCGCGCACGCGCTGTCGCCAAGTCCCTGGGCGTCGATCTGGGTATCATCGACAAACGCCGCGAAAAGGCTAACCACTCCGAGGTTATGCACATCATCGGCGACGTCGAAGGGCGCACCTGCATCCTGGTAGACGACATGGTCGACACCGCCGGCACCCTGTGCCACGCGGCCAAGGCCCTGAAAGAGCACGGCGCTGCCAAGGTTTACGCCTATTGCACGCACCCTGTCCTGTCGGGCCGCGCAATCGAGAACATCGAGAAGTCGGTACTGGACGAGCTGGTGGTGACCAACACCGTTCCGCTGTCTGCCGCTGCTCAAGCCTGTGACCGTATCCGCCAGCTGGATATCGCACCGGTTGTCGCTGAAGCGGTACGCCGCATCAGCAACGAAGAATCGATCAGCGCGATGTTCCGCTAAGCGGGACACGTGTTGATGTGAAGCGCCCCGCCCCAACCTGTGTTGGGGCGGGGCTTTTTTGCCATCCCCGTTGGCGCTGGTCGCAAACGCCCTCGGGGGGCTACTTTGGAGAAACAAAATGACTGAATTCACTCTGAACGCCCAAGCGCGTACTGACCTGGGGAAAGGTGCGAGCCGCCGCCTGCGTCACTCCGCGAACATCCCAGCCGTTGTCTACGGTGGTAACCAGGACGCCCAGTCCCTGACCATCCTGGCCAAGGAAATCACCAAACTGTTCGAAAACGAGGCTGCCTTCAGCCACGTTCTGGAACTGAACGTCGACGGTGCCAAGCAAAACGTCGTGGTCAAGGCCCTGCAGCGCCACCCGGCCAAAGGCTTCATCATGCACGCCGACTTCGTTCGCGTCGTTGCTGGCCAGAAGCTGACCGCCAAGGTTCCGGTTCACTTCATCAACGAAGAAGCCCCGGTCAAGAAAGGCGGCGAGATCTCCCACGTTGAGTCCGAGATCGAAGTTTCCTGCGAAGCCAAGGACCTGCCTGAGTTCATCGAAGTCGACCTGGCCAACGCTGAAATCGGCACCATCATCCACCTGTCGGACCTGAAAGCTCCGAAAGGCGTAGAGTTCGTCGCTCTGGCCCACGGTGATGACAAAGCTGTTGCCAACGTTCACGCTCCACGCGTTGCTCCAGAAGCAGAAGGCGCTGCCGAGTAATCCACTCGCACGCCGGCGTTGATCGGGTTACAGTGCCGCGCGCACTGTAACCCACCAACTCCAAGGAAGAGCCCCTGACGTGACCGCCATCCAGTTGATCGTTGGCCTGGGTAACCCCGGCCCCGAATACGAACAGACCCGGCATAACGCAGGGGCTCTTTTCGTTGAACGCCTTGCCAGCGCCCAGCGTGTTTCGCTGACCGCTGACAAAAAGTATTTCGGCCTGACGGCTAAATTCAGCCATCAGGGCAACGACGTTCGTTTGTTGATCCCCACCACCTACATGAACCGCAGCGGCCAGTCCGTAGCGGCCTTGGCCAATTTCTTCCGCATCAAGCCGGAAGCGATACTGGTGGCACACGACGAACTCGATCTGCCCCCGGGCGTTGCCAAGCTCAAGCGCGGCGGCGGCCATGGTGGGCACAACGGCCTGCGCGACATCATCGCGCAGCTCGGCAACCAGAACGACTTCCACCGCCTGCGGCTTGGCATCGGCCACCCGGGTGACGCCAAACTGGTATCCAACTTCGTCCTGGGCCGCGCGCCGCGCGCCGAGCAGGAGAAGCTCGACGCCAGCATCGATTTTGCCCTCGGCGTGCTGCCGGACGTGCTTGCCGGCGATTTCGCCAAGGCGATGCGCGAGCTGCACAGCCAGAAGGCCTGATTTCCTTTAGAGAGGGGAATACCCATGGGTTTCAATTGCGGCATCGTCGGCCTGCCCAACGTCGGCAAGTCCACCCTGTTCAACGCCCTGACCAAGTCTGGCATCGCGGCGGAGAATTTCCCTTTCTGCACCATCGAGCCGAACAGCGGCATCGTGCCCATGCCCGACGCTCGCCTGGCTGCGCTGGCTGAAATCGTCAAGCCAAACCGCATCCTGCCGACCACCATGGAATTCGTCGACATCGCCGGCCTGGTTGCCGGTGCCTCGAAAGGCGAAGGCCTGGGCAACAAGTTCCTCGCCAACATCCGCGAGACCGACGCCATTGCCCACGTGGTGCGCTGCTTCGAAGACGAGAACGTGATCCACGTTTCCAACAGCGTCGACCCCAAGCGTGACATCGAGATCATCGACCTCGAACTGATCTTCGCCGACCTCGACAGCTGCGAAAAGCAACTGCAGAAGGTAGCCCGCAACGCCAAGGGCGGCGACAAGGACGCCTTGGCGCAAAAGGCCATTCTGGAAAAGCTGATTCCACACTTTACCGAAGGCAAGCCTGCGCGCAGCCTGATGAAGCACATGGCTGACGACGAAAAGGCCGTCATCCGTGGCTTCCACTTGCTGACCAGCAAACCGGTGATGTACATCGCCAACGTGGCCGAAGACGGCTTCGACAACAACCCGCACCTGGACGTGGTCAAGGCCATTGCCGAGGAAGAAGGCGCGGTAGTGGTGCCGGTGTGCAACAAGATCGAAGCGGAAATCGCCGAGCTGGAAGACGGTGAAGAGAAGGACATGTTCCTCGAGGCCCTGGGCCTGGAAGAGCCTGGCCTGAACCGCGTGATCCGCGCCGGTTACGAGTTGCTGAACCTGCAGACCTACTTCACTGCCGGCGTGCAGGAAGTACGCGCCTGGACCGTTCGCGTCGGTGCCACTGCCCCGCAGGCAGCCGGCGTTATCCACACCGACTTCGAAAAAGGCTTCATCCGCGCTGAAGTGGTGGCCTATGACGACTTCATCCAGTTCAAGGGTGAAGCCGGTGCCAAGGAAGCCGGTAAGTGGCGTCTGGAAGGCAAAGACTACATCGTCAAAGACGGCGACGTGATGCACTTCCGCTTTAACGTCTAAGCGGTAACCTGCAGCACACACAAACCCCTTGAGGCTTGCGCTTCAAGGGGTTTTGTTTTGCCCAGACATGCGCGCCCTTGGCAGGGGCGGCCTTGCGTCGTGCCAGGCCGCAAAGCGGCCCCCGCCTTCAGGATCTAAGCTGAGGTTCAGCGCCCTTCTCGCCCAGAGCCGACACCATGCCCCAACCCACTCGTTTCGACTGGCAACGCTGGTTACCCGGCCTGGTCACCCTGCTCCACTACAAGGCAGCCTGGCTCCCCAAGGACATCGCCGCCGGCCTGGTGCTCACCACCATGCTCGTGCCTGTGGGCATCGCCTACGCCGAGGCTTCCGGCGTCCCCGGTATCTATGGCCTGTACGCTACCATCATCCCCCTGCTGGCCTATGCCCTGTTCGGTCCCAGCCGTATCCTGGTGCTGGGCCCGGACTCGGCGCTGGCCGCGCCTATCCTGGCTGTGGTGGTGCAATACGCCGCCAGCGACCCGCAGCGGGCGATCGCCATCGCCAGCATGATGGCGCTGGTCGCCGGGGCGTTCTGTGTGATTGCCGGGCTGCTGCGCCTGGGCTTCATCACCGAGTTGCTGTCCAAGCCCATCCGCTATGGGTACATGAACGGCATCGCCCTGACCGTATTGATCAGCCAGTTGCCCAAGCTGTTCGGCATCAAAGTCGACAGCGAAGGCCCCTTGCGCGACCTTTGGTACTTGGGCCAGGCGCTATACGCCGGCCAAGGGCACTGGCCAAGCTTTGTCGTGGGTGCCGGTAGCCTGGCGCTGATTCTGCTGCTCAAACCGTTCAAGCGCCTGCCGGGCATCCTGATCGCCGTGATATTGGCGACGCTGGCAGTGAGCGTGTTCAACCTCGATCAGATGGGCGTCAAGGTACTCGGGCAATTGCCTCAGGGCCTGCCCGGCTTCGTCTTCCCCTGGGTCAGCGACATTGACCTGGTCGAGGTGCTACTGGGCGGGATTGCAGTGGCGCTGGTGTCGTTCGCCGACACCAGTGTGCTGTCACGCTCCTATGCCGCGCGCCTCAAGATGCGGGTAAACCCCAACCAGGAAATGTTCGGTCTGGGCGTGGCCAACGTGGCCTCGGGGCTGTTTCAGGGCATCCCGATCAGCAGCAGTTCGTCACGCACCCCAGTGGCCGAAGCTGCCGGCTCGCAGACCCAGCTCACCGGCATCATCGGCGCCCTGGCGGTAACCCTGTTGCTGCTGGTAGCGCCCAATCTGATGCAGCACCTGCCTAACAGCGCTTTGGCTGCGGTGGTGATTGCCGCTGCACTGGGGCTGTTCGAATTTGCCGACCTCAAGCGTATCTTCCGCATGCAGCAGTGGGAGTTCTGGCTGTCGTTCACCTGCTTTGTCGGCGTGGCGGTGTTCGGCGCCATTCCCGGCATCTGCATTGCAGTGGCGGTGTCGGTGATCGAGTTCCTGTGGGACGGCTGGCGGCCGCATTACGCAGTGCTCGGCCGGGCCGATGGGCTGCGCGGCTACCATGACATACAGCGTTATCCACAGGCCCGGCGTATTCCAGGGCTGGTGCTGCTGCGCTGGGACGCGCCGTTGTTCTTTGCCAACGCCGAGCAGTTCCAGAACACAGTGATGGCGGCGGTGGACGCGTCGCCAACGCCTGTGCAGCGGGTGGTAATTGCCGCTGAGCCTGTGACCAGTATCGATATCACTTCGGCGGACATGCTGGCCGAGCTGGACCGGGCATTGGAGGCGCGGGGGGTGGAGTTGCAGTTCGCCGAAATGAAGGACCCGGTGAAGGACAAGATGCGCCAGTTCGAGTTGTTCGAACATATGGGGGAGAAGGCTTTTCATCCGACGGTGGGCGCCGCGGTGGATGCCTATCTGGAAGAGAGTGGGGTTGATTGGCAGCCCTGAATTGCCTGGAGAGCGGGCTTAACCGCGAAGAAGCCCGCGCCGACTCCGAAGCCGGTCAATCCAGATCAACATGGCGCTGGCATACACCGACACCGCCAGAAACAGCGCCATACGCACCGCAAATGCCTTGTACACATCCTGCCCACCTGCACTGTCCTGCACCGACTGCCCCAGCAAGATCAACATGGTCGTCAGGCAACTGACCCAGTACGCCGGGCTCTGCCGGCTCGGCACCGCCTGGTACAGGCGCCGAGCCTGCCAAAGGGCGAACAGCAGTACCCACAAGAAGAACATCCACAGGTGAACGAACAGGCTCAGCGCTACCCACAGCGCTATCGCCAACACCCCGGCAAGCAAGGTTGAACCGATCAGCTCCCGGCTGGCATGCCGCGCGCGGGTTTCGCCTGCTTGTTGCCCCACACTCACGGCCTTCATGATCAACGGCATGTACTGGTCAGGGGCGATCAATGCCAGCAGAAAGGCCGGCATCACGATCAACGTGGCACGCAGCGCCACCCAGCTGACATGCTCGCTGCCCAGCAGCGGCGGCACCGGCGGTGCTGGCGCATTGGCGGGTTCGGGGAACAACGTATGCGCCACCGACGTGCCCAGCACTGCCAGCAGCATGCCTTTGGCCAGCGCTTCGACCACCGACAATGCCAGGGTGAAGTCACTGGTGCCGGCAGCGGCGATCATGGTCAGGCCGATCACCAGCAGGTTGGCCAGCAGGCCGTTGCCGCCCTTCAGCGCATAGCGCAGGGTCAGGAAAACACCCACCCCGACCAGTAACACCCCAGCCAACGGAGCATGGCGCAACAGCGGAATCAGCAGCAACCCGCTGCCGCAAGCGAGCAGCACCAGTAGCGCCAGGGCCGGTGCTGCACGCAGGGGCAATGGCTGACTGCGCATGGCCAGCAACAGCACCGCAAACACCGGCGCCAGGATCGGCACCGGCAAGCCGATACCAAAGCTCACCGCCAGGCACAGCGCCACGCCCCAGGCCAGGCGCAGTGCGCGCAGGCGGCGCAATTCAATAGGCATACGACAGCCAGCTCATCAGCCACATGAACAACCGGCCCAGCAGGTTCAGTGGGTTGCCTTCGCTAGGCAGGGCCATGACCTCGGCCTGCCCACCGACCCGCAGCACGGTCTTGTCCTGAAGCTGATCGCGCTCCAGTTCGACAATCACCGGAAAGCGCTGCGCCGAACGCAGCCACTCGCGGCTATTCTGCACGGTCGGCAGCGTACCAGGCGGCGTGCTCTGGCCCACGCTCACGCCATAGCCAATGCTGCGGATACGCCCTTTCAACACAGTGCCCGGCAGCGCATCCAGCACCACCAGCACCGGGGTTTCAGGGCGCAAACGACCGAGGTTGTTCTCGGTCATGTCGGCACTTATCCACACGTCATGGATACTGATCAGGGTCATCATCGGGCTGCCCGCCCCGACATAGTGGCCAACGTCTGTGCGCAGGTCGGTGATCAGCCCGTTCGCGTCGGCACGCACCACGGTACGGGCAAGGTCCAGGCGGGCCTTTTCCACATTGGCCGCAGCACTGCGCAGTTGGGCGTTGTCTTCCTGTGCCCCGCCCTGCTGCTCACGGGCGCGCTCTACCTCTGCGCGGGCTGCCGCCACTTGGCTGATGGCCTGGTCGCGGGTGGCCTGGGCGCCTTCCAGGCGGCGCACCGACACCGTACCGGGGTCCTCGTCAATCAGCCGTTTGAGGCGCTCGGCGTCCTGCCGCGCCTTACGTTCGTTGGCCTGGGCGGCCACCAGCGCTGCCTGCGCCGAATCGATGCCGGCGGTACTGGCGCCGATCTGCCGGCGCACGGTATCGAGGTCGGCTTCGGCACGGGCCAAGGCAATGCGGTACTGCTCCTGATCGAGTTCGAACAGCACATCGCCCTGGCGCACCTCCTGGTTGTTGCCTACGGCCACACGCTTGATCTGCCCGGCCACTTCGGCGGCCACCGGGACCACGTAAGCCTGGAGGCGAGCTTGCTGGGTGTACGGCGTATAGCGGTCTGCCAGCAAGTACCAGAGCAGGCTGACGGCAATCAGCAGCAGCACCCAGCGCATGCCGCGATCCGGGGCTGACGGGGGCGTCGGGGGCGTGGCGTCGCTCATTCGGTTTCACCTTGTGCATGCGCGGAGGGGGCTGGCTCGTCGAGCAATTCGCCCCAGTCGGTGCGTTGCTGCATTTGCTGGCGGGTCGCCGGGTCGATCGGCGCGCGGCTGGCGTCCCAACCACCACCCAGGGCCTTGTACAACGTCACCAGGCTGCTGACCGCGTTGCCACGGCTGACCAGGTAGCCGTCCTGTTGCTGCAACAGCAGTTGCTGAGCATCGAGCACCCGCTGAAAATCGGCGAAGCCTTCGCGATACTGCGAGCTGGCCAGATTCAGCGAGCGCTGTGCAGCCTGAGAGGCCTGGTCGCGAATGGTTGCACTCTGCAGCGAGCGCACCAGCCCGCTGGCAGCATCGTCGGCCTCACGGGCGGCTTCGCGCACGCCCTGCTGGTACAACTCGATCAGTTGCTGCAAGCGGGCATCTTCCACGCGTACCGTGTTCTTGCGCCGGCCATAGTCGAACGGGTTCCAGATCAGGCTTGGGCCAGCCGCCAGGTCGAAGGTGTCGGGCAGATGATTGGCCGATAAAAAGGTCCAGCCGATACTGCCAAGCAAGCTCAGCTGTGGATAAAGATCGGCTTCGGCCACCCCGACCAGCGCCGACTGCGCCGCCACTGCCTGCTCGGCGGCACGGATGTCCGGGCGGCGCTGCAGCAGGCTGGCCGGTACATCCTGCAACACTGCCCGGTCTGGCAAGGGCAATTGGCCATGCCCGGCCGCCAGCTGCGGCAGCGGCCCAGGCGGGCGGCCGAGCAGCGAACACAGCACATTGCGCAGGGCATTGAGCTGGTTCTCGAACTCGGGAATGGTGGCCAGGGTCGCCAGGTATTGAGTACGCGCCTGCTGCCAGTCGAGTTCGTCATTTTCACCGTGGCGGAACAACCGCTCGGTGATCTCCAGGCTACGCGCCTGGCGCTTGGCGTTCTCTTGTGCAATAGCCAGCCGCGCCTCGGCAGTGCGCAGGGCAAAGTAGGTGTCGGCCACCTGCGCACGCAGCAGCAGCATGGCATCGGCGTAGTTGGCCTGGGAGGCGAAATAGACTGCATCGGCGCTTTCGATGGCGCGACTGAAGCGGCCCCAGAAGTCAATTTCCCAGCCGATGTCGAAGCCCACGCTGGATTGCCAGAACACCGAATCACGGGCCGAAGGCGTACCAGACTGATCCTGCTTCAGGTACAGGCTTTGCGCACTCAGTTGCTGCAGCTGCGGATAACGCCCGGTCTGCACGATGGCCAACTGGGCACGGGCTTCAGCGATACGCAGGCCAGCCACGCGCAGGTTGGTGTTGTTGGCGTCGGCCTCGGCTATCAGCGTATTCAGCGTCGGGTCGGCAAACACCGCCCACCACTCGCGCAGGTCGGGCGCCGCCGCGCTGCGCTCGGCCTGCTCCAGCATTGGCGTGCTCCAGCCGCCCAACCACGGCGTTTGGGGCTTTTCATAATCCGGGCCGACTTGGGTGCAACCGGCCAGCACGATCAGCAGCCCCAGGCCACAGCAGCGGTTGGGCATGGCTCAGGCGGCAGGGGGTGCCGGTTGCTCCGGCACCTGCAGCGCAACCCATTGCCAGAACAACACGTAGGCCACGCCAAGGATTACCGGGCCGATGAACAAGCCGATGATGCCTTTGACCACCATCCCGCCCAATGCGCCGATCAGTACCACCGGCATCGGTACATCGACCCCGCGTCCCAGCAGCAGCGGCTTGAGCACGTTGTCGGCAAGGCCGGCGACAAAGGTGTAGACGGCAAAAATGATGGTCGCCACCGTGAAGCCTTCAGCATTGAACACATAAATGATCACCGGCAAGGTCACCAGCGTCGCCGGGGCCTGGGCAATGCCCAGCATGAGGATGACGATGGCCAGCATCCCGGCACCGGGAACCCCTTTGACGATAAAACCAACACCGATCAGCAGCATCTGGATGAAGGCAATGCCAATCACTCCTTGTGCCACCGCGCGAATGGTAGCCGTACACAGCGTGGCCAGGGGTTTACCGCGCTCTGCGCCTGAAACCCGCATGGCGATGCGCTGGGCAGCGATTTCACCGCGTTCACCGAAGGCCATGATGACCCCGGAAATGATGATTGCGCCGATGAACAGAAGGAAAGCCCCACCGGCGCTGGCCGCAGCGCCCAGCACCGTTAGCCCGGCCCCCTTGATCTGGGGCATCCACTGATTCAGCACACTGGCCATGTTTTCGGAGGCCGCCAACCACAGCGCATGCACCTTCGGCCCGATCAGTGGCCAGGTCGCCACGGAATCAGGCGGGACCGGCACGCTCCAGGCGCCGCTCTTGAGTAGCGTCACCAGGCTGTCTACCGATTCGCCAATGGACATCATCACCAGGTAGATAGGTACCAGCAGCAGCACCAGAACCAGTAGCACCACCAGCGTCGCCACATAGCCTTGCTTGAGCCCGGTGCGGCGCTGGATACGGCAATGCAACGGGTACAACGTAACCGCCAGGATCACCGCCCACATCATCAACTCCAGGAACGGCTGAAACACCTGGAAAGCGAAGATCACCAAGGCGGCTACCAGACCGGCCTTGATGAGCACATCGAGCAAGCCCCGCGAAAGGGCGCTGTCCAGCTTGAAACTCGACTGCATAATTCACCTCCCGATACCCAATGCGCCAGCAAGGCGTAATTCACTGGCCCGTTTCAGGGGATGCCTGTACAGGGCTGTCATCGCGCAGCTGCCGCGCCAGGGCCATCATGACCAAGGGCACCACCGCCATCGACAAGGTGATGGCCAGCACCAGCAGGTCGTGTACCTGTTGGGTGAGTACCTGGTGCTCCAGCGCCAGCTTGAACACCACGAAGGCAAACTCGCCGCCCGAAGCCAGCACCACGCCCAGGCATAACGCCTGGGCCTGGTTGAGCCCTCCGGCCGTATGCCCCAGGCCATACAGCAAGGGCAGCTTGATGGCCACCAGCAGCACGGTCAGGCCCAGCACCATCAGCGGCATGCCGAACAGCAGACGCAGGTCGGCACTCATACCTACGCCAACGAAGAACAATCCAAGCAGCAGGCCTTTGATCGGCTCGATCTGGGTTTCCAGTTCGTGGCGAAACGGCGACTCGGCCATCAGCACACCGGCCAGGAAGGCCCCCAGCGCCATCGACACACCCACATGCTCCATCAACCAAGCGGTGCCCAGCACGACCAGCAAGGCCGTGGCGGTCGACAGTTCAGGCAGGCCCGAACCCACCGTCCACTTGAATATCGGGGTCAGCAGATAACGGCCAAAAACAATCAGCACACCAATGCCGACAACCACAGCCAGCAAGGGCCAGGCACCTTCGTCAGCAGTGCTGACATCGCCACCGAGCAGCGGCACCACGGCAATCAAGGGAATGGCGGCAATGTCCTGGAACAGCAGGATGGCCACGGCCATGCGGCCATGAGGTTTGCCCAGGTCCTTGCGCTCGGCCAGTACCTGCAAGCCAAAGGCAGTGGACGACAGCGCCAGGCCCAGGCCCAGCACGATGGCGGCAGGTTTCGATTGGTCGAACAGCCAGAATGCCAGTAGCCCAAGCAGCACAGCGGTCAGCCCCACTTGCAAGCTGCCGACGCCAAATAGCGCCCGGCGCATGGTCCACAGACGCTTTGGGGACAGCTCCAGGCCAATCACGAACAACAGCATGACCACGCCCATTTCCGACAGCCGCGCCACGTTGTCCGGGTTGCCGAGCAGGCCAAACACCGACGGACCAATCAGGATACCCGCCAACAGGTATCCCGGTACTGCGCCCATTTTCAGACGCTGCGCCAGCGGTACCAGAAGTACCACCGCCAAAAGGAATACCACCGTCGCCTGCAACAGGCTGCCGTCATGTGGCATGAGCTCGTACCTTCGCAGCTCCCTGCTGGGAGGGGTTCAGAAGCGTTCTTCGACGAACTTGAACGGGTAGGCGACTGCCTTGTACTTGCCGATCTTGCCGCGTTTGGGCAGCTTCACGTGCTGGTCGCGGGTTATATCCTTGTAGGGAATACGGCTGAGCAGATGGCTGATGATATTCAGCCGGGCGCGACGTTTGTCGTTGGAATTGGCCATGAACCACGGCGCCCAAGCGGTATCCGACGCCTGGAACATTTCGTCACGCGCTTGGGTGTATTCATCCCAGCGGCTATACGACTTGAGGTCCATCGGTGACAACTTCCACAGCTTGCGGCCGTCGTTGATGCGATCCTGCAGGCGCCGGGTCTGCTCATCGGCGCTGACTTCAAGCCAGTACTTGATGAGGATGATCCCTGAATCGACCATGACCCTTTCGAACCCGGGTACTCCGGTCAGAAACTTGTCCACTTGCTCGTCAGAGCAAAAGCCCATTACCCGCTCAACGCCCGCACGGTTGTACCAACTGCGATCGAAGATCACCACTTCACCCGCCGCAGGCAGATGGCCCAGGTAACGCTGCACGTACATCTGGGTCTTTTCCCGCTCGGTCGGTGCGGGCAGCGCCACTACACGAAACACCCGCGGGCTGACACGCTCGGTAATGGCCTTGATGGTGCCACCCTTGCCGGCGCCATCGCGGCCTTCGAAGACAATGCATACCTTCAGGCCCTTGGCGACCACCCACTCCTGTAGCTTCACCAACTCTACATGCAGGTTCTTGAGCGCTTTTTCGTACGCCTTACCGCCCAGCTTTTCTGGCTGTTTTTTGGAGGGCTTCCTGGACGGCTTCGACATGACACGCTCCTGAAGGCGAATGAAGAGTGAGTATGGTCGATTAATGCCAGTTTGCCGCTTCGCTTGCAGATTGATGTGGGGGCTGTCGTGCAGCCCCCGGGAGGCACTATTTGGCCAGCTTGTTGTAACTGGTCATCAGGTTGCGGTAGTCCGGGATATGGTTGGAGAACAGAGTACCCAGCCCTTCGATGTCGTTGCGCCAGTCACGGTGCAGTTCGCAGGCCACGCCGAACCAGGTCATCAGTTGCGCCCCGGCAGCCTCCATGCGTCGCCAGGCCGAGTCACGGGTCAGTTCGTTGAACGTGCCAGAGGCGTCGGTGACGACGAATACCTCGAAGCCCTCCTCCAATGCCGACAGGGCCGGGAAGGCCACGCATACTTCAGTAACCACACCAGCAATCAGCAGCTGCTTCTTGCCGGTGGCTTTTACCGCTTTGACGAAATCTTCGTTGTCCCAGGCGTTGATGTTGCCCGGGCGTGCAATGTAGGGGGCATCAGGGAACTGCTCTTTCAGTTCCGGCACCAGCGGGCCGTTGGGCCCCGTCTCGAAACTGGTGGTGAGGATGGTCGGCAACTTGAAGTATTTGGCCAGGTCGGACAGGGCCAACACGTTGTTCTTGAAGCGGTCGGGGTCGATGTCCCTTACCAGCGAGAGCAAACCGGTCTGATGGTCGACCAGCAGTACGGCTGCGTTGTTCTTGTCCAGACGCTTGTATTGGAAGGCCACAGTGGATCTCCTTGCTTCAGCGGGTTGGGAGTATCAGCGTAGGCAAGGATGGAGGGTGGGAGAGACCGTCAGTCGGCTTGCCTGTACTGCCCTGTGCCCCATCAGTTCACAAATTTCTGAACTGATTATTTGCCGCCAGCGATTTTTCCCCTCGCCAACCGCCACCAGAATCGCTTCACCACAATCACAAAAAACCGTGAGGCCACTCCCGTGGACCAGACACTCCAAGTGCGGCAAGCCGCCGCCGACCTCGTCGCGGCGTTCGCCAGCAACGACACCGCCCGCTATTTCGCCTGCTTCAGCGAAGACGCCACCTTTCTGTTTCACACCTTGCCGTATCCGCTGCTGTCGCGTCGCGCCTATGAAGAGCTGTGGGCCCAGTGGCAGGCCGAGGGCTTCACCGTGCTTGCCTGCGAATCGGGCAACGCCCATGTAAGCCTGCAAGGCGACGTGGCTGTTTTCATGCACGATGTGGCCACGCGTATCCGCATCGGCGGTGAAGAGCACCCGTTGAGCGAGCGCGAGACCATTGTCTTCCGCCGCCATGGTGACCAGTGGCTGGCCTGCCACGAGCACCTGTCGGTCGTAACACCGGCCTGATCACCCTTTACGCGGCGCTGCCGCCCTGCCATCGCACCCACAAGAAGGCCCGCGCACTGCGCTGGCTACAACAACCGCGCTGGAGCACCACCATGAGCCACTCGACCGGTATCGAGACCAACGGCGTCGAACAGATCCCCGCCGATCAACGCGACGCCTCCCCGCTAGACCTGTTCCGCCTGATCTTCGGCGGTGCCAATACCTTCGCTACCGCCGTACTGGGCAGCTTCCCGGTGCTTTTCGGGTTGTCATTCCAGGCGGGTGTGTGGGCGATTCTGCTTGGCGTTGGCATCGGCGCGCTGATCCTTGCACCGATGGGGCTGTTTGGCGCGCTTAACGGCACCAACAACGCTGTTTCATCGGGCGCGCACTTTGGCGTACACGGGCGCATCGTCGGCTCGTTCCTGTCGCTGCTTACGGCGGTGGCGTTTTTCTCGCTCTCGGTGTGGAGCTCGGGCGATGCGTTGGTCGGTGGTGCCAAGCGCCTGGCCGGCCTGCCAGAGACCGACCTGACCCTCGGCCTGGCCTATGGTTTGTTCGCGGTGCTGGTCCTGGTGGTATGCATCTTTGGCTTCCGCTTCATGCTGTGGGTCAACAAGATTGCCGTTTGGGCCTCGAGCCTGCTGTTCCTGCTGGGCATCGTCGCCTTTGCCGGGCCCTTCGATGCCGGCTACGCAGGCAGCGTCAACCTTGGCCAGGCAGGCTTCTGGGCTGCGTTCGTCGGCGCGGCGATCCTGGCCATGAGCAACCCGGTGTCGTTTGGCGCCTTCCTGGGTGACTGGTCGCGCTACATTCCACGCGAAACCCCCAAGGCACGCATCATGCTGGCTGTGATCGCGGCACAGGGAGCGACGCTGATTCCTTTCCTGTTCGGCCTGTGTACGGCCACCTTGGTCGCCACCCAGGCGCCGGACTACATTGCCGCCAACAACTATGTCGGCGGCCTGCTGGCAGTTGCCCCTAGCTGGTTCTTCCTGCCGGTGTGCCTGATTGCGGTGATCGGCGGCATGTCCACCGGCACCACCGCGCTGTATGGCACCGGCCTGGACATGTCCAGCGTGTTCCCGCGCCTGCTCAGCCGTGCTGGCGCTACGCTGCTGATCGGCGTGCTGGCGATTGGCTTCATCTTCATTGGCCGCTTCACCTTCAACCTCGTGCAGAGCGTATCGACCTTTGCCGTGCTGATCATTACCTGCACCAGCCCGTGGATGGTGATCATGATCCTTGGCCTGATTACCCGCCGCGGCTTCTACCACGCCGACGACCTGCAGGTATTCACCCGCGGCCAGCGTGGTGGCCACTACTGGTTCCTGCACGGCTGGAACTGGCGCGGCATGGGGGCGTGGATCCCCAGCGCGGCGGTTGGCCTGTGCTTCGTCAACCTGCCGGGGCAGTTCGTCGGCCCACTGGGTGACCTGGCGGGCGGCATCGACCTGAGCCTGCCGGTCACGCTGGGGCTGGCTGGCGTGCTGTACCTGCTGTTGCTCAACCTGTTCCCTGAACCTGCTGGCGTTTATGGCCCCCTGGGGCCGCGATGGGTGCGTTGCAAAAGCACCGCGCATACGCCTGTGACCACCGCCGAAATGGCCTGACTGGAAACCGATCATGACCACTTCCCACTATATCGCCGGCCATTGGGTCGAAGGCCAAGGCAGCGACTGCATCAGCGTCAACGACCCTGCGCTGGGGCAACCGTTCGCCGAGCTGATGGCCGCCAGCGTGAGCCAGGTCGACCAGGCCGTCGCCGCTGCCCGCAGCGCCCTGCCCGCCTGGAAAAGCACCTGCGCCAGTGAACGTGCCGCCTTCCTGCGTGGTTTTGCCGAACAGCTCGGGCAGCGCCGCGAAGCGCTTGTCACCGTGCAGATGCGCAATAACGGCAAACCGCGTCACGAAGCGGAAATCGACCTGGATGACGCCATCGCCACCTTTGGCTATTACGCCGAGCTGGCCGAGCAGCTGCCATCGAAAAACCGCACTGTGCCCCTGGCTGCGCCGGGTTTCACCGCCCGCACCCGCCTTGAACCGGTGGGCGTGGTCGGCCTGATCGTGCCGTGGAACTTCCCGTTGGTGACCAGCGCCTGGAAACTTGCCCCGGCCCTGGCCGCCGGTTGCACCGTGGTGCTCAAGCCTTCAGAGGTCACCCCGCTGATCGAGCAGGCCTACGGCCAAATCGCCGACGCCCTTGGCCTGCCCGCCGGGGTGCTGAACATCGTCAACGGCAAGGCCGAGACCGGCGCCGCACTGAGCAACCACAATGGCCTGGACAAGTTGTCCTTCACCGGTAGCAACAGCGTCGGCAGCCAGGTGATGCGCAGCGCGTCGGCGCAGTGCCGGCCGGTGACGCTGGAACTGGGCGGCAAGTCGGCCATCGTGGTGTTCGATGATTGCGATGTCGACCAGGCGGTGGAATGGATTGTTGCCGGCATCAGCTGGAACGCCGGCCAGATGTGTTCGGCCACATCGCGGCTGCTGGTGCAGGACGGCATTGCCGATGCACTGCTGCCGCGCTTGCAGGCGGCACTGGAAAACCTGCGGGTGGGTAATCCTTTGACCGAAGAGGTCGACATGGGCCCGCTGACCAGCCAGGCGCAATGGCTGAAGGTGGCCAGCTACTTTGCCACGGCGCGGGAAGAAGGTTTGCAGTGCCTGGCTGGCGGCCATGCACTGGACCGTGAAGGCTGGTTCGTCAGCCCGACGCTGTATACCGATGTGCCGAAAGACAGCCGCCTGTGGACCGAGGAAATCTTTGGCCCGGTGCTCTGCGCACGGCGCTTTGCCACCGAGGAACAGGCCATTGCCGAAGCCAATGACAGCCGCTTCGGGCTGGTGGCTACAGTATGCTCCGCCGACCTGGAACGCGCCGAGCGCGTGGCCGATGCGCTGGAGGTTGGCCATGTGTGGATCAACTCGGTGCAGGCGGTGTTCGTCGAAACGTCCTGGGGGGGCACCAAGGGCAGCGGGATCGGCCGTGAGCTGGGGCCTTGGGGGTTGTCGGCCTATCAGTCGGTCAAGCACGTAACCCGCTGCCTGGGCTGATATCGCAAGGGGCCGCGTAATGGCACCGGCTCTGCCGGTGTTCGCGGGTAAACCCGGTCCTACGGCGGCCTGTGTCCAAACTCCGGTGTGTGTCCACCCCCGCTCCTACCAGCTGGACTGCCCCCCGATGCCTACATCGACTCGTCAGCCGGCCGCGCCCCCTCCTGCACCAGCACCATGCTCTGCGGCGAAGACAGTGGAATGCCTTCATCACGCAACCGGCCAAGAATGGTGAACAGCAGGTCGCTGCGGGCTCCCGATACCTGCCGCGGCCCGGCCACATAGCCACTCACACCAATCACCATACCGCTGGACGTCAGGTCCTTGAACGACACCGAGGCAGCTGGCGCATCCAGAATCGCCTCATGCTCATGGTATGCCGCCAGCAGCAGCTCCCGGACGCGGTTGGCATCAGTCTCCAGCGGCAGTGTCAAGGTAATGCTGACCACGCCCAGCGCGTTGCCCATGGTCACGTTGCGCACGTTCTGCGAGATGAACTGCGAGTTGGGCACGATCACCGTGGAACGGTCAGACATCTGGATCTCCGTGGCGCGCACGTTGATGCGGCGGATATCACCCTCGACACCCGCCAGGCTGACCCAGTCGCCGACCTTCACCGGTCGCTCGGTCAGCAGAATCAGGCCAGAAATGAAGTTCTGCACGATCTGCTGCAAACCGAAACCGATACCGACCGACAGGGCACTGACCACCCAGGTCAGGCTGGTGAGGTTGATACGCAAGGTCGACATCACCAGCATGGCCAGGAACAGGAAACCCAGGTAACCCACCAGGGTCACCAGCGAGGCCCGCATGCCGGCATCCATCTCGGTTTCCGGCAGCAGGCGGTCGCTCAGCCAGCGCTTGACCACACGGATGGCGAACAGGCCACCGAGGAAGATCGCCAAGGCCAGCAGGATGTCCTGCGGCACGATGTTCAGGTTGCCGAGCACCTTGCCGCCGGTCCCATCCCAGTCGCCCAGACTCAGCAGCAATTCGCTAGGGCTGGTGCCCGACGGCATCAACACCAGCAGCAGTGCCAGGAACAGCACGACAGTGCGGCCGATGCCGGCCAGTATGGTGCTGGCCTGCGCCTGATGGCGAGGCGCCAGGCCCAGGGTCGACGCCAGTGCCAGGCCACCGGGCTGTCGGGGCGACAGCAGGGTTTCGCACAGGTCGCCGAAGAAGGTGGTCAGCAAGTAGGCACAGGTGATCACCAGGCTGACCCACAACAGCTTGGCGGTGAGGAAATAGGCGAGTGTCAGGTAGCCGGTGAGCAGTGCCAGCAGGATCAACGTCAGCCAGATGACCATCACGAACGGGATCAGCCCGGCCAGGCCCGTCGGGCGCTCCAGGTCATGCTTGCGCAGGGTGCGGCGGTAACACAGCAGCGCGCCTGCAAAGGTGAGCGCCACCACCAGCGCGGTCAGCCCGTTGACGGCCACCGTCAGCGCCAGGCTGGCACCGATCACGCTGTTCATGCGCTCCATGGTCATCATGACCATCAGTGCCAATGCCAGCACCTTCGGGAACCAGCCCAGCGCACTGGCGACTTCGTCGTGGATCGCCGGCAACCGCCAGGACGGACGCTGCAGCATCAGCATGGCGCGGCCCAGGCCTGTGATGAAGGCACTGAACACCACCAGGGTAAGAATGTGATTGGTCAGGCTGGTGATATCCGAACCCAATCGCGCATTGCTTTCCAGCCCCCAGCGCAGCAAAGACACCGAGCCGGCGATGGTGCCCAGGGTTGCCAGGCTAACGCCCAGAGCCAAGGCGCTGCGGCGCAGGCGGCCCTCCGGCAACCAACGGATCATGGCACTGGCCAGCAAGCGTTCAAGCACGCGCCGTACCAACGTCCACACCAGAATCGCCGCCACCAGGCTGGCAACGAACAGCCAGCGGTTTTCGGCGCTGAAGGCGCTGCTGATGGCGTCGGCCGCCTCCCCGCGCAGGTCACGCAGGCGCGCTACGTCGTCCTGGGTGGGGCGGATGATGCTCTGCCAGAACGCCGGGCTCAGCGGCGAGGCTGCGCGGCTGGTGATTTGCGAGTTGAACTGGCTGCGGCGCAGGTTGACGATTTGCGTGGACAGGTCACGGGCCGACTGGGTCAGCTTGGTGGCCTGATCCTGCTGGGCTACCAGCGCCTTTTTCTCGGCCTCCAGCGCTTTGCGCTGCTGCGTCAGGGTAGCGGCCTCGCCCGGCTGGGCCGGGCCGATGACCTTCAGCTGATCGTCGAGTTTTCCCACATCGGCAGTGCGCTGTGTACTCAGTGCATCAGCTTGACGCTGAACCTGCATCGCGCCCAGGCGCAGTTGCGACAGCACGTCGTCGTTAGCCTCGCTGGTGACGCCTTGGCGGATGAGGTCCAAGCGGTCGCTCAGTTGTTCGAGGCTGGCGTTTTCGTCCAGTGCGGGCGCCTCGGCAGCCGCCAGGTTGGACAATGGCGTGGCCGGGGCCGACCAGGCCGGGCTGACAAGCAACAGCATCAGGGCCAGCAGGGCAATCAGACCTGGGCAATAACGGGCAAGGCTGACACGCCTCATCGAATATTCCTCTTTGCAATTCGATTTGGCGGGAGATTCTACGCGGCTTCGGGCGGTCAGGAGAGTGCCGTTTCTCGCTTCAGCAATTGCTGTTTGCGCTCCACGCCCCAGCGGTAACCGCTGATGTCGCCATCCCGGCGCACCACGCGGTGGCAAGGGATGGCCACGGCAATACGGTTGGCCGCGCAGGCCATGGCGACCGCCCGCACGGCCTTGGGGGCGCCAATGCGCTCGGCGATGTCTGTGTAGCTGACCCTGCTTCCGGCCGGCACCTCACGCAGCGCCTGCCACACCCGCTCCTGAAACGCGGTGCCTTGCACATCCAGCGGCAGGGCCAGGCCCAAGGAGGGCGCTTCGACGAAACCGATCACTTCGGCGACCTTCTGCTCGTAGGCGCTGTCGCCGCCAATCAGGTGGGCCTTGGGGAACTGATCCTGCAGCTCGTGCAACAAGCCCTCGGGGTCGTCGCCCAGCAGAATCGCGCAGATGCCCTTGTCGCTCTGGGCTACCAGTATTGCACCCAGCGAGCATTGCCCAAGGGCGAAGTGAATGGTTGCCCCGGCACCGCCGGCGCGGTATTGCCGGGGGCGCATGCCCAGGCGCTGGTCGGCACTTTCGTAGAAGCGGCTGTTGGAGTTGTAGCCGGCGTTGTAGATAGCATCGGTGACCGAGTGCTGGTCGTCTTCCAGGTGCGCACGCAGGCGCCGGGCCCGGAAGGCCGTGGCGTAGGCTTTGGGGGTAACCCCGGTTTCGGCCTTGAACAGCCGATGCAGGTGGAAGGGGCTGACGGCCAGCCGTGCACTGAGTTGGCCGAGGCTTGGAACGGGGTCGCTGGTTTCGATCAAGCGGCAGGCGTGAGTAACCAGCTGGCTGTGGCGGGTGGCGCTGGCCTTGCTGATACAGCGTTTGCAAGCACGGTAGCCGGCAGCCTCGGCAGCCGCGGCAGTGTCGTAGAACTCGACGTTCATACGCTTGGCCTGGCGTGATTTGCAGCCGGGGTGGCAGTAGACGCCGGTGGTACGTACGGCGTAGACAAAGTGGCCTGTAGCGGCAGTGTCGCGGCTCTCTACGGCTTGCCAGCGTTGGTCGGGGGTGGTGTAGAGGTTCATCTTTGTTTCCCGGATATGTTGTTGCCTGTACGGGCGATGCGAAAACCTCAGGCCCGCCACAGGTACCAGGCCGCCACGGTACGAAACGGCCGCCAGGCGCCGCCCAGCGAACGCATTTGCGCCGGTGTCGGCGCCGTCTCCAGCCCCTTGAGCCGCCGATACCCCTCGCGCACGCCAAAATCGTCCACCGGCAGAATGTCAGAACGCCCCAGGCTATAGATCAGCAGCATCTCCACCGTCCACCGCCCTACCCCACGCAGCGCCACCAGGCGTTCGATCAACGCCTCGTCAGCCATGGTTAACGCCTGCTCCCGCGTCGGTACCAGGCCCTCCAGGGTGGCTTGAGCAATGCCCTGGACCGTCACCAGCTTGCTCGCCGAAAAGCCGCAGGCACGCAGGGTTTCCGGGGATACCGCCAGCAACTGCTCTGGCTGGGGAAAATCATCTGCCGGGAACAGTGCCAGCAAACGCCCCAGGATCGCCTCGGCGGCGCGGGCGTGCAGTTGCTGGTAGGCAATCGCCCGCACCAATGCCTCATAAGGCTCACGTCCCGGCGTAGCCTGGTGCAGGCAGGGCCCGATCGCTGCGATATGCCGTGACCAGTCCGGGTCAAGTGCCGCCAGGTGTTGCGCGGCCTCGTGATAGGCCTCAGGCGAAAGGTCGGCCAGCATCATGGCACCTCCATCAAGTCGATTGCAGGTCCAGCTTAGCGCAGCCGTTCATCGGGCAAACGCCGGTTCTTGCGCAGCTAATCTTTGGCATGCCATTGCTCCGCGCCATCTTACCCGCATAGAATTGAGAACTATTCACAATCGCACACATCACTGGACTGGGCCTTCTCTACGATGCAGATCAACGACACGCTCAAGCCCACCGAGGTCGCTCTGCTCTACCAGTCTCACCATGCCTGGTTGCGCGGCTGGTTACGCAGCCGGGTCGGTTGCAGTGAACATGCCGCAGACCTGGCCCAGGATACCTTCGTGCGGTTGTTGCGCGCCCGCCAGGTGTCGCCGCTCAAAGAACCGCGCGCCTACCTCAGCAGCATCGCCCGTGGCTTGATGATCGACCAGTTCCGCCGCCGCGCGCTGGAGCGGGCCTACCAGGAGGGCCTGGCTCACCTGCCCGAAGCAGAAGTGCCCAGCGAAGAGGATAAGCTTGTCATCCTCGATAGCCTGGAACGCCTCGACCGCGCCTTGCAGCAGTTGAAACCGCGCGTCCGCCAAGCGTTCCTGCTGGCCCAGCTAGACGGTTTGAGCATCGTGCAGGTTGCCCAACGTCTGGGGGTGTCCAGGGCCACCGTTGAGCGCGACCTGGCCAAAGCCCTGGGCGCCTGCTACCGGTTGCGCTATGCCGATGCCTGATGGTACGCCCGCACAGGCGCAGGTCGATCAGGCCATCGACTGGCTGGTGAAGCTGCGTTTCGACACCCCCAGCCCGCGCACCGAGCAGCAGTTTCAACACTGGCTGGCCAGCCACCCACACAACCGCCTGGCCTGGCAGCGAGTCAGTAATCTGGGTGATGAATTGGCCGGGCTGCCCAAGGACCTGAGCCGGCGCACCCTGGACGCTAGCCAGCACCCAAAAGCCAGCCGCAGGGACCACCTGAAGTTGCTGGGGCTGTTGGCCGTGGGCGGCAGCCTGGGCTGGGCCGCGCGCGAACCGCTAGGCCTGCCACAGCTGCTGGCCGACACCAGCACTGCCACAGGCGAACGGCGCCAATGGCAAGGCAGTGACGGCAGCCGCATCCAGCTCAACACCGCCAGTGCCATCGACTTGCACTACAGCGCGGAGCAACGCCAGCTGAAACTGATCCATGGCGAGGTCAGCCTGGAGAGCAACCCCAACGACAACCGCCCGTTCCACGTCGCCACCCGTGTCGGCCCGCTGACCACCTTCGATGGCCAGCTGTTGCTGCGCGAAAACAGCCAGGGGCTGCTGCTGTCGGTGCGTCGTGGTGAAGTCACGCTGTTCCCTGCCTCGGCCTCAGCGAGGCAAGTGCTGCCCGGTGAAACCTTGCAAGTCACAGCCGACGGCAGCATTCAGGCCAGAACACTGCACAACGACCCCTGGGGTTGGACCGAAGGTGTACTCAGCGTGCAGCAGATGCCGCTTGCCGAGTTTGCCAGCGAACTCGGCCGCTACCGACCGGGCCTGTTGCGCTGCGCTCCAGAAGTGGCGGGCTTGAAGGTTTCCGGCACCTATCAGTTGGCTGACACCGGGCAAATTCTGCAACTGCTCACCCGCAGCCTGCCCGTGCGGGTCGAGTACAGGACGCGCTATTGGGTAAGCATCGGCGCGGCGTAAAGGGTTATCACTGCGCCACAGCCCGCATCCGCCCACGGCGCCGGTATGACTGCCTGGCAAAGCACACGAACAGCCCGGCCATCAGTGCCAGCGCCATGGGCAAACCATGCGGCGCGACATTCATGGCCGCCCCACTGACCAGCGGCCCGACCAGGCTGCCTACGCCCCACAGCAAGCCCACACTGGCGTTGGCAGTGACCAGGTCCTGGCCCTTGAAGCGCTGCCCGATCAGCACCAGCGCCAAGGTATAGATCCCCCCCGCCACCGCGCCCAGCACCACCAGCAGCGGCCACAGCAGCCAGGTCAGATTCAGCAGCCAAGGCAAACCGATGCCGATCACCATCGCCACCAGCCCGCACGCCAGGTGCAGCCCTGTGCGCTCAACCCGATCGGCCAACCAGCCCAGCGGCAGCTGGAAAAGCATGTCGCCGGCAAACACCACCGTCACCATCAACGCCGCCACGCCAACGGCAAAGCCATGGCTGGTGGCGTACACCGGCAGCAGCGACAGCACCACGGCATCGAAGAACGAGAAGAACAGCACCGCCATGCACAACGCCGGTGCCACACGGAAGAACCCGGCCAGGCCGAAGCTTTTTTCGCCCTCTTCGTGCTCGACATGGTCGTTAGGCACCGTCAGCACAATGCACAGCAACGCCAGCCCATAACAGACCGTGACGACACCCGTGATCCACGGGCTATCGGCGCCCAACACTGCCAGCATGGCCGGGCCCAGCACCTGAAAGCCCGTAAAGCTGGTGGCGTACAAGGCCATGATCTTGCCGCGGTTATGTTCGGGGCACAGTTCGTTGACCCACGACTCGCCGAGGATGATGGCGATCCCCATGCCAAGCCCCAGGCCCAGGCGCAGCAACGCCAGCAGCCACAACGAGCCGAACGCGGACTCGAGCAAGGCGATGCTGACCGTGCACAGGCTGAAACACAGCAGATAGATGGTGCGCCGGGTGAGATGGCGGCAGCAGGCGTCGACCAGAAAAGCCGAGAGCATCATGCCGGCGGCAGGGATGGCCGAGATGATGCCGATTTCCAGTGTGCTCGCCCCCGCTTCATGCAGGCGCAACGACACCAGCGGCAAGCTGGCCCCCAAACTGAAACCCACGACAGAAACAGCGAACAATAAGCCCGCCAACAAACGCATGTTCATGTACCACTCCTGGCAAACCGAAAAGACGTGCAGAAACAGGCGCGCACGCCAGAACGGCGAGCGACGCGAAAGCGCAGATCAGTTCAGGCGAGGTGTGGCGAGAAGGTGAAGGCAAACAGCACGCTGCGGCGGCGCTTGAGCACCGTGTCACTCGGCCATGCACGACGCAGTGCCTGGAAGGCAGGCTGGCGGGCATGTGGGAGGGACTGGGTACGGCGCATTGCTTTGGCTACTACGCAGGTGATTGAAAAAAGAGGCGGCACTTTAGCCACCTCCGGGGGGCTCGTCAATTGCCCAGGGGCCTCTGCCAGGCCCCCGGTGCGTTCAGCGTTTACCTGTACTTGGCAGCAACACCGCCAACAACCCGAACAATGGCAGGAACGAGCACAACCCATACACGTATTCGATACCACGCAGGTCCGCTACGTACCCCAACAGCGCAGCGCCAATGCCGCCAAAACCGAACATCAGGCCAAAGAAGATCCCGGCAATCATGCCCACGCTGCCCGGCACCAGCTCCTGCGCATACACCACGATCGCGGAAAACGCCGAAGCCAGGATAAAGCCGATCACCACGCTCAGCACCGTGGTCCAGAACAAGTCGGCATACGGCAGCGCCAGCGTGAACGGCGCCACACCCAGTATCGAAAACCAGATCACAGCCTTGCGCCCGATACGGTCACCGATCGGCCCGCCAAAGAAGGTGCCCGCCGCCACCGCGCCGAGGAACAGGAACAGGTGCAGCTGCGAGCTGGCCACCGACACACCGAACTTCTCGATCAGGTAGAAGGTAAAGTAGCTGGTGAAGCTGGCCATGTAGAAGTACTTGGAGAACACCAGCAAGCCCAGCACGATCAGCGCCGCGATAACCCGATTGCGCGAAATGCCGTGGGTGGCCTGCACCGCCTTGCGCGCCTTGGCCTGATTGAGGTGTTCCTTGTACCAGCCGCGCAACATCAGGGTAACGCCAAGGAAGAACAGCCCGGCCAGGCCGAACCAGGCCACATGGGTCTGGCCAAACGGAATGACGATGGCCGCTGCCAGCAGCGGGCCCAGAGCAGAGCCGGTGTTGCCACCGACCTGGAAGGTCGATTGGGCCAGGCCGAAGCGCCCGCCCGAGGCCAGCCGTGCAATACGCGAGGTTTCCGGGTGGAAGGTCGACGAGCCAATGCCCACCAAAGCCGACGCCAGCAGGATCATCGGGAAACTGCCAACGAAGGCCAGCATCACGATCCCCACCAACGTACACAGGGTGCCTAGCGGCAACAGATTTGGCGTGGGCCGGCGGTCGGTGAAGAAGCCGACCCAAGGCTGCAACAGCGAGGCGGTGATCTGGAACGTGAGCGTGATCATGCCGATCTGGGCGAAGCTCAGGTCGTAGTTGGCCTTGAGCATCGGGTAGATCGCGGGCAGCACCGATTGGATCAGGTCGTTGATCAAGTGCGCCAAGGCGCAGAAACCGATGATACGCATCACCATCGGCGAGGCTTGGCTTGCCGCTGCCGGGGTGGATGCGGTGGAGGCACTAGTGGTGGCCATTTGCCTGAATCTCCGTCCTCTGGTTTGGGATCCGATTATCAGGAATCAAATAGATACATAGCTACCTTTTTTATCCCCCTGTCGCCACGTACTTGAAAATGGTTCTCAATATAATTAGCATCCTCTGCCAATGACTCCTGTCATCGTTAGGCCAAACGGCCCCTATCGTGAGCAGACCGCCCCCATGAGCCCGATGTCCGCCAAGCAGCTGCAGCCCGATCCACAACAGGAAGCGCTGGCGTGGTTTTCGTTGCTGCGCCAGCCCGGTTGCGACGAAACCCAGCGCCAGGCATTTGCAGCCTGGTGCCAGGTACAAGAGAACGCCCACGCCTACGCCGAGCTGGAGACGTTCTGGCAACAGCTGCAACCCGCACCTGCCCGCCCTCGCCCACGGCATGTAACTGTCCGTCGCAGTCACCTGGGTAAAGGGTTGGCGCTTGTGTTCTTGCTAGGGTTAGGCGCTGCTGCTTACCTGTACTGGCCGCTGATACAGCGCCTGGCCAGCGAGCTGCACACCGATGTGGGAGAGCGCCGCAGCATACGCTTGGCGGATGGCACGACATTGAACCTGGACAGCGCCAGCGCAATGAACGTCGACCTGCGCGGCCGCACCCGCCAACTGCACCTGGTGCAGGGCCAGGTGCATCTGGAAGTCGTGCTCGACGGGCGGGCCATGGACGTGGAAGTGGGCAACGCACGCATCCAGGTATACGGCACTCGCTTGCAGATAGCCCGCCATGCAGGGCGTGACGAACTCGTGGTATTCAGTGGCAAGGCCATGGTCACCCAGGGGGGTGAGCAGCGAATGGTCTCGGCAGGTGAGCGGGTAACCTTCGATGACACACGCATCGATCCGGTGCGGAAGGCTGATCTGAAAACCGCTGACAGTTGGCGCAACGGTCGCCTTAAAGCCACAGACATGCCATTGAGGCAGGTGCTGGAGCGCCTTGCCGGTTACCAAGGGCAGCGTCTGTGGATGATGGATGAACACGTGGCTCATCGCCGTGTGAGCGGCGATTTCAACCTCGACCGGCCTGGCCAAAGCCTGCAATCCCTGGCTGCAGCCCAGCAGCTGCAGTTGCTGGGTGTGCTCGGGTACTGGCTTGTGGTGCGCTGAAACCGGGGCTGGCCGCTAAGTTTTTGAAAGCGTGCAAATTTTTTTTGAAATGAGTGTTGACAGAGGGGGCGTTCAAGAGAATAATGCGCGCCATCGGCTACATAGCTCAGTTGGTTAGAGCATAGCATTCATAATGCTGGGGTCCGGGGTTCAAGTCCCTGTGTAGCCACCAAACAAGACGAAGGGCTTACCGCAAGGTAAGCCCTTTTTCTTTGCCTGCGAAAAAGTTGCTGATGCCCGCACCAACCAATCCCGCAGCAGCCGGGCGCCGAATGACAGGCTTCGGCGCTACTGTCTTCGCCTCAACGTATTCCGGTCACCGCCACAGCCAAACCCAGCCCGATCAATGCCAGACCAATAGCTCGGTCCACCAGCACTTGCCGCTCGATCATCGCCTTGCGCAATGCCGTGCTGGAAAAAAATACCGCCACCAGGCTGAACCATAGCCAATGGGCAACGGACATGAACGCACCGTAGGCGAAGTTCAGCGTCAGCGGGCTACCAGGCTGTACCACCTGGGTGAAGGCACTGATGACAAACAACATGGTCTTGGGGTTGAGGGCGTTGGTCAAAAAGCCCGTGCGCAGCGCTTGCAGTACGCCGGCAGAGGACTGGCCAACCCCGTCCAGGCTGATGCGCCGGGTGTTGGTCAATGACTTGTACCCCAGGTAAATCAGGTAGCCCGCCCCCAGCACCTTCATGACGAAGAACAGCGTCGGGCTCTGGCTGATGATCACGGCAATGCCCAACACCGTGTACAACACATGCACCTGCACCCCTAGGGCGATGCCCACAGCAGCAGCCAGCCCGGCCTTGCGACCCTGCGCATAGCTGCTGCGGGTGACCATGGCAAAATCGGCGCCAGGGCTGATGACGGCGAGCAGGGTGAACAGGGCGACGGCGATGAGTTCGGTCATGCTGAGGGCTCTCGATAGGCGATGGAAATACACAGACCGCCGATTATCAAGCGCTTACAGATGCGGAAAAATCGATTTATGCTGAGATGAATCTGATAGTTTTGCTCACAGATGTACAGCCTGCCTTGGCCTCTTCGCGGGTAAACCCGCCCCTACAGGGAAATATGTGGCCATGTAGGAGCGGGTTTACCCGCGAAGAGGCCGGCACAGCTGAACAGGGATATCATGAAACTGCCGCCACTCAACGCCTTCCGCTACTTCGACATTGCCGCCCAGACCGAGAGCTTCGTGCGCGCCGCCGAGCACTTGCACGTCACTCACGGCGCGGTCAGCCGCCAAATACGCCTGCTGGAAGAAAGCCTTGGCGTGGAACTGTTCGAACGCCGCAACCGGGCCATTTTCCTCACCCCCGCCGGTCGTGCCCTGCAAGGCACCACCCAGGCGATCTTCGAACAGCTCGAAGGCGCCGTGCAGCGCCTGCAGCAACAAGCTCGCGACAATGTGCTGGTGCTGTCTTGCGAACCGACCATCGCCATGCGCTGGCTGATCCCGCGCCTGCCGCGCTTCCATGCCACCCACCCCGACCTTCAGTTGCACCTGGTAGCCGCAGGCGGCCCGCTGGACTTCGCGCGCAGCGGTGTCGACCTGGCAATTCGCCGCGACGACTTCCACTGGGACAACCAGCTGTACAGCCAGAAAATCTGCGATGAATGGATCGGCCCGGTGTGCCACCCCGCCGCCTGCGCCAGACTCGATGGCCAACGGCTGCTGCACAGCACCACACGTCCTGCTGCCTGGCCCACCTGGCTGCGCCTGAGCGGCCAACAGGCGCGGCACTGCGAACGCAGCGACTACGAACATTTCTACCTGTCGATTCAGGCCGCCAGCGCCGGACTGGGCCTGGCCATTGCCTCAGCCCTGATGGTGCGCGACGAACTCGACAGCGGGCAGCTGCAGGCGCCGTTCGGTTTTGTGCGCGATGGCTCGGCCTACCACCTGCTCAGCCCGCAGCCTCTGGCCGACAGCGGCAAGCGCCAGCGCTTCGCCGAGTGGATAATGGACGAATGCCGGAAGTGCCTGGCTCATTTGGGGTTGATGCAGAACGACGCCCCCGCACCGCCATCACCATCCCAGGTGCGATAACCGGCGGTATCCAAATGGATACGGCCTGATGGGTAGCGGCCCAGCCCCATGTTCCAGGCTTGGCCGTGTTGCTGCCAGAAACGGCACAGCGGATTGGGGTCGGCCCAGGCCGGCAGCAGTATATCGACGGCGAAAGCGCGGGTATGCGCACTGTTGGCCGCCCCGCCCGCACAGGCGTTCAGGCGCGGCTCACGGTAGGCCGAAACCACCTCGAACTGGCGCAGGATGCCTTGATCGTCGAGTGCCTTGATCAACGCGAGGGTCGAACGCACAGCGGCCCAATTGCCGGGGGGTGGTACGGCGAAAGGCGATGCGTGGCACAGTTTCCAGTCCGATGCCGAGCGCAGCAACTGGTGAATTGGCACTACACCGTAAAGCCGGGCATCTACCAGCATTTCACGGAAAGGGCGGGTTTGATGATCACCCGCCCACTGGGCGAACATCCACACGTCGCGCTCGTCAGCGTGAGTAGCGCTAGCGATACACAGGCTCGCTGCCAAAAGCAGTTGTCTCATTCTTTATCCGTCCCTGCCGAGAACAAAGCCTGCGCGCCCGGGTACGCCCCTGCAAAGTCAGTCTTCGAACAGGGTACAGGCCATCACCAGGGCGTCTTCACGGCCGCCGGCAATCGGATAATAGTCGCGGCGGCGGCCAATTTCGTTGAAACCATAACGCTCGTACAAACGATAGGCCGACTGGTTGCTGGCGCGCACTTCCAGAAAGCATTCGCGGCCATTGAGCTGATAGGCCCGGGCCATCAGGTGCTTGAGCAGGCGCAGGCCCAGGCCGCAGCCTTGGTTTTCCGGTTTTACGGTGATGTTGAGCAGGTGCGCTTCATCGATGATCACATTGATCACACCATGGCCCACTTGCTGCTGGCCATCGAACATCAGCCAGACTTCGTACGATTTGAGCGCATCCTGAAAGATTCCACGGGTCCAGGGGTGACTGAATGCGGCATATTCGATCTTAAGTACGGCATCCAGATCCGCCTCGGTCATCGGGCGGAAGCTGATCGAGTCACTCATTCAACGCTCTTCCAGCGCGCCATCAGCTGGCGCATGGCTTTCCAGACGTCCGCCTTGCGTTGCGGCTCGTCCATCAACAGTTCAAGGCCCGGCAATGCCCAGGCGTCGCCCAGGCTGTCGAGCGTCAGGGTTTGGTAATAGGCATCGGCGTCGGCATTGGCGGCAAAACGCAGTGCCGGCAGGCCGACCAGCCACAGACAGGTACACGGGGCGTCTTCCAGGCGCGCCTGAACGAAGCCCTGGACGAAATCGCGCGCAGCCTCCGGCCCCTGGTCCATGTTTCCGCGCACCAGCAGTGGCCAGCGCACCGGCTCGCCGATGATCTGCGGGGCGTCGGGCAGGCCGGCGGCGCGCAGCATGTCCTTGAGCAGCAGGTAAGAGGGGTCGCGGCTCTGGAACGGCTGACCAGTGGCCAGTTCCACCAGCAGCAGGCAACTGCCGGCGCGCAACAACTGCAGCGAGAAGCGCGGTGGCGGCACCGGTGCCGGGCGCGGAGCAGCGGGCTGCTCTTGTGCCTCGACAGGCTTGACGGCGGGTTTAGGCACACTGCCCGGGCGCGGGATCTCGATTTTCGGCCGCTCGCCGGAGCGAGCCTGGGGGGTGACGGGCGTTTCGTTGGCGGCCGATGCCGGCCTGACCTCGAAATCGATGTCCTCGACCGGCGCAACCGGCAGCAGCAGCTCGGGCCGCGACGGTGCGGCGAACGGCAGCTCGGCGCGCGGCAGCCAGTGCACCACTTGCATGGCGGAAAGGTAGGCGCGGCGACGGGGTTCGGTCAGCAAGGGGCGGATATCCGAGGGGGTGAAGGCAATTGGGCATTCTAACGTGTACGCCGTGGTTTTTGCAGCGCCTATCAGACCGAGCGCCGTCACATGAACAACGCCTTACACCTGCACATCCCATGGTTATTTCTCATTACAGACCAAGGGGTAAAAACCACCCCCCGCGAATGCAGTACAATCGCCCCCTTTTTCTTGGCAACGAGTCGAAGCCAATGATCGAACCCAAGCGCGTCCTGCGCGCCCTAGCCGAACACTGGGCCCTGATCGAGCCGCTGTGCGAGCGTTTCGACCAGGGCACCCTGAGCCTGGTCGAACTGCGCCAGCATGTGGCCCGCCAGCAGCTCGAAAGCACCCCGCAGGACATCACCCAGCTACTCGACGTGTGGATCCGCCTGGATATCCTGGTCCCGGTGGCCAAGAGCCCGAACCGTTTCGAGCTCAACGCGCAGATCCACGACTTCCTCGCCTACCTGCGCCGCGAACACCGGCTGGGCCTGTGCCTGGAGATCGAAGCCTACTTGCGCCACCTGGAGCGCCTGGCCGGGCACATCCAGGATGCCTTCGACAACCGCGACAGCGACGACCTGGCACGCCAGTTGCGCCTGCTCGACATGCGCGTGCGCGATGTGCTGAAAAAGCTCGACAACGACGAGCAGGCACTGGTGGCCGTGGCCGAACGGGCCAAGACCAGCAACCGCCAGATTCCGCTGCGTCAGCGTTATGCCGAAGTGCTGGCCACCTGGGACGAATACGTCGAGCCGATGATCCAGCTGGTCAACGCCGACGGCGCCTTCGAACAGGGTGTACGCAAGGTCGAGACCGTGCTGCTGAAACTGCTGGGCGAACAGGCGCGCCTGGGCCACCTGGTCGACGACGACATGCTGCTGCGCACCCACGCGCGCATCCTGGAAATGCAGACCAGCGCCCAGTTGACCCTGCGCCACGCCCGCGAACTGCTGCTGCCGCTGCGCGAAGAAGCCCGCCGGCACAACGCCGTGACCCGCGGCGCCGCACTGGCCCTGTCGGTGATCCGGCGCAAAGGCATCGATGCCGTGCCGCAGGCGGCCATGCCGATGTTCACCCGCCCGCAAAGCACCTTCCTTGGCAGTGCCAGCCAGGTCGAGGCCTACGTTTACGCACTGGCTCGCTTCGAGCCCAAACCGGCGCGTTTCCCCAAAGCCCACAAGACCCAGTCCGGCGCCCTGCCCCGTGCCCCGCGCACGGTCAAGGAAATGGCCGAACGCTGCGAACAGGCCCTGCCACTGCCCGACTTGATGGTCTGGCTGCTGGAGCAGGAGCCCGAAGGCGCCACCGACGAGCTGCTGTACTGGTTCTCGCGCCTGTCGCGGGAAAAGCGCTTCAAGCGCGAACGCCTCGACCGCCGCGAATACACCACCCAGGAACATTTGGTCAGCCTGCATTCGTTCGCCCTGACCTCCAGCCGCGAAGACGCCCCAAGCGCGCCTACCGAACCCAACGCGAGCCCAGCCCATGCATCTTGATCTTTCCGAACTGTCCCAGCTCGCGCCGATCTTCCGCGAGCTGTTCAAAGGCTTCCACGTCAGCCGGCGCGACCCTGAGCTGTACGCCCAGCTGTCGAACTTCCAGGACCAGTACCGCACCCTGTTCAAGGCCCTGGGCTTCGAACTGGTGTGCGATACCCGTGGCTTCTATTACTTCGTGCCCGACATGACCGCCGCGCAGGTCAACAAGACCGCGCAACGCCTGTCGCTGTTCACCTTCATCCTGGTCGAGCACCTTGCTGACCAGGGCCGCGACCCGATGGCCGTGCTCGATGGCGGCAGCATCGGCCGCGACGAACTGCCCTCGCTGCTGGACAAGTACCGCGACCTGTTCCTGCAGGCCGAAGTGCAGACCGTGGACGAGCTGGAAGAAAAAATCCTGCGGCGCATGACCCAACTCGGCTTCGCCCATGAGGAAGGCGGCATCTACCGCTTCCTGCCGCCCATGCATCGCTTCCTCGATGTGTGCCTTTCGGTGCAGCAGGACCGCGACCTGGCCGCCACCCTGCACAGCGCCCTGCCGCTGCCGACCCCGGTACTGGTCGAGGAAGAAAGCGCCGAAGAACTCAACCGTACCGACGACCCGCTCGACCTCACGCCTTTCCAGGGCGAGGAAAGCGAAGAGGACGCCTTGGCCCGGGCCATCCGCGAAGAGCAACAGGAGATTGACGCATGAGCCAGGAACGCTACGGCATCCGCCGCTTCGCATTGCTCAACACCGCCGGCTACAGCCTTGGCCTGTTCCCGCTGGAGCACCCGCTGTCGGTATACGGCGCCAACAACCTGGGTAAATCGGCTTCGATCAATGCCCTGCAGTTCCCGATCCTGGCACGTATGTCGGACATGAGTTTCGGCAAGTACAGCCTTGAGCAATCGCGCCGCTTCTACTTCGCCAGCGACACGTCGTACATTCTTTGCGAACTGAGCCTGCCCCACGGCCCGCACGTGATTGGTGTGGTCGGGCGCGGCCCGGGTGGCGGTTTCGGCCACCAGTTCTTCGCCTACAAGGGCGAACTGGACCTGGCCCACTACCAGAAGAACGACACCTGCCTGCGTCAGAAGGAGCTGTTCACCAACCTTGAGCGCCTGGGGATCAAGGCTTACGAACTGAAGCCGGACGAACTGCGCCGACTGCTGGTGGGCGGACACACTTCGGTGCCGCTGGACCTGACCATGATCCCGCTGCGCTCCACCAGCGAGCAAAGCCTGAAAACTTTCCGCGCGCTGTTCATCAACCTGCTGCACATGCGTGAGATCACCGCCGCCAAGCTCAAGCAACTGTTCCTCGACGCCTTCGAGCACAGCCTGCGCTCGGGCAGCGTCGACTACATCGCTGCGTGCGAGGAAGCCTTCCGCGACGTACGCCGCATGGAGCAGGACTACAACGCCCTGGTCGCTGCCGGCCCGTTGGTCGAGGCCCTGGCCGGTGGCGTGGCCCAGCGCGACATCCTGCGTGGCAAGCTGCACCGCATTTCGCCTGTGCTCGACACCCTGCTGGGCACCTGGCAGGAATACGCCATGGCGCGCAAGGAAGAGCTGGTCATCCAGTCCGAGCACTACCGTGGCGAGCAGGACCGCCTGCAGAACGACCAGCGTGGCGGCACCCAGGAGCTGATGCGCCTGGAGCGTGAAATTACCGGTATCCAGCGCTGGCTAGGCGAGCTGTCGGTGCTCAAGCACCGCTTTGCGCTGGTCGATGACGTCAAGGTACTGGAGCAGCAACTGCTGGCGGCCAAAGACGCCCACGACGAGCTGGCCGGCGCGCTGGCCCAGTCACGGCAGTTCAGTGCCGAAGACCTCGACGAGCGCGTACGCGACCTGGAAAAACGCCTGAAGCAGGTCAAGCAGCAGCTGGATCACGCTGACAACAACAGCTATGCCCGCCTGCGCGAAGAGTTCTCGCAGCAGGACGTCGACCGCCTGATGCGCCTGTTCAACGGCGCGCTGTTCAGCCTGCCGCTGGGCGATCGCGGTATCGAGCTGGACGACAGCGACCTGTGGGTAAAATCGCTGGAAGCGGTGCTCGACGGCTTCAAGGGCGAACGCTTCGAGGCCCCAGGCCTGGCCATCGACCTGACCCACATCGACCCGCCGGCACTGCAGGCCCTGGCCGACCGGGCCGCCCTGCGCGACCAGAAAGAGCGCCTGGAAAAAGAACTCAAGCAGCTCAAGACCCAGCAGGCCGTGGCCGCCGACCGCTCCGCCTCCAAAGCGCAGACCGAAACCCTGTACCAGGAAGTGCTGGACGCGCAGAAGGCGCTGGAAGACTTCCGCCGCAGCCAAACCCTCGCCGCCGAAGAGCCCGAGAAGCTGGAACAGCTCTCGCAGCTGGAAGCGGCCCAGGACGAACTCAAGCGCTCCAGCGACGCCTTCACCGAGCGCGTCCAGCAGCTGTCAGCCAAGTTGCAACTGGTCGGCCGCCAGCTCGGCGACCTCGAGTCCAAGCAGCGCACCCTGGAAGACGCCCTGCGCCGTCGCCAGCTGTTGCCGGCCGACCTGCCCTACGGCACGCCATACATGGAAGCCATCGACGACTCGATGGACAACCTGCTGCCGCTGCTCAATGACTACCAGGACAGCTGGCAAAGCCTTCAGCGGGTGGACAACCAGATCGAGGCGCTGTACGCCCAGGTGCGCCTGAAAGGCGTTGCCAAGTTCGACAGCGAAGACGACATGGAACGCCGCCTGCAACTGCTGGTGAACGCCTACGCGCACCGTACCGACGAAGCCCTGACCTTGGCCAAGGCACGCCGCGCTGCGGTCACCGACATCGCCCGAACCCTGCGCAACATCCGCAGCGACTACGACAGCCTCGAGCACCAGTTGGCCCTGTTCAACCGCGAGATCAACAAGCGCCAGGTTTCCAACCTGGAAAGCTTCCGCGTGGTACTGGCGCCGAACAAGGAAGCGCTCAAGCACATCGACCAGATTATCCACAGTGCCGGCCAGTACGAAGAAGGCGAAACCCTGTCGGTCTTCGACCTGACCCAGAGTGCCGATCAGGACAACAAGAACGAAGAGGCCAAGGAGTACCTGGCACGGCTGGTGGCGGCCAACCACAACCAGCTGGGCCTGAAGGACCTGTTCGAGCTTGCGTTCGAGATCACCAAGGTCAATGGCCAGCCGATCATCCACGCCGACATCGACGGTGCGGCGTCCAACGGCACCACCATGACCATCAAGGCGCTGACCAACATGTACCTGTTGCTGCACCTGATGGACCGTGACCTGGCCGGGCGCATTCGCCTGCCGTACTACCTGGACGAAGCGGCAGACATCGACGAACGCAACCAGGCGGCACTGCTGGAGACCAGCCAGCAACTGGGCTTCGTGCCGATCCTGGCGAGTGTGAAACCACAGGTCTCGGCGCACGTTGCGATCGACCTGGAAGGTGGCAGCGGGCCGAACGGCATCTACATCGACGAGGCGGACTGGAAGTTCATCAGCCGGCTGGATGAAGTGAAAGCGGTTGTGCGTGAGGATCAGGCCGAGGAGCTGGCCTGAGATAGCCGGGGCCGCGTTGCGGCCCTTTCGCGGGTGAACCCACTCCTACGACGGCCTGTGTCCAACCACCCATGCGTATGCAGGAGCGGGCTATCAATGAGCCCAAGGCAGGATCGGAATGGCAGTCACCGCATTCTGCGGGCTACCTTCGATCATGCGGTCGCTGTACACCAGGTACACCAGCGTGTTGCGCTTCTTGTCGAGAAAACGCACCACCTGCATGGTCTTGAACACCAGCGAGGTGCGTTCTTTGAACACTTCCTCGCCATCCTTGAGCTCACCCTTGAAGTTGATCGGCCCGACCTGACGACAGGCAATCGATGCCTCCGCCCGGTCCTCGGCCAGCCCCAAGCCCCCTTTCACTCCGCCAGTCTTGGCACGTGACAGGTAGCACGTCACGCCCTCGACCTTAGGGTCATCGAACGCCTCGACCACAATGCGGTCGTTCGGCCCGACGAACTTGAACACGGTGGACACCTGGCCGACCTCTTCGGCGCCAGCCAACATCGGCAGCACGCACGCTGCCACAGCGATTACGTTCTTCAGCAGGCTCATACCAGCACCAGGTTGTCGCGGTGTACAAGTTCCGGCTCGGCGCTATAGCCAAGGATCGACTCGATGGCTTCGGACGACTGACCAATGATCTTCTGCGCCTCCAGGGCGCTGTAGTTGGCCAGGCCGCGAGCCACTTCAACACCGTCCGGGCCGACGCACACCACCATCTCGCCACGACGGAAGCTGCCCTGCACAGTCTTCACGCCAACCGGCAGCAAGCTCTTGTTGGCCTGACGCAGCGCTTGCACGGCACCGGCATCCAGCACCAGGGTGCCACGGGTTTGCAGGTGACCGGCCAGCCACTGCTTGCGCGCCGCGAGCATGCCGCGCTCAGGGGACAGCAAGGTGCCCAGGCGCTCGCCCGCCTTCAGGCGGTCCAGCACGCGCTCGATGCGGCCACCGATAATGATGGTGTGGGCGCCGGAACGGGCAGCCAGGCGCGCCGCACGCAGCTTGGTCTGCATGCCGCCACGGCCCAGGGCACCACCGGTACCACCGGCCACGGCATCCAGTGAGGGGTCGTCGGCGCGGGCTTCGTAGATCAACTGCGCTTCGGGGTTGTTGCGCGGGTCGGCATCGAACATACCATCGCGGTCGGTGAGGATCACCAGCAGGTCGGCCTCGACCAGGTTGGCCACCAGCGCCGCCAGGGTGTCGTTGTCGCCGAAGCGGATCTCGTCGGTGACCACGGTGTCGTTTTCGTTGATCACCGGCACCACGCCCAGATCGACCAAGGTGCGCAGGGTGCTGCGGGCATTCAGGTAACGCTTGCGGTCGGACAGGTCGTCATGGGTCAGCAGGATCTGCGCGGTGTGCTTCCCGTGCTCCCCGAAGCTCGACTCCCAGGCCTGCACCAGACGCATCTGGCCGAGCGAGGCAGCCGCCTGCAGCTCGTTCATCGCACTCGGTCGCTTGGTCCAGCCCAGCTGGCTCATGCCGGCAGCCACGGCCCCGGAGGAGACCAGTACCAACTCCACGCCCGCCTCACGCAGCGCGACCATCTGCTCGACCCAAACGGCCATTGCACCGCGGTCGAGGCCCTTGCCATCGGCGGTCAGCAGAGCACTGCCAATCTTAACGACCCAGCGCTTGGCGCCCGTCACCTTGCTTCGCATCTTCTTCCAACCTATGTCGAATCTGTAGATACCGTGGATACAAAAACGCCGCTCCAGAGAGCGGCGTTTAGTGTACTGCAACCGATCAGTCGCGCACGTAAATGATTTCCGGACCGTCTTCGTCGTCCTCGAAATCATCGTCCCAACCATCGTCGTCGCCGATGTCATGCACGCTCTTGACGCCGGTACGACGCAGGGTACGGGCGTCGTCCAGGGCCTGCAGCTGGGCACGGGCTTCGTCTTCGATGCGCTGGTCAAGGTCGGCCAGCTCTTCGGCGTAGGCCGGGTCGTTGGCCAGGCGGTCGGCGCGGTCTTCGAGGTAGCGCATCAGGTCGTGGCTGAGCTTGTCGGTGCCCTGCTTGGAAATAGCCGAGATCACGTAGACCGGGCCTTCCCACTCCAGACGGTCGATCACTTCCTGCACACGCTCGTCGCGCTCGTCGTCCATGACCATATCGGCCTTGTTCAGCACCAGCCAGCGCTCACGCTCGGCCAGCGACGGGCTGAAGCGGGTCAGCTCGTTGACGATGACTTCGGCGGCATCGGCCGGGCTGCTTTCGTCCAGCGGCGCAATGTCCACCAGGTGCAGCAGCACGCGAGTACGCGCCAGGTGCTTGAGGAAGCGGATACCCAGGCCGGCACCTTCGGAAGCGCCTTCGATCAGGCCTGGGATGTCGGCGATGACGAAGCTCTTCCAGCGGTCGACGCTGACCACGCCCAGGTTTGGCACCAGGGTAGTGAACGGGTAGTCGGCAACTTTCGGCTTGGCGGCCGAGACCGAACGGATGAAGGTACTCTTGCCAGCGTTCGGCAAGCCCAGCAGGCCGACGTCGGCCAACACCTTCATTTCCATCTTCAGGTCACGCTGCTCACCCGGTTTGCCTGGGGTGGTCTGGCGCGGCGCACGGTTGGTGCTCGACTT
Source organism: Pseudomonas sp. yb_2 (assembly GCF_043103905.1). Classification (NCBI taxonomy): domain Bacteria; kingdom Pseudomonadati; phylum Pseudomonadota; class Gammaproteobacteria; order Pseudomonadales; family Pseudomonadaceae; genus Pseudomonas; species Pseudomonas sp. yb_2. Next base: position 90,812 of record NZ_JBICKH010000066.1, on the reverse strand, counting down.
GAAACGGGTGTTGCCAAGCCCGTGCCAGCCACCTTGCGCGACCATCAGCTTCTGGCCGGGGGTGACCAGGTCACCGATCACTTCCTGCGTGGAAGCATCGATCACGGTGGTGCCGACCGGCACGCGCAGGAACAGGTCTTCACCCTTCTTGCCGGTGCAGTCGGTGCTACCGCCGTTGGAGCCACGCTGGGCTTCATGGTGACGGGTGTAGCGGTAGTCGACCAGGGTGTTCAGGTTTTCGTCGGCAATCATGTACACCGAGCCGCCGTCACCACCGTCACCGCCGTTAGGGCCGCCGTTCTCGATGAACTTCTCGCGACGGAAGCTCATGCAACCGTTGCCACCGTCACCGGCCTTGACCCGAATGGATACTTCGTCAACAAACTTCATTAAAACCGCCTCTCGTCGGCAGACGAGCTGAATGACTCAAAAACATGAGGCTCTTGCAAAAATGAGCGCGGCGGCCCCGTACGACCGTAGAAACCAACGCCGGCAACCCAGACAAACAGCTTTGCAAGAGGCTCACCACAAACGAAAAAGCCCCGTCGCATGACGGGGCTTCTGGAGCGACGTCGCGATTAAGCGGCGACGATGCTCACGTAACGGCGCATGAACTCGCCTTTCTTCTCGAACTTGATCACGCCTTCGATCTTGGCGAACAAGGTGTGGTCCTTGCCCATGCCAACGCCGTAGCCAGCGTGGAATTCGGTACCGCGCTGACGGACGATGATGTTGCCTGGCTTGATAACCTGGCCGCCATACATCTTCACGCCAAGGCGTTTCGATTCTGAGTCGCGACCGTTACGAGTACTACCACCAGCCTTCTTGTGAGCCATGGTTCAATTCTCCAAATAAATTCAGGGGATCTAGGGGATTAAGCCTGGATGCCGGTGATTTTGATCTCGGTGAACCACTGGCGGTGGCCCATACGCTTCATGTGGTGCTTACGACGACGGAACTTGATGATGCGAACCTTGTCGTGGCGGCCTTGCGAAACGACTTCGGCCACTACTTTAGCGCCAGCAACAACTGGAGCACCGATGGTGACTTCTTCACCGTTGGCGACCAGCAGAACGCGATCGAAGGTCACGGATTCGCCAGTGGCGACTTCCAGTTTTTCGATCTTGAGGAATTCACCTTCAGCGACTTTGTACTGCTTGCCGCCGGTAACGATTACTGCGTAAGACATGGTATTTCTCCGATAATCCTGCTCACCCAGCGCTTTATATGATGAGTATTGGCTGGCATGGCTGCACAGGGCTGGAACGGCCCGGCGCAATTGCGTAAGGCAGGTGCTGCCCAGGAAGTTAGGGTGCGCGATTGTACGCAACCGCGGTTTTGCTTGCAAGTGCCGCCCCCGGCCTGCGGGCACCGCGCCTTGACACACCGGGACCCGCGACCTAGCATGCCGCGCAACCTCACTGGAGCAGCCGATGCAACCCCAAACCTTCTACCGCGCGGTGGCTGATGATTTCAGCGCCGTCGACGAGATCATCAAGAAGCAGCTGACCTCGCGCGTGCCGCTGGTATCGAAGATCGGCGACTATATCACGTCCGCCGGTGGCAAGCGCCTGCGTCCCCTGCTGGTACTGCTGTGTGGCAAGGCCCTGGGCCGCGAAGGCGACGACCTGCGCCTGCTGGCCGCCACCATCGAATTCCTGCACACCGCCACCCTGCTGCACGACGACGTGGTCGACATGTCCGGCATGCGCCGTGGCCGCTCTACCGCCAATGCCCTGTGGGGCAACGCGCCGAGCGTACTGGTGGGCGACTTCCTTTATTCGCGCTCGTTCGAAATGATGGTCGAGCTGGGCTCGATGCCGGTCATGCAGATCCTGTCCAAGGCCACCCGGGTGATTGCCGAAGGTGAAGTGCTGCAACTGTCGCGCGTACGCGACGCCAGCACCACCGAGGAAGTCTACATGGAGGTCATTCGCGGCAAGACGGCGATGCTGTTCGAAGCTTCTACCCACAGTGCTGCGGCGCTGGCCCAGGCCACCGACGAGCAGCGCGAAGCCCTGCGTACCTTTGGCGACCATCTGGGCGTGGCCTTCCAGCTGGTCGACGACCTGCTGGACTACAAGGGTGACTCGCAGACCCTGGGCAAGAACGTCGGTGACGACCTGGCCGAGGGCAAACCTACCCTGCCGCTGATCTACACCATGCGCGAAGGCACTGCCGAGCAGGCGGCGCTGGTACGCCAGGCGATCCAGAAGGGTGGCCTGGAAGATCTGGAACAGATTCGCGTTGCGGTCGAAGAATCGGGCGCACTGAAATACACCGCCGAGCTGGCGCGCGATTACGTGAAACGCGCCATCGCCTGCCTCGAAGTGCTGCCTGCCAGTGAATACCGGGATGCGCTGGTTGAACTGAGCGAGTTTGCGGTCGCGCGTACGCACTGACAGACCGAGTCGTCTTCATTCGCGGGCAAGCCCGCTCCTGCACCATTTGTGGGGAGCGCGCTTGCCCGTGGTGCTTTTTGTCCGGACATAATCACTTCCGGAAAAATACCTTTTACAATGTGGGCTTTTAACCGCCCGTCTGTTTGTTTGAGGAACCGAAGTGAGCACTCTGCCACCCTGCCCGAAATGCAACTCCGAATACACCTATGAGGATGGCACTCAGCTGATCTGCCCTGAATGCGCCCACGAGTGGTCGGCCAGCGGCGATGCCGAGGCGGCCAGCGACGATGTGGTGAAAAAGGACTCGGTCGGCAACATCCTGCAAGACGGTGACACCGTCACCGTGATCAAGGACCTCAAGGTCAAGGGTTCGTCCCTGGTGGTCAAGGTTGGCACCAAGGTCAAGAACATCCGCCTGTGCGACGGCGACCACGACATCGACTGCAAAATCGACGGCATCGGCGCCATGAAGCTGAAGTCCGAGTTCGTCCGCAAAGTCTGATCAGGCAAAAAACCGCCAATTGGCGCTTGCTATTCTGGTAATAAGAATTATTCTCATTGGAATTGCTGTCCAAGGAGAATAGCCATGACTTATCTGATCGACGCCTGGCTGGAACGCCCTCACCCCTACCTGCGCATTCTTCATCGGGAAACCGGCGAAGTGTGCGCGGTGCTTGAAGAAGAAGCCCTCGACGAACTGCGTGACCAGGGTGACCTGGACATGAGCGGGCTGAATTCGAGTGAACCGGGGGTGCTCAAGGAACTGGTACGGAATCTGTTTCTGTTCTGCTATGCGCGGGCGTTGCGCCCTGGGGGGACAGACTGGAATTGAGGCCGGCAGGGCCGGCCTCCAGGGCATTACAGAACGTCGAGCAGCTCGACGTCGAACACCAGAACGCTGTGCGGCGGGATGCTGCCAACGCCTTGGGCGCCGTAAGCCAGCTCGCTTGGCACGTACAGGCGCCATTTGCTGCCAGCGTTCATCAGCTGCAGGGCTTCGGTCCAGCCAGCGATCACGCCGCCTACCGGGAATTCAGCCGGCTGGCCACGCTCGTAGGAGCTGTCGAACACAGTGCCGTCGATCAGGGTGCCGTGGTAGTGCGTACGCACGTTGTCTTCGCGGGTCGGCTTGGCGCCTTCACCAGCGGTCAGCACTTCGAACTGCAGGCCCGAAGCCAGCGTGGTGATGCCTTCACGCTTGGCGTTCTCGACCAGGAACTCCTTGCCAGCAGCAGCAGCGGCTTCGGCCTTGGCTGCAGCTTCGGCTTGCATCACCTCGCGGATGACCTTGAAGCTGGCCGACAGGTCGGCTTCGCTGACGCGGCTGTCGGCACCGTTGAAGGCGTCGGTCAGGCCGGCCAGGATGGCTTCCAGGCTAACGCCTGGTGGCGGGTTGTCGCGCAGCTGGCCACCCAGCTGACGGCCGATACCGTAGCTGACGCGCGTTTCGTCGGTAGACAGGTTGAGTTCGGACATTGTCGTGCTCCACTGCAGGGCGCAATGCAGCCGCGCCCTTGATAAAAAGGGCGAGCAGCCTAGCACACTGGGGCGCTGCGAGCAGCTACCAGGCCGAACGCTGGGAAATCGGCACCTTCAGGTCTTCTTCCGGGTGCGTACCCATGCCGCACATTTCGTCCTGCACCGACCAGTGCACCAGGTTCATCGAGACCATGGGGATGGTTTGCAGCAACTTGCGCGCATCCTCCACCGAGTGCACGCGCAAGCGTTCACCACGGGTATCGGACAGGGGGTGAGGATGGCCTTTGACCCGGGCCTCGAGCAGGTAGTCACCGCCTTCGATGGCGATCAGGTTCAGTTCGTCGACATGGCCAGCCCTGGCCTCGGTATTGAGCTGATGCAGGTTCATGAGAGCACCTCGCGATGGGAACCACGCATGAGAGCTCATTTTTTGTACAGGAAGGGAGAATGCGCAAGGCATGACTGACGCCACTCGTCAGTTGAGCCTCGATATCTGTGGGAGCGGGCATGCCCGCCCCCACAGGAGTTGCAGTGAAGCCTGGGGGGACTCAGTGCTTGGTCAGCTTGTCCAGGTAGCCCATGCAGAACGCCGAGACCACGAAGGTCATGTGGATGATCACGTACCACATCAGGTAATCGGTGGAGATGTTCTGCGCATCCATGAACACCCGCAGCAGGTGAATGGAGGAAATCGCCACGATCGACGCGGCAACCTTCATCTTCAGCGACGAGGAGTCCATCTTGCCCAGCCAGTTGAGCTTTTCCTTGCTTTCATCGATGTCCAGTTGCGAGACGAAGTTCTCGTAGCCGGAAATCATCACCATCACCAGCAGGCCACCAACCAGCGACATGTCGATCAGTGACAGGATCACCAGGATCAGGTCAGCTTCGCTCAACGCAAAGACATTGGGCAGGACGTGGACCACTTCCTGGAAAAATTTCAGCGCCAGGGCCAGCAGGCCGAGGGACAAGCCGAAGTAGATCGGTGCGAGCAGCCAGCGCGAGGCATACATCGCGTTTTCGAGGATACGTTCCATGAAGTTCAGGACTCATCAGGTGACTAAAAAAGCGACGGCGAGTATAGCCAGCCACCTGTTACAGCAAAAGCCCGGGGGCTGCTCCGCAGCCTGATCGCGACACAAGGCCACACTCCCACAGCAAGCCGATGCTGTACCTGTGGGAGCGGCCTTGTGTCGCGATGGGCCGCAAAGCGGCCCCGGCATTCTTCAGGTCTCAGGATGAAACTGGTAATCCCCCAGGTTGCGACACCGCTCACCATTGATCCGCCGCAACTGCGCCTGCAAATGCAGACACCAGATCTGCGGGTCATCGGCCACCTGATAACCATGCATGGTCAGGCTGTCGACGATGGCATTGAGCACCGATTCGGCCACCAGTGGCCCATGAAACGGGCCCTGCGCCTTGATCGCGGAGGGTTGTTCACCGGCCATGCCGGCGGCGAACAGCAACGTCCACATGCCGTTGTCACCGGCCAGCGGGCGGATGCTGCATTCGATACGGGTCACCAGGCCCAGGCACTGGCGTGTGAGGCTGAGGTTGCGCATGGCCGCGTCCCCTCCAATGAGCCTTGTTCAGCCCGAAACCCTCAGGCTGTTTCCATCCTGAACGCTGTACCGTCCTTAAGTTCCAGCATAGAGGAACAGTACAGAAAGATGGAAAACTGGCGCTGAACGGTAGCACATCGCCGCCAGCGCCAGTTTATTGACTCAGGCCGGTTTGGCCTGGGCAATCACCTCTTCCAGGCGTTCCTTTTCTGCCTTCTCGATGTCTTCCTCACTGATCATCTCGGCAATTTCACGCAGGCGCTCCACCACCCGGGCATTGACGCTGCCCTCGGTGAACAGCCCCTTGTCGTCGAGTACACCGGCCTCCTCGCCCACCAACAGGCTCAGCGCCTCATCAGCCTGGCTGACCGCGTAGACGTGGAACATGCCGTTCTCCACCGCCTGCAACACACGCTCGTCAAGCATCAGGGTGGCGACGTTGGCACGCGGAATGATCACCCCCTGCTCGCCGGTCAGGCCACGCGCCTCGCAGAGGCGGAAGAAGCCCTCGATCTTCTCGTTCACCCCACCCACCGCCTGCACTTCACCGAACTGGTTGATGGAACCTGTAATGGCGAAGCACTGCTTGAGCGGCGTGCGCGACAAGGCCGAGATCAGCGTGCAGGCTTCGCCCAGCGAGGCGCTGTCGCCGTCCACGTAGCCGTAGGACTGCTCCAGGGCGATGCTCGCGGAGATCGCCAGCGGGAACTCCTGGGCATAGCGGCTGCCCAGGTAACCGGTGAGGATCATCACCCCTTTGGAGTGGATCGGCTGGCCAAGGTTGACCTCACGCTCGATATCGACAATACCGCTGCCGCCGGGGTAGACGGTGGCCGAAATACGCGCGGGCATGCCGAACGCCGAGTCACCCACTTCAAGCACGGTCAGCCCGTTGCACTTGCCGATGGCCGCGCCCTCCGTGTCGATCAGGATGATGCCGGCGAGCATGTCGTCCAGCACCCGTTGCGACACACGGCCGGTACGGGTGGCCTTGGCCTTCAGCGCACGCTCGATGTGGCCTGCGTCGGTCATTTCGTCACTGGCCAGCTGGCGAATGAAATCAGCCTCGCTGACCAGCTGGAACAGGTCACCGATACGCGCTGACAGGCGCGACTGGTTTTCGGCCAGACGAGCACTGTAGGTGGCCAGACGCGCTACCGCGTCACTGGTCAGCGGCGCCATGCCCTCTTCGTTGGTGCGGGTGCGCAACAGCTGGGCGAACTGCTCCAGGTTCTCGTCGACCATCGGCATGTCTTCATCGAAGTCCACCAGCACGCGGAACATCTCCTGGAAGTCCGGGTCGTGGTCCTGTAGTGCGTAGTACAGCTGGCGCGAGCCGATGATCACCAGCTTGACGTTCAGCGGAATCACCTGCGGCTGCAGGCTGACAGTGGCAACACGGCCCAGCTCACCGATCGGCGACTCCATCTTCAGCTTGCGCGACTGCAACGCACGCTTGAGCGCGTCCCATACGAACGGCTCACCCAGCATTTTCTCGGCTTCCAGAATCAGGAAGCCGCCGTTGGCACGGTGCAGCGCGCCTGGGCGCAGTTGGCGATAGGAGGTATACAGCGCACCTTGGTCGGTGCTGTATTCGATACGGCCAAACAAATTGTCATAGGTCGGGTGCGGCTCGAACACCACCGGCGCCCCACCGTCAGCGTGATGGCCCACCACCAGGCTGGGCGCGTACTGCTCTTCGAGCAGCTTGCGGGCCACGGCGTCGGACTTGCTGTCATCGACCAGTTGCTCGACCAGCGTACGCAACAGGTTCAACTGCACCGATTGCAGGTAGGCGCACACCGCCGCGTTTTCGGCGTACTTTTCCGACAGCGGCGCCAGCAACGGCTGCAGTGCCAGGGTGATGGTTTCTTCGTTGAGCTGGCGCAGCTGGTTGTTCGATTCGCGCTTCCATTGCGGCAGGCTGGCCAGCTCTTCGTTGAGGCGCTCCTCAAGCAGGGCAATGTCCTCGTGGAATTGCTCGCGCACCTCCTCCGGCAATTGGGCAAATTCAGCTTCATCCAGCGCCTTGCCATCAGCCATCGGCGTGAAGGCGACGTTGCTGGCATCGCGGTACAAGGCCACGTCCTTTTCCAGCGACGCGCGCTCGATCACATCCAGAGCACGGTCATAACGCTGGTTGAAAGCGCGGTCGATGGCGCCCTTCTTCTGCTGGTAGGACGGGTGTTCGAACACCGCCGGGAACGTCGACAGCAGGTTGTCGATCAATCCGCCCATGTCGCTGATGAACTCGGCGGCGCTTCCGGACGGCAGCTCCAGTGCACGTGGTTCACGGGTGTCGTCGAAGTGGTTGACGTAGACCCAGTCGGCCGGGGTCTGCTGGCGCTTGCCCTCGGCCTTGAGGTAGCGCTTGACGAACGAGAAGCGCCCGGTGCCGGGCTCGCCCATCACATACACATTGTAACCAGGACGCGGCATGGCCACGCCAAACTGCAGGGCCTCAACAGCACGTTCCTGGCCCAGAACTCCGCGAAACGGCTCCAGATCGTCGGTATGGGTAAAAGCAAACTGCTCGGGGGAGAAACGCCGGGTCAGGGCTTCAGGCGCAAGACGCAGGCGCGCAGCGACAGGATCGGGCATTGGGTTTCCTTACTTCGGCGGGGCAGATACGCAGCATTCTGGCGCTGCCCGCGCGCGCCTTGCAAGGCTCCACGGGACTTTATGTCGCAGCCGGTGCAGTCTTGTGACAGCAAATTTTTCGCAATCAACAACGCAACCTTTAGATCGTGCCTAAACTCCAAGCTGCGCGGGTGGGTGAAAAGCTTTCCCGACCTGGCAACCGAGTTGCCAGAAACCCTGACCCTTGGTTAAGACAAAGAGAACAAATGCTATGAAACGGATTCTTCTGGGTACTCTGTTCACCGTGGTCTCGCTGAACGCCATGGCCGAAGCGCCAGGCGGCCCGAACTGCGGCTGGGGCAACATGCTGTTCGAAGGCCAGCGCGGCACGCCGGCACACTTCCTGGCTTCTACCACCAACGGCACCTCCGGTAACGCCACCTTCGGCATGACCTCCGGCACCAACGGCTGCTCGACCAAGGCTTCGCTGACCTACGGCGGCAAGTCCTGGTTCGCCATGAACGGCATGATGAACGAGCTTTCCGAAGACATGGCCATGGGCCAGGGCGAAGCACTGACCACCTATGCCGTCGTTCTCGGCGTAGCACCGGAGGACCGCAGCTACTTCAACTCGGTCACCCACCAGCACTTCAACCAGATCTTCAGCAGCGCCGACGTCACTGCCGAAACTGTCCACAGCAACACCCTGGCCGTTCTGAAGAGCGACCCACGCCTGGCCAAATACGCTACCGAGGCCTAAGCACAGCTGCTCCCGCCCCACCCGGGGCGGGTTTCGCCTTTTTCGGCATCGTCAAGAAGTAGTTGCCCGATATGCTCAAACGCCTCGCTGCCCTGGCGCTGTGTGCCTGCGCCCCTGTTCATGCCGCCCCCATGCTGGATCCAGGCCGTCTCCAGCAATTGGCCAATACCCCCTACTGGCTCGCCATTGGACATTACGAAACCGCCAAGCTCGGCGGCTGGCGCAGCTATGTGGATGATGATGCGTTCTTCCTCGCCGAAGATGGCGCGCACCATCCGGACCAGGAACTCAAGGCTACGGTCGCTGCGCTGTATGCCCCGGCCAGCCTCGGTGACAAGCACGCCCAGTGCGTATTCCCCGCTCGCACCCGCTGGCTGCGCGAACAGCTCGACCTGCAAGACTTGCCACAACCGGACTGCCAGGAATTCAAGACCTGGTACCAGTCGATCGACCCGCACAGCGCCGCGTTGATCTTCCCGGCAGCCTACCTGAACAGCCCGTCGTCGATGTTCGGGCACACCCTGCTGCGCATCGACCAGTCCAACACCCGCAGCGACGACACCACGCTGCTGAGCTACGCCATCAACTTCGGTGCCTATATCGAAGGCAGCGACAACAGCATCCTGTACGCCTGGAAAGGCCTGATGGGCGGCTACCCGGGGCTGTTCGCGCTGATGCCCTACCAGGAAAAACTCTCCGAATACCGCAGCCTGGAAAACCGCGACCTGTGGGAATACCAGCTGGACCTGACCCCCGAAGAAACCGGACGTATGGTCGAGCATGTGTGGGAGCTGAAGCAGATCCAGTTCGACTACTTCTTCTTCGACGAAAACTGCTCGTATCGCCTGCTGGAGCTGCTGCAAGTGGCCCGGCCGAGCCTGGACCTGACGTCTCAGTTCCCGCTGACCGCCATTCCCACCGACACGGTGAAGGCCGTGAAGCAGTCCGGGCTGGTCGCCAGCGAAACTTACCGCCCCTCTCGCGAACGTGAATTGCTGGCCAGAGCCGAGCCACTCGACCACGACGAAAAGCGCCAGGTGCTGGCTGTAAGCGCCGACACTGCGCAATTGCAAAGCCCAGAATTCCAGGCCCTGCCTCGCGAACGCCAAGCGTTGGTGCAAGATGCCGCGTATCGCCTTGAGCGGTATCGGGCCAACGGCCAGGAACGCGACCCAGGGCAAGCCAAACGCAGCTTCGAGTTGCTGCGGGCGATCAACAGCAACCCGCCGCCGCCCCTGCAGATCGAGCGCCCCGGCCTGCCCGAAGATGGCCATGACTCGCGCACCTGGCAACTGGGCGTGGGCACCCGTGAAGACCGCGCCTACGCCGAATATGGCTTGCGCATGGCCTACCACGACCTGAATGACAACGCCTATGGCTTCCCGCTGGGCGCACAGATCGAAATCCTGCAATTGAAGCTGCGCCAGTATGAAGGCAACGATTGGCAGGTGCAGCGCCTGGACCTGGCCACCATCCGTTCACTGACACCCCGTAACGAGCTGCTCAAGCCTTGGTCATGGCAAGTGGCCGGCGGGCTGGAGCGGGTGCCGGGCAAGCATGATGACGAAGTGCTGGTGAGCCATGTGAATGGCGGCGCTGGCGGCACCTGGCAGCTGGCCGACGGTTTGCTGGGGTTTGCCTTGGGCACGGTGCGGGTCGAGCATCACAACGACTTCGCTCAGTTCATTGCCCCGGCAGCTGGCTTCAATGGCGGGCTGCTGTGGCGCAACGGGCTGGGCAACATGACGCTGGAGGCCAAGGGCGATTACTTCACCAACGGCGAAGTGCGGCGCAGTGTAAGCCTGAACCAGCAGTGGGAAATCAGCCAGAACCTTGGTCTTCGGTTGAGCGCCTCGCGTGAGTTCAGCCACCTGGCCACGGCACAGAACGAGGTGATGCTCGAGCTGAAGTGGTATCACTACTGACGTGAATTGTGGGAGCCATCCGACTCTTTGACACTGTTTTGACACCTACCCGACAAACCGCCACCTAGACTTCCCATCATCAACTGGAGGGTTTTGTGGCTATGTCGCGGTACTGGTTCGGCGTGTGCGTCGCGTTGTTGCTGTCAGGTTGCGAAACCACCCACGAGCAGATGGTCAACCACGGTTACCCTCCTGCCTATGCGGATGGCTTCCAGGACGGCTGCAGCAGTGGCCGCCAGGCGGCCGGGCTGATGGTGGGCAACTTTCGCAAAAACGTACCGCGCTACCTGCACGAGCGTCAGTACGAAACCGGCTGGGACGATGGCTTCCGCCAGTGTCACGCCATGCAGAACAGCGAAGAACAGCGCCAATACCACGAGCGCTTCTGGGACCAGCGCGACCGCGAGTGGGAGCAGGAAAAGGACCGCGGCGCTGCCAAGGCCTATCGCCACAATTGAGTCGCAAACGGACATTCCTTTAAACCGGCGGCCTGCCATGATGGTCTCATGCACAAGGAGGCCCTACATGAGCCGAGCATTCGTCAACGAAGACCAAGCAGCCGACCAGGCCGACCAGCCGGTCGAGCGGCGCATCAGCGAACAGCCCAACTATGTGACGGCCAGCGGCCTGCGCCAGTTGCAGACGCGGGTGGCCGAGCTGAATGCCTTGCGCAGCGAACTGCAGGCGCAGGGCGAACGGGGTGACAAACAACGGCTGGCCGATACCGAGCGGGATCTGCGCTACTTCAGCGCGCGGGTGCAAAGCGCCCAGGTGGTACCCGCGGCGACTTCCCATAGCAAGGTACAGATTGGTAGCCGGGTGCGGTTTGTCGACGCGCAGGACCAGGAGCAGGTGGTGCAGCTGGTGGGCGAGGATGAGGCGGATGCCGGGCACGGGTTGATCAACTGGGGTTCGCCATTGGGGCGGGCTTTGCTCGGGGCTGGGCCGGGGGATGAGGTGGTCTGGCGGCGGCCGGTGGGGGAACAGGTGATAGAGGTGGTTGAGATTCTGGGCGAGGGTTGAGGGCCCTGGGGCTGCTTTGCAGCCCATCGCGACGCAAAGCGGCCCCCTACGGTCTCAGATCAGACCACGCCCTGAGCCAGCATCGCATCGGCCACTTTCACGAAGCCCGCGATGTTCGCCCCCTTGACGTAGTTGATCCGGCCATCAGCCTCTTCACCGTAGTGCACGCATGCATGGTGAATCGACTGCATGATGTTGTGCAGCTTGCTGTCCACTTCACCGGCCGTCCACAGCAGGCGCATGGCGTTCTGCGACATTTCCAGGCCCGACACGGCTACGCCGCCCGCATTGGAGGCCTTGCCCGGGGCGTACAGAATGCCGGCGTCCAGGAAGATATCCACAGCCTCGAGGGTAGTCGGCATGTTGGCGCCTTCGGCCACACAGATACAGCCGTTACGCAGCAAGGTGCGGGCATCTTCGGCGCCCAGCTCGTTCTGGGTGGCGCATGGCAGGGCGATGTCGCACGGCAGGCTCCACGGGGTCTGGCCCTTGCGGAACTCCAGGCCGAATTGCCCGGCCAGCTCGCTGATACGTCCGCGCTTGACGTTTTTCAGCTCCATCAAGGCGTCCCACTGGGCGTCGGTCAGCCCGGCTTCTGCATACAAGGTACCTTCAGAGTCAGACAGCGAGATCACCTTGCCGCCCAGGTCCATGACCTTACGCGCAGCATACTGGGCGACGTTGCCCGAACCGGACACCGCCACGCGGCGGCCGTCGATACGCTTGTCCTGACGCTTGAGCATTTCTTCGGCGAAGTAAACGCAGCCATAGCCGGTGGCTTCCGGGCGGATCAGGCTGCCGCCATAGGTCATGCCCTTACCGGTCAACACCGAGGTGAACTGGTTGGCCAGGCGCTTGTACTGGCCGAACATGAAGCCGATTTCGCGGGCACCCACGCCGATGTCACCAGCCGGTACGTCGCAGTCAGCGCCGATGTGGCGATACAGCTCGCTCATGAACGCCTGGCAGAAGCGCATCACTTCGGCGTCGCTCTTGCCTTTCGGGTCAAAGTCCGAGCCGCCCTTGCCGCCGCCCATGGGCAGCGAGGTCAGCGAGTTCTTGAACACCTGCTCGAACGCCAGGAACTTCAGCACGCTTAGGTTCACCGACGGGTGGAAGCGCAGCCCGCCCTTGTACGGGCCAATGGCACTGCTCATCTGAATGCGGTAGCCGCGGTTGACCTGCACCTTGCCCTGGTCATCGACCCAAGAAACGCGGAAAAGTACGGCGCGCTCGGGCTCAACCATGCGCTCGAGGATGCCGGACTGCAGATAGTGGGGGTTGGCTTCAAGGAATGGCCACAGGGTGCGCAGCACCTCTTCCACCGCCTGGTGGAATTCCGGCTGGCCTGGGTCACGCTGCTTTAGGCGTGCAAGGAAATTGTCGACAGATTCGATCATGGTAGACATCTCACCAAGAGGATTGGACTTATTGGTTTTTTCAGGAATGTACCAAGAAGCAATCGCACCGGAATAGGGCGAAATGTCGTTTTTTTGAAATTATTTGGTGCGTTTTATGTAAGTGTATACAAAATACAGCTTCGCCTCGCCATTTATAGCGGTCCGCCAGGCACAAAAATGGGGCCACTTGGGGCCCCATTCTTGTGCATCAGAAAACCGGCTTACTGGGCCAGTTTCTTGTGCCGTACACGGTGCGGCTGGGCAGCAGCATCACCCAGACGCTTCTTGCGGTCGGCTTCGTACTCGGTGTAGTTACCTTCGAAGAACACCACGTTCGAGTCGTCTTCGTACGCCAGGATGTGGGTAGCCACACGGTCCAGGAACCAACGGTCGTGGGAAATCACGATCGCGGCGCCCGGGAAGTCCAGCAGGGCTTCTTCCAGCGAACGCAAGGTTTCGACGTCGAGGTCGTTGGACGGTTCGTCGAGCAGCAGAACGTTACCGCCTTCCTTCAGGGTCAGGGCCAGGTGCAGGCGGCCACGCTCACCACCGGACAGGTCCTTGACGAACTTCTGCTGATCGCCACCTTTGAAGTTGAAGCGGCCAACGTAGGTACGCGAAGGGATCTCGTAGTTGCCGATGCGGATCTGGTCGGAACCGTCGGAGATCTGCTGGAACACGGTCTTGGCGCCGTCCAGGTCCTCACGGCTCTGGTCAACACAGGCCAACTGTACGGTTTCACCGATCTCGATGCTGCCCGAGTCCGGTTGCTCCTTGCCCATCAACATGCGGAACAGGGTCGACTTACCGGCACCGTTACCACCGATCACGCCAACGATGGCACCTTTGGGCATGGAGAACGACAGGTTGTCGATCAGCACACGGTCGCCGTAGCCCTTGGTGACGTTCTTGAACTCGATGACCTTGTCACCCAGGCGCGGACCGGCCGGGATGTAGATTTCGTTGGTTTCGCTGCGCTTCTGGAATTCCTGCGACTGCATTTCTTCAAAGCGCTGCAGACGGGCCTTGGACTTGGACTGGCGGGCTTTGGCGCCTTTGCGCACCCACTCCAGTTCCTCTTTCATGGCCTTTTCGTGGGCGCTCTGCTGCTTGGATTCCTGCGCCAGACGCTCCGACTTGGCTTCCAGCCAGCCCGAGTAGTTGCCTTCGTACGGGATGCCGGCGCCGCGGTCCAGCTCCAGGATCCAGCCGGCGACGTTGTCGAGGAAGTAACGGTCGTGGGTAATGGCTACCACGGTGCCCGGGAAGTCGTGCAGGAAGCGCTCCAGCCAGGCCACCGAGTCGGCGTCCAGGTGGTTGGTCGGTTCGTCGAGCAGCAGCATGTCGGGTGCCGACAGCAGCAGGCGGCACAGGGCCACACGGCGTTTCTCACCACCGGACAGGTGTTCGATGCGCGCATCCCAGGCCGGCAGGCGCAGGGCGTCGGCAGCGACGTCCAGCTGGCGCTCCAGGTTGTGGCCATCGGCGGCCTGCAGGATGGCTTCCAGCTTGGCCTGCTCGGCGGCCAGCTTGTCGAAGTCGGCATCCGGCTCGGCGTAGGCCGCGTAGACCTCGTCCAGGCGGGCCTGGGCGTCCTTGATTACGCTGACCGCTTCCTCGACCACTTCACGCACGGTCTTGGTTGGGTCCAGTTGCGGTTCCTGTGGCAGGTAACCCACGTTGATGTCGGGCATCGGACGGGCTTCGCCGTCGAATTCCTTGTCGACGCCCGCCATGATCCGCAGCAGGGTCGATTTACCGGCGCCGTTCAGGCCAAGTACGCCAATCTTGGCGCCTGGGAAGAACGACAGGGAAATGTTCTTGAGAATTTCCCGCTTCGGCGGCACGACCTTGCTCAGCCGATGCATGGTGTAGACGTATTGAGCCAAAACCAAGCCCTCTAATCAGATAGGTAAAGACATCGCCGATCGCCCCGGCACGCGGTGGCCAGTGGGATGTGTTTACGGGGTGTCATTGAACAAAGTCGACCATTCTACGCCAACGCGCGGCGTTGCATAGGAGGGGCCGATGGTGGGGTGTGATCAGTGCGGTCACTGGGATGAATTCATTGCCTGTGCCGGCCTCTTCGCGGGCATGCCCGCTCCCACAGCGTCACCACAGAGTCTGAAGAATCCGCATTCCTGTGGGAGCGGGCGAGCCCGCGAAAGGGCCGGCACAGCAGCCGAAGAGGCTCAGACGTGACGCTGTTTGGCCTTGCCCCGCGGCAGGCGGCAACGGTCGCCCTGCTCGGCCAGGCGCGCGGCCCAGGCGGACTTCACGCTGAAGCCGCCGCTGCGGGCAGGTTGCTGCTCGGCCGCCTTGGCCGGTTTGCCAGGTGCAGGCGCAGTGCTGACCACCTTGGCTGCCGGCTTGGCCGCCGCCACTGCGACAGCCGGCTCTGCTGCCACCTTGGCGGTCTTGCGCAGTTCAGCCAGCGATGGGGCCTTGCTTTTTGCGGCAGCGGCCGCCTCAGGTTTGCCCAGCGAACGCTGGCAAGACTTGCAGGATACGTCCTCGGTCACGGCAGTGCTGACAAGGGTCTGACTGCTGCGCCCGCAGGCGGAATCGAGGCCATTGGAGGAAAAGTGAGTAACCAAAACCGAACATCTCCGATGCGTTGTCATGTGAAGCGGGCGCTATTCTCGCACAGGTTACAGGGGCTTGCCGAACCACCGGGCAGCCACCATCGGTCAACATGGCTGGCACTTCGCCATAATCCGAGGCATGCTAGCCGGTTTCGGGTGTCCGGCCTTATAGTGCGCCACCGCGGTGCGCAAGCCGGGCGCCGGCACGCACCGTGCACGATCATTCCCTGCCATCGCCAGCCCAATCGCAGGATCAACGCTTGACCAACCTTACTCATCCGTCGTCATTGCGTTCCGCCCCACAAGCACCCGCGACTCTCCTGCGCGGGTCGATCAAGGGTGCGCTGGCGCTGCTGGCCCTGATCCTGCTGGGCCTGCTGCTGTGGCAGCTGTTCGCCCAGTTCAATCATACCCAGGCCGAATTGCGCAAACAGAGCCTGGACGCCTCCGCGGAACTGGCCGACCACCTGAGCCTGAACATGGCGCTCAAGGCGCAACAGGCCGTGAACGTGGTGCAACCCTACCCTGATGCACCGACACCTGCCGCCCTGCCCAGCCTGCTCGGTACCCTGCGCGAACGCCTTCCCGCCCTGCAGAGCGTGGCCTGGCTGGACAACGTCGGGCAGCTACGCGCCGACAGCCTGGCCGGCAGCCCCGACCGCCAGTCACTTGACGAGTTGCTCGTGCTGAGCCAGGGACGCCCGTACTTCTTCACCAATTCGGCCGACAACCACCTCCTGTACCTGTTGCTGCGCCAGGATGCCGCACAGGGTAGCGGCTACTGGCTGCTGCGCCTGTCACCGGACTATTACCGCGAGCTCACCCTCCACCTCGAGGGCAGTGGCCACCCGCAGTGGCTGCTGGAAAACAGCCGCAGCGGCGAGGTGCTGCAGCGCCATGCCGCAGCCGACACCAGCGACGAGCCGCTGCAAAGCGTGATGCTGGCCTTTATCGAAAACAGCACCTGGCAGCTACGCGGTCTGTTCGACGCCAAACTGGCCCAGCAAAAATTATTGCCGGCGCTGCTCGGCAAGTGCCTGCTGGTGCTGTTCTGCGCCCTGCTGCCAGTGCTGGCGCTGATCAACATGCGTCGCCGCCAACGGGCGCTGCAGGAAGACCGCCGGCGTTATCAGGAAATTTTTGAAGGCACCGGCGTTGCCCTGTGCGTGCTCGACCTGTCCAGCCTGCCCGGCCAGCTCGACCGCTACCACCTGCGTAACCGGGCCGCGCTCAAGCACAGCCTGGCGCTGGACCCGAACCTGCGCCGCTCGCTGCTGCTGGAGCTGAAGATCACCGAGGTCAACCAAGTGGCGCGCCAGCTGCTGAACATCGACTGCCACGAAGGTGCCTGGCAGCGGCTGATCGATGGCACTGGCGACAGCCGAGACAGCGTCGGCATGCAACTGATCGACGCACTGATCGAACAACGCCCGTTGCTGGAGCTGGAAGTGCGCCTGCCGACACCGCAGGGCACCGAGCTGCACCTGTGGCTGATGGCGCGCCTGCCGCTGCAGCGCCGTGATTATCAGGCGGTGATCCTCAGCATCAGCGATATCACCAGCCGCAAACAGGTGGAGCTGTCGCTACTGGAACGCGAAAGTTTCTGGTCGGACGTGGTACGCACCGTACCCGACCAGTTGTATGTGCAGGATGTGCCGAGCCAGCGGATGATCTTCAGCAACCGCCACCTCGGCCAGACCCTGGGCTACGACCGCACCGAGCTGGCACAGATGGGCGACCGCTTCTGGGAGCTGCTGCTGCACCCCGAGGACGCCGCACACTACCAGGCACTGCGCCGCCAACAGCGCGACAACTGTCATGACCAACCGCTGCACTGCCAGCTGCGCTTCCGCCACCGCGACGGAAGCTGGCGCTGCTACGACATCCGCGAGCAGGTGCTGACCCGCAACGCCGAAGGCCTGGTGACGCGCATCATCGGTGTGGGCAAGGATGTGACCGTTCAGATCGAGGCCAGCCAGTCGCTACGTGACAGCGAGCAACGCTACCGCATGCTCGCCGAAAGCATCAGCGACGTGATCTTTTCCACCGACAACCAGCTCAAGCTCAACTATGTCAGCCCCTCGGTACAGAGCGTGCTGGGCTACCAGGCCGACTGGATCTTCGCCAACGGCTGGCAGTCGATCGTCGCCAACCCGGCCCAGCTCACTGGCATCTACAGCCTGATGGAGCGTGTCAGCAAGGCCATGGGCGATCCGGCGCAGATGGCGCAACTGTGCAGCCAGTTACCCACCCAACTGTTCCTGTTCGACTGCCTGCGTGCCGATGGCCGCAAGATCCCGATCGAGCTGCGCCTGGTGCTGGTGTGGGACGATGACCAGCGCTTCGAAGGCGTACTCGGGGTGGGCCGCGACATCAGCCAGCAACGTCGTGCCGAAAAAGACCTGCGCATGGCCGCGACCGTATTCGAACATTCCACGTCGGCGATCCTCATCACCGACCCGGCCGGCTATATCGTTCAGGCCAACGAGGCGTTCAGCCGCGTCAGCGGTTACGCCGTCAGTGAAGTGCTCGACCAACTGCCGGGCATGCTCACTGTCGACGAACAGCAGGAAGGCCACCTGCGCTATGTGGTCAAGCAACTGCACCAGCGCGGCAGCTGGGAAGGTGAGGTGTGGCTCAAGCGCCGTGACGGCGACCACTACCCGGCCTGGGTCGGCATCACCGCGGTACTGGACGACGAAGGCGACCTGGCCAGCTACGTGTGCTTCTTCACCGACATCAGCGAACGCAAGGCCAGCGAACAGCGCATCCACCGCCTGGCCTACTACGACGCCCTTACCCACCTGCCCAACCGCACACTGTTCCAGGACCGTTTGTACAACGCCCTGCAGCAGGCCGAGCGGCAGAAGGCCTGGGTGGTGCTGATGTTCCTCGACCTCGACCGCTTCAAACCGATCAACGACTCCCTCGGCCATGCGGCCGGCGACCGCATGCTCAAGGACATGGCCCTGCGCCTGCTGGCCTGCGTGGATGACGACGACACGGTGGCACGCATGGGCGGCGACGAGTTCACCCTGTTGCTGCAACCGCGCCCCACCCGTGAAATGGCCCTGAACCGCGCCATCCACGTGGCCGAGAACATCCTCGGCAGCCTGGTGCGGCCGTTCGTGCTGGAAAACCGCGAGTTCTTCGTTACCGCCAGCATCGGCATCGCCCTCAGCCCGCAGGATGGCAGTGAGCTGAGCCAGCTGATGAAGAACGCCGACACCGCCATGTACCACGCCAAGGAGCGCGGCAAGAACAACTTCCAGTTCTACCAGGCCGAAATGAACGCCAGCGCCCTGGAGCGCCTGGAGCTGGAAAGCGACCTGCGCCATGCCATGGAGCAGAACGAGTTCATCCTCTATTACCAGCCGCAGTTCAGCGGCGACGGCAAGCGCCTGACCGGCGCCGAAGCGCTGCTGCGCTGGCGTCACCCGACCCGAGGCCTGGTGCCGCCGGGCGACTTCATCCCGGTGATCGAGGAACTGGGCCTGGTGGTGGACGTGGGCGACTGGGTGCTGCGCGAGGCCAGCCGCCAGCTCAAGGCCTGGCACAAGGCCAAGGTGCGGGTGCCGAAAGTGTCGGTGAATATTTCGGCGCGGCAGTTCTCCGACGGCCAGCTAGGCACGCGGATTGCCAACATCCTGGAAGAAAGCGGCCTGCCGCCGGCATGCCTGGAACTGGAGTTGACCGAAAGTATCCTGATGCGCGAGGTGAACGAGGCGCTGCAGATTCTTGCCAGCCTGAAGAACCTCGGCCTGAGCATTGCGGTAGACGACTTCGGCACCGGCTACTCGTCGCTCAACTACCTCAAGCAGTTCCCCATCGACGTCCTGAAGATCGACCGGACCTTCGTCGACGGCCTGCCCGAAGGCGAGCAGGACGCGCAGATTGCCCGGGCGATCATCGCCATGGCCCACAGCCTCAACCTGGCAGTCATCGCCGAGGGCGTGGAAACCCACGAACAGCTGGAGTTCCTGCGCGAGCATGGTTGCGACGAGGTGCAGGGCTATCTGTTCGGGCGGCCGATGCCAGCGCATCAGTTCGAGGCGCAATTCTCCAACGAGACCTTGTTCATGTTCCATTGACCCGCACACAAGGTCCCCGTAGGAGCGGGTTTACCCGCGAACACCGGCCAAGCCGGTGCCATCCACCGCGCCGCATTCCTGCATAAAAAAGCGGACTTCCAGGTCAACTCCCGCCCCCGCCCAGCCCAGAAACGGCGCGGGATGCAAGATGAAGCCCATTGGTCTGCGACTTGACGCCACTTCATATGCCAGCCGCGAATCAATCGGTTAGAATGCACACCCAAATTACCCCGATCCTTGAGGACCGCCATGTTCAGCCGTGATTTGACCATTGCCAAGTACGACGCCGAGCTCTTCGAAGCCATGCAGCAAGAAGCTCTGCGCCAGGAAGAGCATATCGAGCTGATCGCTTCGGAAAACTACACCAGCCCGGCAGTCATGGAAGCCCAGGGCTCGGTCCTGACCAACAAGTACGCCGAAGGCTACCCAGGCAAGCGCTACTACGGCGGTTGCGAGTACGTCGACGTCGTCGAGCAACTGGCCATCGACCGTGCCAAGGAGCTGTTCGGCGCCGACTACGCCAACGTACAGCCGCACGCTGGCTCCCAGGCCAACGCTGCCGTCTACCTGGCCCTGCTGTCGGCCGGTGACACCATCCTGGGCATGAGCCTGGCACACGGTGGCCACCTGACCCACGGTGCTTCGGTAAGCTCCTCGGGCAAGCTGTACAACGCCATCCAGTACGGCATCGACGGCAACGGCCTGATCGACTACGACGAAGTCGAGCGCCTGGCTGTCGAGCACAAGCCCAAGATGATCGTTGCCGGCTTCTCGGCCTACTCGCAGGTTCTGGACTTCGCCCGCTTCCGCGCCATCGCCGACAAGGTCGGTGCCTACCTGTTCGTCGACATGGCCCACGTTGCCGGCCTGGTTGCCGCTGGCGTGTACCCGAACCCTGTTCCGTTCGCCGACGTGGTCACCACCACCACCCACAAGACCCTGCGCGGCCCGCGCGGCGGCCTGATCCTGGCCCGTGCCAACGCCGACATCGAGAAGAAGCTGAACTCCGCCGTCTTCCCGGGCGCCCAGGGCGGCCCGCTGGAGCACGTCATCGCGGCCAAGGCCATCTGCTTCAAGGAAGCCCTGCAGCCAGAGTTCAAGGCTTACCAGCAGCAGGTCGTGAAGAACGCCCAGGCCATGGCCAGCGTGTTCATCGAGCGCGGTTTCGACGTGGTTTCCGGTGGCACCCAGAACCACCTGTTCCTGCTGTCGCTGATCAAGCAGGAAATCTCCGGTAAGGATGCTGACGCCGCCCTGGGCAAAGCCTTCATCACCGTCAACAAGAACTCGGTACCGAACGACCCGCGTTCGCCGTTCGTTACCTCGGGCCTGCGTTTCGGCACCCCAGCCGTGACCACCCGTGGTTTCAAGGAAGCCGAGTGCAAGGAACTGGCCGGCTGGATCTGCGACATCCTGGCCGACCTGAACAACGAAGCGGTGATCGACGCCGTCCGTGAGAAGGTCAAGGCCATCTGCAAGAAGCTGCCGGTTTACGGCAACTGATTGGCGCTTGCCTAAAGTGAAAGAGCCCGGCCCAGTGCCGGGCTTTTTCGTGAACGGACCATGAAACACGTTCGCAGGCCTGATACACATCCTGTGGGAGCGGGCGTGCCCGCGAAGAAGGCTACGCGGTGGATGGCACCGGCTGCGCCGGTGTTCGCGGGCACGCCCGCTCCCACAGGGAATGATTTCGAGCAGCGACGTGCCATCACGTATTACCCTGTTTGACACTACCAACCACAGGCCACACCTTGACCAGAGAGCAACTCGAAACCCGGCAGATCCCCATCTACTTCGCCGCCGTACTGGCCGCGATCGTTTTCGGCCTGCTGGCCAGCGACACTGCGCGCCAGCTTGAAGCCCTGATCACCCCCGCCATCGCCGTGCTGATGTACGCGATGTTCCTGCAAATACCCTTCCTCGACCTGCGCCAGGGCCTGGGTAACCGCCGCTTCATCACGGCCCTGCTACTGGCCAATTTCATTCTCGTTCCGCTGCTTGTCTGGGCCATCACCCGTGGGCTGGTGGAACACCCGGCGATCCTCGTCGGTGCCTTGCTGGTGCTGCTTACGCCCTGCATCGACTACGTGGTGGTGTTCACCCACATTGGCAAAGGCGACTCACGCCTGACCCTGGCCGCAACCCCCCTGTTATTGCTGGCGCAACTGGTGCTGCTGCCGGTGTACCTGGCCCTGATGCTGGGTGGCAGCAGCCAGGTGGCAATCTCCATCACCCCGTTCCTGGAAGCCTTCGTGCTGTTGATCGTGTTGCCGATGGCCCTCGCGGTGCTCACCAGCGCCGGTGCCCGGCGCTCGCGCGCAGTCGCGACCTGGAACGACGCCTGGGCGTGGTTGCCGGTGCCGGCCATGGCCTTGGTGCTGATGGTGGTGATCGCTTCGCAGATTGACGTGGTACTGCGTGATTTCGACCGTTTGCTGCCGGTGATTCCGGTATACATCGGCTTCATGCTGCTGGCGCCGGTGCTCGGCTTCATCTGTGCGCGCCTGCTGCGCCTGCCAGCCAGCGAGGCACGCTCGGTGACCTTCAGCGCAGCCACGCGCAACTCGCTGGTGGTGCTGCCGCTGGCGCTGGCGTTGCCAGAAGAGATGCGCGGGTTGGCGGCAGCGGCGGTGATCACACAAACCTTGGTAGAGCTGGTGAGTGAACTGATCTATGTACGGGCAGTTCCACGCCTCGTACGCTGATCGATCAGCACATGCATAAGTTGTAGGGGCCCGGTATCGCGACAGCCGGTCAGGCTCTGTATGAAAAGCCTTGAGGTTCGGTGATGCTGCGTTGAAAACAGCCTGACCTTCGTCTCAAGGCTTAATACAGCCCCTAGAACCTGGCCCGCAACGCCACGTTGAAATTGCGCGGCTCGCCATAGAAGTTCCAGTAATTGGGGTTACCCAAGGTCTGGTAGTACTTTTTGTCAAACACGTTGTCCAGGTTGTACTGCACTTCAAGACGCTTGTTGATCTCGTAGATCGCATGCAGGTTCGTCAGGTGGTATGCGTCCTGCTGGATCTTGTAGTCTTCGCCAACCTCAGTCTGGGTCATCTTGCTCTGCGCATAGAAGCTGCCACCCACACGCAGCTGGTTGAGCGCGCCTGGCAGGCGGTAGTCGGTCGCAACCTTGAACAGGTGGCGCGGCGAGGCGCCGTTGAAGTCTTCACCTTTCTGCTCGCCACCGATGTACTTGGACTGGGTGTAGGTGTACCCCGCCGATACATTCCAGTTCGCCAGCACCTCACCGGTCAGCTCCAGCTCGATACCTTTGTTGCGCACCTTGTCGGAGGCA
Source organism: Pseudomonas sp. yb_2 (assembly GCF_043103905.1). NCBI lineage: Bacteria > Pseudomonadati > Pseudomonadota > Gammaproteobacteria > Pseudomonadales > Pseudomonadaceae > Pseudomonas > Pseudomonas sp. yb_2. The sequence continues at coordinate 67,701 of NZ_JBICKH010000066.1, read as the reverse complement.
CGATAGCAAGCCCAAGTCTGCGCACAGGTCACCCGCTCGGCCCGGCCGGTCTGGTCGGCCTGGAACAGCGCGATGGCGGTTTGCAAGCGCTTGTCCAGAAACTCACCCTTCAAACCGATTTCGTAGTTGCTGCCGGTCATCGGCTGGAGCGTGGTGCCCTCCGCATCTTGCGCGCTCTGCGGCTTGAAGATTTCGGTGTAGCTGGCGTATGCCGACCAGTTCTCGTTCAGGTCCTGCACAAGGCCCGCATAAGGTGTGACTTCGCCACTCTTGGAAAAACGCTTATGGTCTGTGGGCTCACGCACGCCATTGGTGTCGTCCAGCGAATCGTGGCTGTACCAGCTCAGGCGGCTGCCCAGAATGAACGTGGTGCTGTCGGTAAGGCTGAACCGGCTGGCCACGTACACGCCCTTTTGCTCCTGAGTGCGGTTGTATTGCCACTGGTTGACGTTGAGGGCTGTCGGCTTGGGCGGATCGAACGCTGCCAGGTTGTTCATGTCGACGATGTAGCGGTAGGTGGCATCGCGCCCCCCGTGATAGTCGAAATCGTCCTTGTTCCAATTGCCACCCACGATCAGCTCATGCTGGCGGCCCAGCAGCTGGAACGGGCCGGTGAAATAGCCGTCGATGCTGGTCTGGGTGTCATCGAAGTGAAAGTGGCGCGGGTTGAGGGTGAACAGGTCGGGGCCGCCACCCGGATAGGTGTAGTTACCGAGAAAGTCCGACTTGGCCCACATCTGGTTCACGGCCACCACGCCCTTCCAGCCGTTGGCAAAGGTATGCTGGATGTCGGCGAACACGGTGGTATTGCGCTTGTCCAGGTGGTTCCAGTCGCCGGTCAGCGAGGTAGAGCGCGAAACCGGGTAGAACGCGCCGCTCTCCTTGCTGGGGAGGCCCGACCAGTCATAACCGGAGTTGCGTTCCTTCTGGTAGGTAAACCCGAAGGTGGCCAGGGTTGACTCAGCCAGGTCGGCCTCGATGATGCCATAGAACAGTTGGTTCTCTTTCTGGGCAGTGTCCAGGTAGCTGTTGGCATTGTTGTACGTAATGACCGAGCGGCCGCGCAGGGTGCCTGCTTCGTTCAGCGGCGCAGACAGGTCGACCATGGTCTTGTAGTCGTCCCAGGAGCCGACCGATGTTTCGATCAACGCCTGGCGCTCGGCCGTGGGCCGCTTGCGGACCAGGTTGATGGAGGCCGACGGATTACCCGCGCCTTCCATCAGGCCGGTGGCGCCCCGCACCACTTCCACGCGGTCGTAGATGTCGGTGTTGGGCTTGGAAATGGTATCCATCGAGTACGGGTTGCCAATGTTGGTCGGCACGCCATCAATCTGCAGGTTGTCGACCGTCTGCCCGCGAGCCTGGTACAGCGAGCGCTCGCTGCCGTTCTTGATGATGGTGACGCCGGTGGCGTTACGCATTACGTCGTCAAGGTTCTTCATATTCTGGTCGTCCATGCGCTGACGGGTGACCACCGTGACCGACTGGGGCGTTTCACGCAGGCTCATCGGCAGCTTGGTGGCAGTGGACGAACGGCCCGTCGCATAAGCCCCTGTAGCCTCCGTCACAGCACCCAGGCCCTGGCCCGAGATGGTGGTGGCGCCCAAGGTCACCGCGCCTGCCGCATCTTCGGCCTGGCTCACCAGCTGGAACTCCCGCTCACCCGTGCGCACGGCCGCCACACCGGTGCCGGCCAGCATCTGCGCCAGCGCCACGTCTACGCTCAAGGCGTGCACCGCCTGGCTCTGCTTGTTGGCCGTCAGCGCCGCATCACCGCCGATCAACAGCCCGGCCTGGCTGGCCAACAGGTTCAGTTGGCGCGCCAATGGCCCGGCTGGAATGTCGAATACCACGCGTTGGGCTGCAGCACTGCTGTCGGCCTCGGCGACGGCAACGTGGCCGCCAAGGGCTAGGAAAATGGCCAGGGCCAACGGATGACGGTGCGCGGAGGCAGAGTCGCGAAGCAGCATGGAAGAATCCTTTCGCAAAGAGGATGAAGTAGCGTCATCCCACCAAGCGAATGAGCGTCGCAAAACCGGAAAAAGAATTTTGAAAAAACTTCAGACCGCCTCGATGGAGACCCACCAAGGCAAGGTACGCACAACCCGGATGGGCAACGCACGCTCGAGCATGGCCAACGCACGGTCGGTATCGAGCAACGGGAAGGTACCGACCGCACGCAGGCTGCCAATCGCTGGGTCGATGCCCAAGTGGCCATGGCGGTAATCGCGCAGAATGTCGATCATCTGAACCAGCGGCATGTCCTCCGCCACCAACACACCGCGGCTCCAATCCTCGCGCAAGCGTTGTGCAGTTGATGGGGCGCCGACTTGCTGCGCGTCGAACACCATCATTTGCCCGGCTTGCAACGTGGTTTGTCTGCCGCTGCCGGAGCAAGTTGCCTGCACTGCGCCGGCAAATACGCTCAAGGTGGTCTGCAACCCCTGGTCCCGGACACTGAAGCGCGTGCCGAGCGGTTGCACCCGCCCAGCCCTCGTCACCACGGAAAGTGGACGTGGGTCCTTGCCGGACTCGATCAGGATTTCTCCGCGATACAGGCGCAATTGCCTTGAGCCCTCATCGAACTGCACATCCAGCGCCGTCCCGCCGTTCAGCCACAGCTGGCTGCCATCGGCCAGGGTGACCGGCCGCACCTCACCCAGGCCGGTGCGGTAAGTGGCGAACCAGGCACGTGGCGAGTCGACCCAACCGCGCTGCCATCCGCCCCACCCCAACACACCTGCCACACCCGCCACACAGAGGCTACCGAGCACGGCCCTGCGCGAATGCCGGTCACGGCGCACGCTGTCGAACACTTGCCGAGCCTGCTCTGCCTGGCCGCTGAGGCCGCCAAAGCGCTGATTGATGTTCTCTACGTACGACCAGGCCAGGCGATGCCGCGTATCCTCGTTCAGCCAGGCATGCCACTGCGCCTGGATCGCAGCGTCATTGTGCGCCGCGTGCAGCCGTGCGAACCAACCGGCAGCCGCTTGCAGTACGGCATGGTCGAGTGGCGCCCTGCTCATGCCAGCGAGCCATCCAGTTCGGCTTCCAGCAGCAGGCATTGGTACATAGCCTGAGCCAGGTAACTGTTCACACTGCGCTCGCTCACGCCCAACTGCTCGGCGATCTCGCGTTGCTTCATGCCCTGCAACTGCGCCATGGAAAATGCCTCGGCCACGCGCTGGGGCATACGCTCAAACATTGCCTGCAGTTGCTCGAGGGTTTCGAGGATAACGGCCTGATGTTCCAGCGAAGGCGCAAGTTGCTCGGGCTGGGCGGCCAGCACTTCCAGATAAGCCTGCTCCACCCGCCGCCGTCGCCAGAAGTCCACACACGCATTGCGCGACATACGTCCCAGGTACGCACGGGCATGCTCGTGGTCATTGAACACACGGGGCTTGGACAACAGCCGCACGAATACATCCTGGGCCAGTTCCGCCGCATCATGGGCATTGCCGAGCTTGCGCTGGAGCCACTGGCGAATCCAGCCATGATGGGAACGGTAGAGTTCCTCCAGGTCGAAACCAGGGGCTGGAGCACTGGGAGAGGCATTCATGGGGCAGGCCATTATGCTAATAGGAATTATTCACAATGGTAGCGTGGATGAATGACACCGGGCAATTGCGATAAGCAACGCTGCCCGGTTTGGTCATGGCAGGGATGATTTTGCGATCAGGCCGAGGCCTGCCCATATCAAGCAACTGGTCTGCGCTTTCAGCCTAGCGGTCACAGTGAATCCGGGCACCCAGTGCACACAGCGAACACCTGCACCTCTACCAGGTAGCCAGCCCCCAGGTCGGCACCCACGCAGGCCCGCACCGGTTTTGCACAGCCTTGCAACCAGGCGTCGTACACTTCGTTGACCAGGTCGAAGTGGCGGTAGTCGGCAAGCCACATCTGAACCCGCGTCAGCTGCGCCTTGCCGACGTTGGCTTGCACCATCAGGCCGTCGATCACGCTCAGCGCCTGACGCAACTGCCCCTGCACATCCTGTTGCAGGTCCTCGGCCACGATGCCTGCCGTTTCGAACAGGCCCCTGTAACTGACCGCCAGTGACATCCGCGCGCCTGATCCGTAGCGAGTGATCATCGAGGTAACCTCCCCCTCAACCCATCTGGTTGAAGCAGACGACTTTGGGTTGGGTCATGTCCTCGTAGGCAAACCGCACCCCCTCACGCCCAAGACTCCCATACTTGGCACCACCAAATGGCATGGCATCGAAGCGGTAGTCGGAAGAGTCGTTGATCATTACACCGCCGGCCTCGATACGCCGGGCCAGGCTCAACGCCAGCGACAGGTCACGGGTGAACACACCGGCATGCAAGCTGTACTCCGGGGCATTGGCCAGCGCTATCGCCTGCTCGACAGTCTCGAAGGGCGCCAGCATCACCACCGGTGCAAAAACCTCCTCGAGCCACAGCCGGCTGACGGGGTCAACGCTTTCGAGCACTGTCGGCGCATAGACCGCCCCGTGACGCTGGTGGCCGCAGAGCAGGCGGGCACCGCCCTCAATCGCCTGGTTCACGCGTGCTTCGATCTGCCGTGCAGCTGCTTCGGTGATCATCGGCCCCATATCGGTTTCGCGCCGGCCCGGATCGCCCCAGACCATCGCCTGGGTCAATGCCACGAAGCGCTCTCGAAACGCCTCGTAGATCGAGGCATCTACGAGAATGCGCTGGGTGCCGATGCAGTTCTGCCCGGCCGCCCAGAACGCGCCCGACACACACGACTCGACAGTGGCTTCCAGGTCGCAGTCCTTGAGCACCAGCACCGGGGCGTTGCCGCCAAGGTCCATGGCAAGCTTTTTCAAACCAGCCCCGTGCGCAATCTTTTCGCCCGTCGCGAAACCGCCCGTAAAGGAAACCATGCGCACCTCACGCACAGCCACCAGCGCCTTGCCCAGTTCGGCGCCCCCTGTGGCTACGGTGACGACGGCCTCCGGCAGCCCTGCATCCACCAGGTACTGCACCAGTTTCAGGGCAGAAAGCGGGGCCAGTTCCGAGGGTTTCAGAATGACCGCATTGCCCCCTGCAAGTGCTGGCCCCAGCTTGTGCGCCACCAGGTTGAGCGGGTCGTTGTACGGGGTAATGGCCAGGATCAACCCCAACGGCTCGCGGGTGAACCAGCCCTGACGCGATTCGGAGCCTTCATAGGCATCGAAAGGCACCACCTCACCGGCGTTGCGCCGCGCCTCTTCGGCAGACAGCTTGAGCGTGTTGATGCAGCGTTTGACCTCTTTCTCGGCCTGGCGCAGGGTCTTGCCCGCTTCATCGACGATCAGGCCGGCAAAGTCTGCCGCATCCCGTTCAATGAGCTGAGCGGCGTGCTCCAGAATAGCGGCCCGGCGGTGCCGGGGCAGCGCCGCACTTTCACGCACACCTTGACGGGCACGGGCGAGCAAGGCAGGCACTGCTTCTGCGCCGAGGTTGTCGACGCTGCCAACCAGGCTGCCATCGAAGGGGTTGTACACATCGATCAAGGCGGGTTGCTGAACAAGCGCCCGCGATACGGAAGTCAGGCTCATGAACGTTGCTCCTCAGGCCGAGTGGCCGGCGGTGTGAATGGCGACAATGTCCGACAGCAGGGCAAAAGCCGTTTCGATGCGCCCCGCCCCCGGGCCGGACACGGTTACAGCCCCCAGCAACTCCGTGTCGAACGCCAGCGCATTGGTGGCGCCTAAAATACCCGCCAAGGGGTGATGACCAGGCAGCAGCTTCGCTTCGACGCTGGCTCGTACCGAACCATCGGCTTCACGGCGGGCGCTGCCGATCAGCTTCCAGCGCTCGCCCGCCGCCCGTGCCCGCTCGATAGCCGCGCTGTCGATGGCACTGATACCGCTGCAGGCCACATCACCCACCTGCAGACAGGCGCCGAGCAACTCATTGGCGAGGATCACCACCTTCAGGCGTACGTCATGGCCTTCCACATCGGCGGTCGGGTCAGCCTCGGCAAAGCCAAGCGCTTGTGCCTGGGCCACCGCCTCGTTGAAGCCAAGCCCTTCCTCCATGCGCGTGAGCACATAGTTAGAGGTACCGTTGAGAATGCCCTCGAAACCTACCAAGCCCGCGCCCGCCAGGGTCTGGCGCGCCATGCGCAGCACCGGTGTGCCGCTCATGACGGCGCCTTCGTATTCGAACGACACATTGTTGGCCTTAGCCAAGGCCTTGAGTGCCTGGGCATGCAAGGCAATCGGCCCCTTGTTGGTGGTGACCACGTGCTTGCCCGCCTCCAGCGCCCAGCGGCAGAAGGTTGCCGCCGGCTCACCGTCCTTGGGGTTGGTGAATGTGGCCTCGGCGATGATGTCGGCGCCTGATTGCTTGATCACCGCCTCATTGAACGCCTCGGCCGAACCTTGAGGGATGTGCGCCAGCGCGCCCTTCTGGGCCGGCAGCGCGGCCAGCACGGCGGCATCCAAGCCGTCGCGGTCGATCACCGACCCCAGGAACAAGTCGGTGACACCCACGATTTTCAGGCCAAAGCCCAACTCGTGCTGCCAGCGCGCATTGCGTTCGGCGATCAGTTGGGCAAGCGCGCGGTTAACGCCACCAAAGCCAACGAGTGCAATTTTGTATTCGGTCATGGTTTGCTGTCCTGTCCAGGCAGTGGGTGGATGAGGACTAGCGTAAGAGCCGTGCACTGCCAGTTGAATATGGCAATCCGCTGTATTTATTGGCCAATCTGGCCAGTGCAAAGCGCGCACTTGCGCCAGGGCAAAACGCACAACGCCGCCTGGGCGCGAACCCAGGCGGCGTTGTGCCAGCCAATGCAAAGACGCGGTTCAGACCACCGCGGCCAGGACGAACGAAGTCACCGTGTTCTCCACCCCGGGCATGGCAGCGATTTCCTTCCACACATGGTGCACCCGCTCCGGGCTGGAGGCCTCGACGCGCAACATCAGGTCGAACTCGCCGCTGAGCACTTCACACTGGATCACCTCGGGGATCTGGCGCAGCGCATCGAGTACCGCCTCACCGCGCATGCGGTCATAGCGGTAGACGAAGATCACCGCGTTGATCAACGACGCCGGCCGTCTGCCCTCACCGATGCGCAGGGTGTAGCCCTGAATGGCGCCGTCGCGCTCCAGGCGCTCGATGCGCTGGCGTACCGCATTGCGCGACAGGTTCACCTTCAACCCCAATTCGGCGTGGGCGATACGCGCATTGGCGGTGAGCTCGGCGAGAATGCGCTCGTCCAGGGGGTCGAGGATGCGCTTCATCGCCCAGCCTGCAACCGGGTCAACAAGGCATGAACACCGGCCAGGTCGTCAGCTGCCAACAGCGGCCCATCGCCCGCTGTGCCGACCGCGCCGGCGGGCACCTCACCGTGCCAGGCCCCCAGCTCCGCCAGCAGCCCGGCAGACTTTTCGGGGGCAAACTGCCCCAGCGTGACGATGGGCGCACCGATGTTGCGCCGGTGCAGGCGCCCGGCGAATACCCCTGTCGCGGCATGAGGGTCTACTGCGCTGCCCGTTTCGTGGAACAGCGTGACAATTTCTTCGCGAATCAGCGCGTCGTCCACGGCATAGGAGTCGAACAGCATGCGCGCATGCAACCACTGGCGGTTGCCGATGCTCAGCTCGCCACACGCCTCGAAGTGCTCCATCAGTGCCCGGGTCGCCACGCCATCGCGGTCATACAGTTCCCAGACGAAGCGCTCCAGGTTGGAGAACAGCGAAAAGTCCATGACCGGTGACAAGGTCTGGCTGGTTGAGCCACGGCTGTAGCGGTTGCAGTGGATGAACCGGTGCAGGGCATCGTTGCGGTTGGTGGAGACGATGATCTGGTTGATCGGCAGGCCCATTTTCTGGGCAATGAACCCCGCGTAGATCTCGGCAAAACTGGCCGTGGGGATGCTGAACCCGACCGGGCGTATGCCGCCACCGAGCTGCAGCGCCGCATGGAAATAGAACACGATCTGCGCCAGCACACCGACCCAGTTGGTGGAGTTGAAGCTGACCGGAATCAGCCCGGGGCATGGCCAGTCACGCAGCAGCGCCGACACCAGCGACTGGCAATCGTCAAAGCTGCCATCCACGGCCACGCAGCTCACGCTGTCGGACGCAGCACTGCGCATCACTGCCGCGCGGTCGGCGGGCGTGCCTGCGCTGGGGTATAGCGCCAGCAAGCCTGCTGCCGGGCAATGCCGCAACGCTTCGATAGCCGCAACTGCGGTATCGCCGTTGCTGGCACCGACCAGCATGACCCGCTCGCACTCCGCCCCCAGAAAGTGCCGGACAAAACGCGCCTGCAACTGCGCGGCAAAGTCCTTGGAGGACCGGGTAGGCCCATGGAAAAGCTGCAGGATCCATTCGTTATGGCCAAGCTGCTGCAACGGCGCAATGCCGCGGTGGCGGAACCCGCGATAGCTGTCGCTGACCAGCGCCCTGAGGGTAGGCTCGTCGAGGGTATCGCCGACAAACGGTGCCATCACCCGCCAGGCCAGTTCGTCGAAGGGCAACCACGACCAGCTGGCAATTTCCTGTGGGCTGAACACCGGCACCGAGATGGGCACATAAAGCCCGCCATCGTCGGCCAGGCCAGAAAGCAATGCCGTGCGGAAATCGACCCGTGTCTCGTTGCCGCGCGTGGATGTGTACTGCATCGGTGCTCCAGATAGCTACGTAAATTAACGATGCGCCATGGCCACCAGCCAATGGCTGAACGCCTGGGCATCGGGGGACAACGCTTCACCCAGGCCGCGTACCAGGAAAAACGACTCGCTTGCCTCGATACGCTGGGCAAAGGGAGCGACCAGCCGCCCCTCCTGCAGCAGGTCCTCGACCAGCGACGAGCGTGCCAGCGCCACCCCGAGCCCCAGCTCCGCCATGCGCAGGGTCGACACCAGCGTGTCGAACTGCAGGCCACTGGAAGAGTCGACCTGATCGGCGCCGACCCGCTCCAGCCAGTAGCCCCACCCCTCCTCGTAACCCAGCACATGCAGCAACGGCACACGGGCCAGGTCGCGCGGTTCGCGCAGCGGGCAACCGGCCAGCAGCGCGGGTGCGCACACCGGCACCAGCATGTCGCGGGTCAGGCGCTGCGCCTCTACCCCGGCCCACTGCCCGCTACCCCAGCGGATTTCCAGATCATCTTCGGCATCCAGCTCCTTGACCCACAGGTTGCTGATGTAGCGGATGTCCACCTGCGGGTGCGAACGCCGAAAGTCGGCCAGCCGCGGGGCCAGCCAGAAGTGCAGGAACGACAGGCTGCCCCGTACCTTCAGGGGCCGACGTTGGCGTTGCCCGAAGATTTCATTGGTGCCGACCGCAAGGCGGCTGATAGCGTCCTGCACCACCGGCAGGTAGGACTGCCCTTCTTCGGTCAGCCCCAACCCGCGCGGCAGGCGCTTGAACAGCGCCACACCCAATTGGCTTTCCAGGTGACGAATCTGTTGGCTCACGGCCCCTTGGGTAAGGTGCAGCTCTTCTGCCGCATGGGTGAAGTTCAAGTAACGCGCCGACACTTCGAAGGCTCTCAGCCAGTTCAGGGGGGGCAAGGTTTTCTGGGTCATCGGCGGCTTCTCGTGGCTAGGTTCCGGTGGCCTAGTATCACCTGCTCAGGCGGCCTCGGAACCTGGGGCGACGATTTCCAGCGGGGCCGTACGGCGGCTGCGGTACTTGCACGTCAGCCAATAGGCCAGGTAGCACCAGGCAATGAAGGGCAAGCCGAAGTACAGGGCAACCCGCTGAGCTGGGTCGAAGGCAATGCCGACGCAGGCCAGTACGCAGCAGAAAATGGCCCCCAGTGGTACGAACGGGTAGCCACGCACCCGGAACTTGAGGTCCTCGAGCTTGCCGCCGCTGGCGATGTAATGACGGCGGAATGCGATCTGGCTGGCCGCGATGCTGATCCACACCACTACCACGGCCAACCCTGAAATCGACACCAGCGCCAGGTAGATGGTGTCGGGGGCAAACACACTGCTCAACAGCGAAGCCATGCCGCCAGCCATGCTCAGCACGATCGCATTGAAGGGGGTGCCGCGGCGCGACAGCGTGGCGTAACGGCGGGGCATGTTGCCTTGGTCGCTGAGAGTCCAGAGCATGCGCGAAGCGGCGTATAGGCCGGAGTTGGCGGCAGACAGCAGCGCGGTGATGATGACGAAGTTCATGATATCGGCCGCATACGGGATACCAATCATCGCAAAGACCATCACGAACGGGCTTTCAATAACCCCGGCCTGTTCACGCGGCAGCAAGGTGGCCAGTACAAAGATGGTGCCGATGAAGAACAGCGCCAGGCGCAGGACCGTGGTGCGAATGGCCTTGGGCACGTTCTTTTCCGGGTCTTTGGTTTCACCGGCAGCGATGCCGATCAGCTCGGTGCCCGAGAACGCGAAGGCCACTGCCAGCAGGGTCATTGCAATGGACCAGAAACCGGTGGGGAACAACCCTTCACGGGTGAAATTGCCCAGCCCTGCACTGTGCGCCTGCTGGATCTCGAAGCCACCCAGAATGGCCCCGCCGCCCACCACCAGAAAGGCGATGACGGCCAACACCTTGACCAGTGACAACCAGAATTCGGTTTCGGCGAACGATCGCACCGAAATGATATTGCTGATGAACACCGCGGCGCCGAACAGCGCACTCCACATCCATACCGGCGTGTCGGGGAACCAGCGCACCATCAGGATGCCCGCGGCGGTGAATTCGGAGCCGATGGCCACCGTCCAGGTCAGCCAGTACATCCAGGCCACCATGTAACCGGTGCCCGGGCCGAGGTAACGCGTGGCGTAACTGCTGAACGAGCCGACTTCCGGCATGTGTACCGCCAGCTCACCCAGGCACATCATGACCAGGTACACCATGATTGCGCCGAGTATGTAGGCGATGACCGCGCCCAACGGGCCGGCCTGGTTAACGGTGTAGCCCGACGTGAGAAACAGGCCGGTGCCTATCACTCCGCCCAGCGCCAGCATGACGATGTGGCGGGTTTGCATATCCTGCTTGAAGGTATGCGCCGAGGCATTTCTAGTTGTGGTTGTCTGCACGGACATTGTGGGTTACTCATGAAAGTTGGCGGGCAAGGACGTAGCAACGACCTCGTCTTGGCAGAGCGAATCGAGTTGCCTTGCATATTGTTTTTGTTCGACTTCATGAAGTGGCACCCACCACACGGGTGGGCGCTACGCGCCAGCCTCAGGCCTGCACCGGGCTCTGGCAGGCGTCTGCGTCAGCGTGCAATTCCTTTGCGACGGCCAGTTCCTCACGCACCGATGCACAGGCCTGTGCCAGGTCCGCCAGCAGGTCATCGGTTTCCTCGATGCCCACTGAAATGCGCACCAGCCCTTCGGAAATGCCCAGCGCCAGGCGCTCTTCCAAAGTGTTCTCGACATGGCTGGTGGTGCGCGCCGGGCCATAGATGGTCTCTACCGCGCCGAGGTTGCCGGCCCGGTGGGCATACTTCAGCCGCGGCAGCAAACGGGCCACGGTCGGCATGCCGCCCTTCAGCACGAAGCTGACGATGGCGCCAAACCCGCGCATTTGCGCCTTGGCAATGGCATGCCCGGCATGCGCCGGCAAACCTGGGTAGTTCACCGCTTCAACCAGCGGTTCGGTGCTCAGGTAAAGGGCCAACGCCATGGCACTGGCTTGCTGCTGGCGCAGGCGCACTGCCAGGGTCTTGATACCGCGGATGATCAGGTAGGCCGAGAACGGGTCCAGCGCCGCACCGTTGATTTCCCGGTAGTGCCGCACCTGGGCCATCAGCGCCTCCGCGCCGCCCACCACCCCACCCAGCACGTCACCATGCCCGGACAGAAACTTGGTTGCGCTGTGCACCACCACATCCACGCCCAGCGCCAGCGGGTTCTGGTTCAGTGGCGTGGCAAAGGTGTTGTCGGCCACCACCAGCGCCCCCACCTTGTGCGCAGCGGCGCTCAGCCGACGAATGTCCAGCACCTTCAGCGTCGGGTTGGTGGGGGTTTCCAGGTACAGCAGGTCGCAACCGGCGGAAATCTCGCGCTCCAGCGCTTCAGTGTCCAAGGTATCGCACAGGCACACTTGCACCCCCATGCGCGGCAGGAACTCTTCGAAGATCTTGTTGGTGCCGCCATAGCTGTCGCGGGTCGACACCACGCGTTTGCCGTTGGACAGGAAGGTGTGCAGCACGGCACTGATGGCCGCCATGCCACTGCTGAACGCGACTGCCGACTCGGCTTGCTCCAGTTCGGCCAGTTTTGCTTCCAGCGTGGCGACCGTGGGGTTGCTCATGCGGCTGTAGATGAAGCCCGGCTGCTTGCCCTGCGCCACGTCGTACCAGGCATCGATATCGTTGTAGCCATAAGCGGCGCTGACCACGATCGGGGTCTGCGTGGCGTTGTACGGGTGCTGTACCTGCTCCCCGCTCCACACGACCCGCGTCCCCACACCGGCCGCAGCATTGCCCTCGAATTTTTCGTTGTTGTTCATATCCGCTTCCCGCCCAGCTGAGTTGTGTACACCGATGCAGCATCGGCCTTCAGCGGACTATAGGGAGATGACGGAGGCCTGAAAAACGATGGAATCCGGGTCTGACTGGCGTTTTTTTTAATGGCTGCGGGCCGGGCGCTGCAAAAGCCGCCCGGCCACGTGGTCGCTTAGGCCAGGTTGCGCTTCAGCTCGGCGATATGCTCCGGGCCGATGCCACAGCAACCGCCGACCATACTGGCCCCCCGCGCACGCCAGTCCTTGGCCCATGCCAGGTAACCCGGCGGATCGAGGTCTTCGCGCAGTTCGTCCAGGCCATCGTTGGCAGTGGCTTCTTTGGGCTGCGGCGGGAAGGCGTTGGCATAGGCACCGATGGCAATCTCGGCGTTGTGCCGCTCGATGACCGAGCGCGCGACATCAATGGCGGCGCCGATCACCTCAGGCTGGCTGCAGTTGAACAACACCGCAGCCACCCCCAGGCTGACTGCGGCTTCGATGGCGTCGGCCACCGGTTCACCGGAGCGCAGGCGCGGAACCTCGTCGACGTCCTCGTCCTGCAGGGTGAAGGACACCCAGAACGGCCTGCCGTCTGCCGGCAAATGGCTATGAATGGCCCGCACCTCGGCCACGGAACTCTGGGTTTCGGCCAGCCACAGGTCGACATGCGGGGCCAGGCCCTGGAGCAACGGGGTCAGCACCTCTGCCACACGCTCGGGCTGGAACAGGTCGGGGCGGTAGGACCCGAACAGCGGCGGCAGCGAGCCGGCCACCCTGACCGGGTGCGCGCCGCTATCTGCCGCGTGCCGCGCAAGCTGGCCGGCGATATGGGCCAGCTGTCGCCCTTCGGCGGCAAAGCGTTCTTCACCGATGTGGAACGGTACTACCGCATAGCTGTTGCTGGTGATGACCTGCGCACCCGCCTCGATGAAGGCTGCGTGCACACCCACGACCGCCTCCGGCGCCTCGCTCAGCGCCAGCGCCGACCACTCGGGCTGGCGAAACGGTGCGCCACTGCGCTGCAGCTCTCGGCCCATGCCACCGTCCAGAATTACCATCGTTCGCTCTGCCATATAACTTCTCTGAAGGTTCTTATGAATAAAATTCATTATGGGGATTAGGGTTATAACTATTAAATACCCTATCACCCATTTGCCCAACATATCAGGTATGTACATGCGATTTTCTTCTCTGCTGGGTGCGGGCCTTGTACTGCTCGCAACTGCCACCCAAGCCTTTGCTGGCGCCACGTTGGAGCGAGTTGAATCGCGCAAGGAAATGGTTAACGTGCTGATGGAAAGCTACCCGCCGTTTTCCTTCCTCAATGACCACAACCAGCTCGACGGTTACGACGTGGACGTGGCCAAGGCAGTGGCCGACAAGCTCGGCGTCAAACTGCGCCTGGAAACACCGTCCTGGGACGTGATTGCCGCTGGCCGCTGGAGCGGGCGCTACGACATCTGCATTTGCTCGATGACCCCGAGCAAGGCGCGCGCCGAGGTGTTCGACTTCCCTGTGGAGTACTACGCATCGCCCGCCGTGATCGTGGTCAATGCCTCGGATGAGCGCATCCATGGCGCCAAAGACCTGGAAGGCCGCAAGGTGGGTTCGATCAGTGCATCGAGCTACGAAAGCTACCTGAACAAGAACCTGGTCATTGAAGGCAAGGAAGACCAGAAGATCAATTACCCGTTCGACTTCGTGCAGGCTGCCCCCTACGACACTGAAAACGTCGCCTTCCAGGACCTGGGCCTGGGCACTGGCGTGCGCCTGGACGCCATCATTACCAACCTGGTGACCGCGCAGCCGCGCCTGCAGCAGGACAAGCGCTTCAAGCTGGCCGGCGCGCCGCTGTATGAAGAGCCCAACGCGGTGGCCATCGAAAAAGGCGACCCTGAGTGGGATGCCAAGGTACGCCAGGTGTTCGCCGAGCTGAAGGCTGATGGCACCCTGGCCAAGCTGTCGCAGAAATGGATTGGCGCCGACATCAGCAAATGAGCACCTTCCCTCCCTCCCCCAAGCCCGTGGCAAAGCCTGCGGGCGCCGGCCTGTTCGGCTTTCGCACCCGGTTACTGCTGACCTGGCTGGCGCTGTTCGGGCTGTTTGTCGCCTTCTTCCTCAGCTTTGACCTGAAGTTCGCCATCATTCTGGAGAAGTTTCCCAACCTGGCCGGCTTCAAGCTGGGGCCCAATGGTTTTCTGCAAGGCGCCGCACTGACCCTGTTCCTGTGCCTGTGCTCGATGGTGGTATCCGTGCTGCTCGGCTTTGCCGCCGCGCTGGCACGGTTATCCAACAGCGCGGTGCTGGTGGGTGTGGCCAGCTTCTACACCTCGTTCTTCCGTGGCACGCCGCTGCTGATCCAGATTCTGCTGATCTACCTGGGGCTGCCGCAGGTGGGCCTGGTACCCGGCGCCATCAGCGCCGGCATCATTGCCTTGTCGCTGAACTACGGGGCCTACCTGAGCGAGATCTTCCGCGCCGGCATCCTCGGGGTGGCCCGTGGGCAACGTGAAGCAGCATTGGCGCTGGGCATGCGCACGCCGCAGATCTTCTGCCACATCATCCTGCCCCAGGCCATGCGGGTGATCATTCCGCCCACCGCCAACCAGTTCATCTCGATGCTCAAGGACTCGTCGCTGATTTCCGTGATGGGGGTTTGGGAGGTGATGTTTCTGGCGCAGTCGTATGGGCGTTCGAGCTATCGCTACCTGGAAATGCTGACCACCGCCGCCGTGATCTACTGGGTGCTGTCGATACTGCTGGAGCTGCTGCAGGCGCGCCTGGAACGGCATTTTGGCAAGGCTTATCAGCGCTGAGGGCTGCACGGCTGGTGCAAAACCGACAGGCCTGACCGCGCCCCATGCAGGAGCGGCCAGGCTACGCGTAAGTGAACATAATCAGCGCGGTAGCCAGCAGTATGTGAATGACCAACAGGCTCACCAGCAGTCGTCTCATGCTTGAGGGGAAACGTTTGACTTCATCGAAGTCAATCAACCCCCTGCGCACGAAGAGGCTCGGTATAGCCAGCACCATGGAGATCAAACCCGTACGCATAACCTTGCCCAGAAGGCCTGCATGTTGAAACGTGATTTTATTGCCGGTCACGAAGCTACAGCGCGTTAGCAACGACTCGTAGTACTCAGTGTATTTATGTGCGATGAAACACTGTACGACCATCGCCAGCATCATGGGTGCAAGAATCAGAATCGCAATTAGCCCAGGCTCAACTTCATTCACTCCGATACCTCGCCATACAAAAAGTCACCAAATATCTCGCCCCCCTTGCCCCCGGCATCTCCGAGGACTTTACCGCCTACTGCTCCTCCGACGACAGCACAAGCAAGTGCACCGGGACCGCCTGTAGTGACCCCCAGAACGACGGCACAAATACCGGTGCCTGCCATACCCCCCAAATAGCCCCCGGCACTGCCGCCCGCCAGGCTCCCCATCAACGTCGAGGTTTCAACATACTTGGCGCGCCGACACTGATCCTCCCGGCCCGTGGTGCAGGCCTTATGAATTGAGAGGCCGGTGGACGCCATATCCAGCGCAGTACCGATATAAGTGCCCCTTTTCACCAAGTTCGACGCCCTGGCAACGCCAGACACCTTTTCGGCATAACCCGAAATCTCGCCGGTATGCAGATAACTGCGGGTCGAGATGCCCAATGCCTGCTTGATCTTGCCCTGACGGCGTAAACCAGAACCATACGCAGCAACGTTGCCCAATTGCTTTTCAAGCTTCATGAAAAGTGCAGAGCGCTTGGCGTAGAAAGCATCACGGGCAGCGAGAGTGCCAGAACTGAGGTAGTCGCGGTGCAGTTTCTCGATTTCTTCAAGGGTGGTCTTGATATTGGTCAGGTGCTTGCTCCAGCCCTCGCTAGCGGCGCCCGCCCCAATCGAGGCGTTAGCCAGCAAGCTCTGCAGCAAGTCGAAGTGCTCGAGAAAAAAATCATCCGCGTCTACGCCGCTAGTTAGCAGGCCAGCGTGCACCTCGACAGCTTTGGCCATCAGTAATGCTTCGTGGCTGGTGCAGGAAGGAGTACCAGCGTCACCCAGGATGACCAACTCCCCGGCCATGACCACGCTGTTGGCAATGTGGGCATTCAACACATCGAACTTGCTCTTGGCATACCCCGACAACGGTGTGCTGGCTTTAAGCGACTGATAAGACTGGGTTCTGGGGTTGATGAAGCTGCGTGCTTCGGACATGGCCCTACCTCACGCGTACTTCTTGTTGTTGATCCGGTCCCAACCGCCGGCGACATTCCCGCCACCGCTGCCGTCGGAACGTTTCTGGCGGGTATAGGTGGTCTTGATACGCCCATAGTTCAACTGGACGATTTCGATGGGAACGCCCGAGCTTGCATTCTGCGAGTAGTCGGCGATGATGACCTCTTCCAGCACGATCTCGTAATATTTGAGTTTGTCGGTGCCTGCCCGGCAAAGCGCAAGTTTTACTTCCTTGAGATGCTGGCCCGAGCAGCTGGCTTCCAGCAGCTTGCAGCTCGCGCTGTCGAGAAACTTGGTGAATGTAAAGTTGGTCAAGGTGGTACGCCCCGATGTTGCACCGCCGGAAGAGCTTGCGGTAGCGGACGTGCTTTGATTGACACCGAAGTTGTAGCCGTTGATCTCGATCCAGTTGGTGTACTGCTCATCCAGCGCTTCGCCAGCGATGTCGTCGATTTGGATAAAAGCGTCGAAAGCCATGCCTACCTCTCCTTGGTAATGGTGGGTCTGAACCCCAATGAACGGGTGTGACAGGTACGGAGGCAAAATGTTCCCCCACTGCCCGAGCCGCCACACCCGATGCATGACGCTTCAAGCCCTACAACGCCTTCATCTCTGCAATATCCCGCGCTACCTGGTCGGCAGAGTGGTCGAACATCGCCTGTTCCTGCGCATCCAGCGGCAACTCGATCACCCGCGCAAGCCCCTTCTCTGCCAATACACAGGGCACCCCCATGGCGATATCCGTTCGCCCATACTCGCCCTCGAGAATCGCCACCGCTGGCAAAATACGGTTCCGCCCGTTGGCGATCGCATCAACCATCTGCGCAATGGCCACGCCCGGTGCATCGCAGGCGCTCCCCATCTTCTTCAACCCCAGAATCTCGCCGCCGCCCTTACGGGTGCGCTCGACAATCTGTTCGATCTGCTCGCTGGACAGGAAGTGCGACAACGGCACCGAGCCAATCTGGCAGTAGCGCATCAGCGGCACCATGCTGTCGCCATGCCCGCCCAACACCAGCGCCGTGATATCTCGTGCAGAAAACCCGGTTTGCTCGGCGATGAAACACTTCATGCGCGCGGTATCCAGCACCCCCGCCTGCCCAAACACCTTGTCGCGCCCCTGCCCGCTGACGCTCCAGGCGCGATAGGTGAGCACATCGACCGGGTTGGACACCACCAGCACCGTCGCTGTCGGCGCGTGTTGTTTGATGTCCGCCATGATGCTGTCGAGGATTGGCAGGTTGGTACTCAGTACATCCTGGCGCGACTGGCCGGGCTTGCGCGGCACGCCTGCCGTGATCACCACCAGCTCGGACCCCTCCAGCATTTCGGCTTTGGCCCCGCCGTGAACATGGGTATCGGAACCTGAATCCACAGCCGCCTGCCAAACGTCCAGCGCCTTGCCCTGCGCCAGCTCACCCTGCACGTCCATCAACACCAGCTCACGGCACAACTCATCGCGGGCGATGATCTGCGCCGCCGCCTCGCCGACCAGGCCGGCACCCACAATCGTTAATTTGTTCACCAGACACCTCCCAGCGGCGCGCGCCACCAGGAACACGCCTGCGTATACAGAGAAGTATTGCCTGCCGGGGCTAAATGGCCACCCAAGACGATGCGACTACCTTCACTTGACAGTATTCCATGGCAGCGCGAATACTTTGGCCAGATTCATATAGATGACCATACAACAAGGTGAATCAACCAATGAACATGCTGCCCAAGCGCCCTGTCGCCACACCACCGCCCACCGGCCTCAGCGCCACGCCTCCCTGCTGCCCACCTTCCGTTACCAGGCGCCCGCCTGTGAGCGGCAGCTAGCGCAAAGCCGCGTTCCCTTCCTCGAAACCGTAGCAGCAGCCCCAACGGCAGCCACCTGCATGCCCCGTGGAAACGCCCGTCACGCCTTCAAACCCTGAGTGCAGCCGAGCGCCAGCCCAACCGAGACTCCTTGAATGACTCCCTTAGATATACAGCTATTACTGACGGCATTGGCCAGTGTTCTGGTGCTGGTGGCGCTCATCGTTTCGCGCCTGAAAATGCACCCGCTGCTGGCCTTGCTGGTGGTGTCCATTGGCGTGGGCTTCGCGACGCATATGGCGCCAGGCAGCGTCGTCGCCCACCTGCTCACCGGCGCCGGCAAGACACTGGGCGCAGTGGGGGTGGTGATCGCGCTGGGTGCGATGCTCGGCAAGATCCTGGCTGACGCTGGCGTCACGGAACAGGTCGCGGATGTCATCCTCAAGCGCACCTCCGACCGCATGATCCCTTGGGCCATGATGCTGGTTGCCTTCGTCATTGGCATCCCCATGTTTTTCGAAGTCGGCCTGGTGATCATGCTGCCGCTGATATTCAGCGTGGCGCGCAAACTGGAAAGCAAGGCGCGCTTCAAAGGCTCGGCGTACGTGTATGTAGGTGTGCCGGTCATTTCGGCGCTTGCCGCCATGCACGGCATGGTACCGCCGCACCCAGGCCCCCTGACCGCCATTGCCGTGCTCAAGACCTCGGTGGGGCCCACCATGCTCTATGGCTTCCTTGCCGCCATTCCGGCAATGATCCTGGGCGGCCCGCTGTACGGCATGTTCATTTCACCGCGCATGAACACGCGGCCCGATCAGGCATTGCTGGACCAGTTCACGCTGGCTGAAAAAGCCGACGGCCAACCCCGCCCTGGGGTAATGGTCGGCATGCTGGCCGCATTGCTGCCGGCCATCCTGATGCTGGTGCATGCCGTCGCCGAGATGCTGCTGCCCAAAGGCAATGCGCTGCTGGAGATGGCCAGCTTCCTGGGCAACCCGCTGATCGCCATGCTGCTGGGCGTGCTGTTCGCCGGTGCCAGCCTGGTGCTTGCGCGCGGCGGCGACGCCGAACAGCTGCGCGATGCACTGGGCAAAAGCCTCAAGCCGATTGCCTCGATCATCATGATCATTGCCGGTGGCGGTGCCTTTCAGGAAATGCTGACCAGCGCCAAGGTTGGCGATGCCATTGTGCACCTGACCCAGCAATCTGCCTTCCCTCCCCTGATTCTGGGGTGGCTTATCGCGATGTTGCTCTCGGTGTCTACCGGCTCTGCCACCGTCGGCATCGTGGGTGCTGCCGGCTTGCTGGCACCGCTGGCAGGTGCAGACCCCAGCCTCAACCTGCCTTTGCTGGCCTTGTCCATCGGCTGCGGTTCGCTGTTCTTCAACTATGCGAACCATGCAGGCTTCTGGATGGTGAAAGAATCCTTTGGCATGACCATGGGCGAAGCCACCAAGACCATCTCGGTGGTGCAGTCCATCGTGGCGGTGGTTGGGCTGATGGTGGTGTTGATGTTGAATGCGGCCATCACCATAGGTTGAACTCGAGTCAACGGGGGCTGCGCAGCAGCCCCAATCTGGCCCCACCCTCGAGCAACGAACTGGCCTAACGCTCCAGATCCTGCTCGCTTCGTTCCATTACCTTCCCACACTGCTCACTGGCCAACCGGCTGATGATCCGGATCGCCTGATGGATACCGGCCGTGTTGCGAAAACTCAGCCGCGGGTTGTGTTCGCACTCGAGCATTTCGTCGTGCTGGACCAGGGCCTCGCCTAGCAGTTCCAGGGTCCAGGCGTAGCTTTGGATGGTGGAGAGGCGTTCTTGGTCAGACATGGCGGGCCTCCGGTTGGGTGGAGACGAAGCGGAGGTTGCTAAGAGTGAAGTAGCTGAGGGCCGTTGCGGAACGGCGGAGGAGAACGGATGCGAGGATCCTGGATGGACTTGAGATGAGCATGCATGCGGTCCTTTTCGATTGAAGCACCACGCTGACCGTCGCCAAACGATTAGGGTGGCAGCTGTACGCAGGTTGGCGAACCGAGGAAAAGGAACTCGGCAGACCCGAAGGTCTCCCACGCACAGCCGCCATTACACGAAACTGCGGACGCAAAAAAAGCGCCTGCAATCGTGGTCGGGGGCGCCGATGCGCCTTTTCGTTCGGGTCGCCAAACCCGGTCGCGGAGTTGGCCGCGACTGGAGCACGGTAGCGTCGTGGGGACTGCAATGCAAGGTTTGGGGGGATGCGAATGGACGCTGGGGATTGTAGGAAAAGTCGGATAACACAGACTGGGATCAAAATTGACTTGAAGGTTAGATGCGGCGCAAATGGGGGAGACAGACAGACAGACAGTTGTTGGCCGTGGGGGCCCGGTTTCCGCGGGACTGGAATTTGGTAGATTTTTTGATGTACCTCATAGGGAATCTATAAAAAGATCAGCTAGTTATGGCTCTTAGTGGAATCGAATCGGGAATTGCGGAGGCTCAAGTGAGAGCTACGCCCACCCATTTCAAATGCTACGTGAAGAACGGCGAAAACGATCCACTGCGGCCTGGCTCTGTACGAAAAGTCTTGAGACGCAGGTCAGGCAAGGCGAAAACAGCCGAGGAAGCGGAGTGTACTGGAGTACATGAGCATTCCGAGGCTGTTTTCAACGCAGCATGAACAAGTATCAAGGCTTTTCGTACAGAGCCTAGCTTTTCGCGAGTTTGTCGAAGGTGGAGCTTAAAGTCCAAGATCGAGCTCAAACATTTCAGCAAGTGTTTGGTTACTAAACCTTGGCGGCTTTGGAAAGTGCACTGCAGCCTCTCGAATTAGTTTTAGTGATTGCTTATTATCCAGTTTCGCCCACGTACCCATACGGACCAACTCATCAACGAGATCATCAAAGAAACCAAAATAGTTATCTCCAAGCCAGCGCTGGATTTGTCGCTTAAAACAATCAGTCATGCCGGGTGTAAGTGGAGAACGGCTTTTAAGAAATACCGAGAATTCTCCAGCGATAATCCGCCAGGCCGAGGTGGAGCCTTCCCATTCTTGAAGCCCGAAAAACATATAAGCCCTTTTTATGGATTTTGAGTCTGGCATCGAAGTTTACCAGATTAAGAAAAAAGTACTAACCCAGTATAGCATGCGCGGCATCGGGCAACGGAAAAATGTAAGCGCTCCATGAACCCCACATTCGAAGCACCTAATTCATACCTGATGCTGTGCTTCCGATTTTTCTGGAGCCCGCCCACATGATGCGACCTGACGCCGAAGTCGAAAAAGTGTATCTCTACCCAAAGCTCGTCGACTTCCGAAAGTCCATCGATGGCCTGGCTGCGCTGGTCGAACTCGATATCAAGGTGGTGGAGTTCGACCCGGTGCTTTTCGTCTTCCTAAACAAGCCGCGCAACCGCGTGAAGATCCCATATTGGGAGCGTAACGGCTTCTGTCTCTGGCTCAAGCGCTTGGACTCCGAACGGTTAAAAACATCACCCGATCCGGCTGACGTTGCCATCGTACTAATAGTCTGGGCTTATCCTACAGCAGCTTCTCCATAACAATGGTGCGTTCCGCCCCATGAAACTCGTCGCGGATTTTTTGATAACCCAACGCGGTATAAAACCTTTCAGCTGTAATCGACGATGGCACACGTACAGCTCCAACGCCTGCGCTGGCAGCAGTTATATGAATGACATCCATCAAATGCCGCCCGATACCGCCTTTCTGGTGAGCAGGGTCAACGAAAACACTTCTGACCACATCACCGTCGAGACCGGCAGTGCCAACGATGTTTTCGCCCAGTAAGGCTACAAAGACCCTGCGCTTCGTAAGCTGTGTGGTGATGGCTTCAGGAGAAAAGCTCTGCTCAACCTGAGCGATCACATCAGGCGGATAGTCCTGTGAATTTGACTCACGCAGGGCGGCTATAATTACGCGGCTTATCGCTGCTGCATCTCTGCTCGTGGCGGGACGAACGTGACATTTCATGCTGATACCTCAATCCTATAGGACTCCAGCTTAGTGCATTACAATGTGCCTTCCCCGGACGCTTACAAACGGGCGGCTGCAGTCATGAGCCTAATCTGATCGGCTCGCATGAATGGGCATGATCCGTATGCCTACCTCAAAGAGGTGCTGACGCGGCTTCCGACGCAGCGGGCCAGTGTGATTGGGCAACTACTACCACATCAGTGGATGCCGGCCTGACTACCCCAGGGAAAGCTGTAAGCGCACTTAGGCTTCAGTGAGCCTTTTCCGAATAAAGCTCAAAGCATCCTTGAAAACCTGATGCCAATTTTCAGAGGGCTCGCTCATGAGAGGATGCCAAAAGAATCTGAATTCATGGCCTCCATCATCTTCTGCAAAATGCACCCAAGTATCAGGAAGGTCTTGGGCAACATGACATTCATGAAATGCCCATGTGTGTCCAGTTACGATGAAACGCCGCTCCCCCAAATGTCGCCCAACTGTCGACGGAATACCTGCTTCTTCTTTCAGCTCTCGAACCGCAGCCAGGTCGGTTGCCTCACCTGGCTCGACACTGCCTTTGACCAGCTGAAAGCCTGCTAATGGATGCTCGAACGCTAAAATTTCCAGCGTTTCCCGGCCTCGCAGAACTACAGGACAAGATTTTTCTGCTTCCATGCCGTCACACCTCCGATCCTTACACGTGAGTTGGGAAGCATAAGCGAAGCAAGCTGCCTGACCGATGAGCCCGCCTTCATCTTAACCTCACCCTTGACCCCACTCCGGGTTACCTTCATACCGCAGCCACCCCGCAACCCCCACTCCCCCATCTACCCGATCCTTAGGATGAACACGCCCTTCACTAACCGGCACATCTGCAAAATCAAACGGACTCATCCCCTCAATACACGCAACATTCACACCATACTGATCCGGCGCAGAACGCCGCTGGTGGAAGGTATAGATACCGCACCTCGAGCAGAAGTAATGCTTAGCTTCCCGTGTATGGAACTGATAAAGGGTCAGTGCCTCCTCCCCTTGCGTCACAGTGATATCGCCTAGATTGGCTGACACGGCCACGGCCCCGCGCATGCGGCAGAGCGAACAGTTGCACCTGCGCGCGGTACGCAGACCATCGGTCAAACGCAGTTCAAACCGTACAGTCCCGCAATGGCAGGCTGCTTGGTAAACAGGGCGATCATCCTTTTTTTCATCAGTCATAACGTTTCCCTGGCCTGAGAAGGCAACCTGGATATCCACGAGACAAAGGCCCAAATCTATGTACTTTAGCCTGACACTATGATTGCCTCCCGGGAAGTGGTGTAACTGAACCAGACTTAATGCCGCAACCAATGAGTTAGAGAAAAATGGTATGAGACTTTATTTGCATACCACATCAATCTCACTGTTCCTGACTGCTTTTCCGTGCCCGTGACGATGCCGGCCTCGACACTGCCTTCTTCGCTTTGGCTGCCGGAGGGCTTTTCCCTCGTTTCGGTCCGGCCACCACGCAGGAACTGGCCAGCGGCGCGGCCACAGCGATTGCCCCACCAGCCTTCAACTGGCCGACAGTGTTGCCGACGAGCGTTGCAGTGGGCTTATCTTTGGCAGTCATCACCATACCCATCCGCACGCCAAAGAGACGCAGCACGCCCTCCAAAGTGCTGAGCTTCGGATTCGACTTCCCGCTTTCCAGTTCGTACAGGCTTTTCGTGGACATCTTGCACATGGCCGCGAAGGTCTCTTGGTCAAGCCCGGTGACTTCGAGCCGTAGACGGCGGATGGATGCCCCAATTGGATCGAGCCCCGCCGCGTTGCGCTTGACGATATCTTCTACGAGCTGGGCGCGCTCTTCAGGCTGTAGTTTTTTCATCGCAGTCCCCACTCCACGAGTCGCTTGTCCCGGTTATTCACGGGTAGAGAGGCATTGCGCATCGATTCAGGTGCATCGGTCAGCAGATCGGGCAACGTCCTGAATGCCTCAGCCGCATGCATCAACCGTTGCAGCAGAACCTCGGGAGCAGTGTAACCAACAAGCTCAGCGCAGTTGTCGTGCCAATTGGAAGACCCCTTGCGCTCTGCCGCCCACTTCGTCGTCCGGGTGATGCCCTCTTCATCCTGGATCATTGACGCGAGGTCATAGATTGGCGCCAAACGAAACCTCCCACCCACACGCATGATGCAGGTGTTGCGGCCGTGGTTATCGGTGTTCCCTAGAATGCGGTTCAGCAGATCGAGATGATGTAGTCGTCGTAGGCGACAAGGCAGCTTCCATCAGCAACACGCTCAGGGTTCTCAACCGAGAGTGTCGCTACCTCGCGCCATGCACCATCGGAGAAGCCCGGATCGTGAGTCTGAGCGGCATCGCGACACCATTAATCAGCATTTTAATGCCGATTAAACTAGTGCGCACGACTGGAATCGGCAATATTTTGCCGATTAAAAGCTTAAGCACGGGCAAAACCGGCACCACACTACCGATTATGCATTCACAGCGCGCCAGTGGGTGCTAGAGGTCGTTGCTGCGTCTGGGAAGCAGGAACTGCATGTGACTCGGCCTTTGGGTTATAGGACTATGTTTAATTGCGCTGGGTAGGTGGTGGATGGCACGGGCTTCGCCCGTGTTCGCGGGTAAACCCGCTCCTACAGGGGGGGGGGAACGGCTAAGTCCGAGGTTTGCAGGCCTGATGAGAAAAGACAGGCTTAAGAAAGCCCGCATTAGGCTGGCTTACATTGATGGCCCGATAGCAAAAATCACCATCGGCCAAATTGTCTGGTGCGGAGACAGACGGACGGTTGTAGGGCGTCAGGGCCCGGTTTTCACGGGGCTGGAATTTGGTGGATTTATAGACGTACCTAATAGGGTATCTATAAAAAAATCAGCTATTTATGGCTTTCTGTGGAATCGAATCGGGACTTGCGAAGGATCCAGTGAGAGCTACGACCGCCGTGGCATCAACGTTCAAGGTGTGGTGGGATCCCCCATCCTCAGGACCATTCGTCCTTCGTCGAGGTAACCTTCCCCGGTGGCGATGCAAATCGCACCTGTGGTGGTCACATCACCGTCTACTGCTTGGCCAAGCCCATCCAGACTGACGCGCATTTCAGAGTCCCTTGCGAACTGTAGGAGCGAAAGAACCTAACAGCTAGGAAGGGGCAAATGAGGCCTCGAGCAGCTAACGAGACGATTCCTACGAGCAACGCGGATTTAGGACTAAGCACAACCTAGCGGTTTGGGAACTAGAGCCCTCCCCCTTTTTGTTCACTCCCGCAAATAAAAAAAGGGGGACAGACCCGAATGGCACTAACTTAACGTGCTTCGGGTGCCCTTTTTTTGTGTCGGAGGCAGAGCGATGACCAAAGCACGGCGCACTGGCATGACCTACGAAATGGCCAACCACATAGACCGTCACAACCGGACAACAAAAGGCCCGATGACGATTAGCCAGGAGCTGACAGCCAGGATTATGAACAAGGCCAAAGACCTTGCATTGCAGTATGAACACCGCGCCGTTGTCGGCCTCACAGGCAAGGCGCGAGACGCGCTAGCCCGTGATGATAGTGTGGCCAGCATCATCAAGGAATTGCAGCTGTAGCGGCGCGCCAGAGCTTCACAGGGGTGGCCTGGCCCTGGCCGCCACCAATGAGGCTATGCGCCAGATGATCAGCTTCGGCTCGATGTTGGGCCTGGAGCCGGCCAACCATGCGCGGATCATCGGGGGCAACAGGCAAAGCCCGGCGAATGAATTCGCCGCCCTGCTGAATGCGTGATTTCGCGACCGTCCGCGCGCTGGAGCGGCACCTGCGCAACGCGGGCGTGCCCAAGTCGCTGGCCACCAAGATATCCAGCCAGGTGACGGACGAAACCGCGCGCCGGCTGCTGCCGCTGCACGTTCGGTTTTGGATTGTTGCACGGGCCATGACCGCCAGGCCCCGGAAAATCTGAGTTCCAGGCGGTGCCCAGCATCACATTCAAATCAGCCCCGATACCGGCCAGGCTTGTGCCAGCGGATCAGCACCAGGTTCATTGCGACGGTGCCGACCGCCGACCAGGCCATTTTGTCGGCGGGCAGGTAGAAGGCCGCGACCAGGAACAGCGCCGCATCGCAAGCGAGCTGCGCCACGCCGGCGTTAACGCCGAATTTCCGCTGAAACCAGAGAACCATCGAGCCTGTACCGCCCATGGATGCGTTGTGCCTGGCCAGGCAAAGGATGCCCATTCCCAGGAGCGTTCCGCCGAGCGCCCACCCCACCGCCGGGTCGATGCCAGCAACGTTTAACGCCGGGGTAACCAGCTTAACGCCCAGGCCAAGGGCGAAGCTGACCAGGACGCTTTTCAGGGTGAAGTTCCGCCCCATCGTGAACAGCGCAAACAGCAGGAACGGCACGTTGATAGCCGGCACCAGAATCGACGACGGGTAGGGGGTGACGAACGAGGCCAGCAGGGCCATTCCAGCAATGCCCCCGGTGATCAGCCCGCTTTTGCCCAGGATGGCGATTCCGGTCGCGGCCAGCGCGATGCCAGTGAACAGCCCGTATGCGTCATCTAGCGCGCTGTGGCGCGGGTAGAAGGCGTGGGTATCACAGCTCATAGGGCGCCCCCATTAGCGTCGTAGCGCGCTGGCGCAGGCCTTCCACTGCGGTGACGCGGGCAATCTCAATGCCCTGGCGAACGATGATAACCACGGTTCCATAGATCACTTGTTCGAGGATGAATTCAAGGCTCGACTGAGCGTCGGCCAGGTCGTATTTCACCTGGTGCACGGTGCGGGTTCCTTTTGGGAGGGTGGCTCGAAAGGTGGGTTTCACCTGGGGCGCCGTGGGCCAGGGTAGGCCTAAGGCGAGGGGAAATGATGGCGCGGATTGTGCGAAAAGTGCTTTCTAACTTTGCAGGGTATGGGGGTATTTGCGAATGGACTATGCGCAGACTGTTAGAAACTCAGAAAATCTATGCGCCGGCGCGAAAATGATCGGATTCGATAGGAGCCTAATAAATCCGATCCTGGCGCGCTGCTGGCTGCATGAAAACACTCCCACATCTAAAGCGATTTGGGCGACGCAGAGATAAATACCACCAAAAGGTGGGGGTTTGGGTTTACTGCCACCCGGTCGGCGCCGCTGGTGAAATCCTCGGAAAAGCGACGAAAATTGCATTGGCATGTTTTTTGTGCGTGCGTATGGCGGGTCAGTATCTCGGCGCATGGCACGGGCTTCACCCGTGTTCGCGGGCAAGCCCTAATGCCAGTCAGTTAACGTTTTCCGGCTTGATTGGGGCTGCTTTGCAGCCCTTCGCGGGCTTGCCCGCTCCCACAGGGATCGCGCTAGCTTTTAGAATTTGAGCAAGCCAGTTGGCTCACACAGGTACGGAGTAATGTTCCGGGTGGCGATACCTGTTCGACTGCCCGGCTGCGCATGCTTTGAAAAGCTGCTCCGAAGTAGCTTTAAAGGGTTTCGTGGGGAGAGTGAACTGTGTTGCAGGGCACAGTTCAGCGGTGGAGCAAGAATTGCGGGGGCCGCCTTGCGGCCCTTTCGCGACACAAGGCCGCTCCCACACAGGGCGTGGAATATTCGAGCATCGCGCTTGCATACGGGCCTTAATGTTCACGAAAGGAGACGAATTCAAGCTGAATTAGTGCCGATCTTGAAATCATTCAAGGCCTGTCGAGTGGCTCTGAAATGAACCCCTGCTCCCTCAGTGCCTTGATGACCCCACGCACCAGGTAATTGTTGGAGAAGCCAATGGTGTATTGCCTCGAATTTGGGTTGATTGGCAGAAGCATGCCTTGCTCTACCAGGTTCTTGATCTGATAAGTCCGTTGGTTAGCCGTGAGCGCGGGGAGTGCCTGAGCAATGTCACTCGATTTCACGACCTTCATCTTTATGACGCTGACCAGAATCTGTTCCTCGGTGTCGGTAATCCACTCCCGACTGCGTGCAAAACTCACCGCCGGCAACAGAATGCACTTCGTGAGGTAGCCATAGTCGGTGAGCTTGTCCACCTTCTCCAATTCGTCGCGGATGCCCTGCAGCACATAGGTACACCATGCCTCCAGCCCTCCTGCGGCGCCAGTATCGGCAAGCCCCAGCATGGTGTAGTACTTGTCCCGGTCATTGCAGAACACCGCAGTAGGGTTGAGCACCCGACCACCCGTGTTCACGTTGAAGCCGTACTTCATCAACAGCGCGTAGGTCAGCAACCTTACCACCCGCCCATTGCCATTGCCGAATGGATGAATCCAACCGAAACGGTGGTGCGCCAGGGCGACCTTCATCAGCGCGTATTTAGGGGAATCGTCGCGATTGATGAAGCTGACCAACTCCTGCATGTACTGCGGCACCAGCACACCTTCTGGAGGCAGATGCTCCGCCTGTGCGATCCTGACCGCCCCTTCCCGGTAGGCGCCTGGCGTTTTATCGCCTTCACGCCGTAACCCCATTACGGTCATGGCGTGCAATTCTCGGATCGTATGCTCTGTCAGGTCTGCACCAGGCTTGATCACCACTTCGATGTAATCCATCGCCTTTTCGATGTTGGCAATTTCCAGCAACTGATCGGTGCTCTCGGCCTTCCCTTCGACTTTGCTGTCGATGTAGTCGGCCAGTGTGGTGTGGTTGCCCTCGATTCGAGCAGACCCCAAGCTCTCCAGCGTGTGGAACAGCGCCTTCAACTGAAAGAACACCTGAGGTGGAGTGTCCCCTTCCAGCCTCAGCCTGCGCAGAAACTCGAGCTCGGCCAGAACGTCAACCAGCGGCGAGTCGAAGGACGGGTTCAGTAGCTTGCAAGTCGTGGTGAGAAAACTGGGGCATCTCAAAATTATCCCTAAACGGGAAAATCATTATCTAGAAAAATTTCGGTTCTCACCCCGTAAACACTGGCCAAAACCTGATCGACAGCTAACCACTATCTAAAAATACGTGCAACCCTAAGTGTAAAACTGCGAACCATAAAGTCAAAAACACGCAAATCCGTGGGGAAAAAAGCGGGAACAAAAAAACCCGCACAAGGCGGGCTTCTATTGGTGCCAGGTAGCGATAAATCGCCATAGGCCAACTGATTCTGGTGCCGGAGACAGGAATCGAACCTGCGACCTTCGCGTTACGAGTGCGCTGCTCTACCGACTGAGCTACACCGGCGTGTAGCGCAACGTACCACTGCTCACACCCGTAACGCAAACCCCTGTTTCCGCTGGTTTATTGCCCTGCCCTCAAGCCCCCTTGCACCCTTTGGGCGCCAGGTCTTCTTCGATGTCGGTCGTGCACGCCCAGCCGCTGGCCGAACGCGTCAGGGTCAGGGCCTTGCCCAGTGCGTTGGCAGGCGCATCCACCAGGGTGCAGACAATGCTGCCGCTACCATCTGCGGCCTTGCCGCTCGCCGTGATCGCACAATGCGCCGTCGCCGGCTGGCCACCCAGCTCGGAGACACCGGCTACATCCTTTCCATCATTCAGCCGCAGATCCATCGCCGTCTTCAGGGCGCTGATCTCCAGCAACCCGGCCGCGGCCTTGGAGCGTGCCTGGTGGTTGGTGTACATCGGTAAGGCGATGGTCGCCAGAATGCCGATGATCGCGACGACGATCATCAGTTCGATCAGGGTGATACCGCGTTGCCCTTTCATGAACGTAGTTCCTTTTTGATTCGCTTACACATTGAGGTCAGTTGCGCCCCAACCGGCAGCGGCGCAGTAGGCCTGAACAGACACCTTTTGTCACCCCTGCCCGCACGGGCGTCATCTTCGCTGAACTACTCTAGTGAGCATCACGGACGCGTGCCCTTGCATGGACGCGGCAAGCTGTTTCCAGGCTTGTCGCCGGGGCTGAACAAGGACCTTTGCATGACTTCATCTTCACTTCTCTACCGCTGGCACGGCACCGACGCCAATGGCGCGCCGGTCAGCGGCCAAACACCCGGGCGCAGCCCGGCTTATGTGCGCGCCGGGCTGATTCGCCAGGGCATCACGGTGGCGAGTTTGCGGCCGGCCAGCGGGCTGGCGTTCAGCTTGCCAAAGCGGCGCGAAAAGGCAGACCCGGCGGGGTTCAGCCGACAATTGGCGACGCTGCTCAAGGCCGGCGTGCCGCTGCTGCAGGCGTTCGAGGTGATGGGCCGCAGTGGTTGCGATGCGGCGCAGGCGGCGTTGCTGGAAAGATTGAAACGGGATGTGGCCTCGGGCCTGGGGTTGGCGGATGCGTTGCAGCGTCACCCGGCATGGTTCGATGCGCTGTATTGCAACCTGGTACGGGTGGGCGAGCAGTCCGGTACGCTCGACCGGCAGCTGGAGCAGCTGGCCGGCATGCTGGAGCAGCGTCGGGTGCTGCACAAGAAGGTGCGCAAGGCGATGATCTACCCGCTGCTGCTGTTGCTGACCGGGCTGGGGGTGTCGGCAATCTTGTTGCTGGAGGTGATTCCTAAATTCGAGAGCATGTTCTCGGGCATGGGCGCGGCGTTGCCAGCATTTACCCAATGGGTGATCAACTTGTCCACAGGGCTGAGACAGTTTGCGCCGCTGCTGCTGGTGATGGGCTTGGTGCTGGGTGTTGCCGTGCGCCAGCTTTACCGGCAGCACGCGCCAGCGCGCCTGTGGATATCTCGGCGGGTGCTGGGCTTGCCCGTGTTTGGCAAGTTGCTGGGGCAGGCCGCGCTGGCGCGGTTTGCGCGCAGCCTGGCAACGTCCTACGGCGCCGGGGTGCCGTTGCTGGATGCGCTGGGTACGGTGGCGCGGGTAACGGGTGGCGACCTGCACGAGCAGGCGGTGTTGCGGCTGCGCCAAGGCATGGCCAATGGGCAAGGGTTAAACCAGGCGATGGCCGGTGAACCGCTGTTTCCCCCCTTGCTGGTGCAGTTGACGGCCATCGGTGAATCCAGCGGCACGCTGGACCAGATGCTGGAAAAAGCCGCCAGCCATTACGAGGAACAGGTCAGCCAGGCGCTGGACCAGTTGACCAGCCTGCTGGAGCCGGCCATCGTGCTGATCCTGGGCTTGCTGGTGGGTGGCCTGGTGGTGGCGATGTACCTGCCGATCTTCCAGTTGGGTAGTTTGATCTGAACATGACTTTATGGGCTTTGCTGGCTGAACAGCCAGCGTATTTCCTCACCCTTGCTACGGTGCTCGGCCTGCTGGTGGGCAGCTTTATCAACGTGCTGGTGTATCGCCTGCCGATCATGCTGGAGCGGCAATGGCAGCGTGAGGCGCAAGAGGTATTGGGGCTGCCGACCACGCAGCACGCGCGTTTCGACCTGTGCCTGCCCGCCTCCCGGTGCCCACACTGCGCGCACCGGATTCGTGCGTGGGAGAACATTCCGGTCATCAGCTACCTGGCCTTGGGCGGGCGCTGTTCGTCCTGCAAAAACCGCATCAGCCTGCGTTACCCGGTAGTGGAAGTGGCCAGCGCGCTGCTGTCGCTGGTAGTGGCCTGGCGCTTCGGCGCTTCGGTAGAGGCGTTGGTGGCTCTGCCGCTGACCTGGTGCCTGCTGGCGCTGAGCCTGATCGATGCGGACCACCAGCTGCTGCCGGATGTGCTGGTGCTGCCGACCATGTGGCTAGGGCTGATCGTCAATGCCTTTGGCATCCATGTGCCCCTGGCCGACGCACTGTGGGGCGCAGTGGCCGGGTACCTCAGCCTGTGGACGGTGTACTGGGTGTTCAGGCTGGTCACCGGCAAGGAAGGCATGGGCTATGGCGATTTCAAGCTGATGGCGCTGATCGGGGCGTGGGGGGGTTGGCAGGTGCTGCCGTTGACGCTGCTGTTGTCGTCGGTGGTGGGGGCGCTGTTTGGCCTGTGCCTGCTGCGTTTTCGCCGGGATGCCATGGGCACGGCAATCCCGTTTGGCCCTTATCTGGCAATTGCGGGGTGGATTGCCGTGCTCTGGGGTGATGAAATATACGCCTCATACATGCAACTGCTTGGATACTGATGACCACTGCGGCCTTTACCCCCTGGATTCTCGGCCTGACCGGCGGCATTGGTAGCGGTAAAAGCGCCGCTGCCGAGCGCTTTGTCGAGCTTGGCGTGCACCTGGTCGATGCGGACCAGGCGGCGCGCTGGGTTGTCGAACCTGGCCGCCCGGCCCTGGCCAGCATCGTCGAGCGCTTCGGCCCGGGCGTGCTGCAGGGTGACGGCCAGCTCGATCGCGCCGCCCTGCGCCAGCTGATATTCGCCGACCCGGCGCAACGCAAATGGCTGGAACAACTGCTGCACCCGCTGATCGGTCAGGAGATTTTCAGCTATCTGGCCAAGGCGCAGTCGCCTTATGCGGTCTATGTGTCGCCGCTGCTGATCGAATCGGGCCAGCACCATAAGACCCAACGCGTACTGGTGATCGATGCGCCGCAGGACCTGCAAATAGCCCGTACCCTGGCGCGGGACAACACCAGTGCCGAGCACGTGCAGGCCATTTTGCAGGCGCAGTTGGCCCGTGAGGATCGCCTGCGCCATGCCGATGATGTGGTAGTCAATGACGGCGGCCTGGCCGCGCTGCATGAGCAGATTGACCGCCTGCACCACTTTTACCTGACTTTGAAAGGAGGCCAGCCATGAGCCAGCCATTGACCGTCGATTGCCCAACTTGCGGCGCGCCTGTGGAATGGAGCGAAAAAAACGCGTTCCGGCCGTTTTGTTCGGACCGTTGCAAACTGATCGACCTGGGCGCCTGGGCGGCTGAGGAGCACAAGATTGCGGGGTCGGAAGAGTCCGAAGATGAGCTGTATTCGGGGGACCTGGAGCCGCGGCATTGAGCTGATCCACAAATACAACGCGGGCCCACAACCCGCGCGGTACCTGTGGGAGCGGGCAAGCTCTGAGTGCTGTGCATTACCCCCGAAGAGGCCGGCACAGCCACCACACATTCACCGCTCATCTTCCTTCCAGGGCGCCTGCAAATACCGCGTCCGGTTGAAGGTTTCCAGCCACTCGGGGCAAAACACCACCAGCGCACTTATCACCATGCCGTTGATGAACGCCTCGGGGAACATCATCAGCCACAGGTAGCCGACAAAGTCGCTGAGCCATTCCGGCAGGGCAAACCGCCCGTCGAGCCACAACACCCCTAGCGCCGCCGGTACGCAAACCAGCACGGTGAGCGCTGCCGGGAAGAACCCCGAACAAAAAATATAAACGAACAGGTTTCGCGGCTGGGCGCGCTCGACCACTATCGCGCACACCTCAGTAATCAGCACCGGCAAACCAATCAGCATCAAGCCGTTCACCCCCAACGCCGCCAGGTCTTGTCGCCCAAGCGCCAGCAAGCCGAGCTGGGCCATGAACCCACCCAGCACCGCCAGCGGCCAGTCCAGCAACAGGGTGACCGCCGTCATGCCAATAAAGTGGTACGACACCCCGGTATCAAAGTCGCGCCGCACCAGCCACAGCGCAAACAGGCAGAACACCGTGCCAAACAGCAAATGCTGGCGGCGCCGGTCGGTAAACAGTTCCACCCAGCGAACCCGGCTGACCGCCCAGATCAGCAACGGCACATAACCCAGCCAGCCAAGGGTAAGGGTGGTGCCGGATAACACCTGCGCGCTGATCACCTGAACAATACCCTTTGCGGCCATGTGGATAAAACCGAGTCTACACCCATTCTCCCATTCCTTCGGCTGCGGTAGGCTGACGCTTCCATTCGATGCAGGAAGCATTGGTCATGCTGGAAGGAACCAACCCCGCCCTGCTACTGGCAGCGGCACTCAACGCCATCATCGGTGTAATTCACCTGGCCATCATCGCCGTGGGGCCGCGTTGGTACCGTTTGTTCGGGGCCGGTGAGCGCATGGCGGTGGCCGCCGAGAAGGGCCGCTGCTACCCGGCGCTGATCACCGCCGCCATCGCCTGCGTGTTGCTGGCCTGGTCGGCCTATGCGCTGTCGGCTGCCGGGGCGATCGGGCGGCTGCCCTTGCTGCTGCCAGTCATTTGCCTGATCACCCTGGTGTACTTGCTACGCGGCCTGCTGGGGCCAGTATTGCTGGCGGGCACCGGGCGTTCGCAGCGTTTTATCGTGGTCAGCTCGCTGATCTGCCTGGGCTTTGGCGTGGTACATCTGGTCGGGCTGGTGCAGCAGTGGCCAGTGCTGGGCTGATTCTCACGCTTAAACAGCATCTTACCGTCATCGATTAGCGGCTAAGCTTGTCTGCATGGATGACTCAGACTACCTGCGCCTGCTTACCATCCAGGCCGAACAAGCCAATGCCTTTCTCTCCAACGCCCGTAAGTGGGAGCGGGAGCGTTGGGTGTGCCAGCGCCTGTTGCAGGGGCTGAACATTCCCTACCGCAGCGAGGACTTCACCCCGGCGGGGCAGGAGCCACCTGACGTGCTGTTCCGCGACGCCGCCTTCGAGGTGTTTTTCGTGCTCGACGAGGGCCGCCGGCTGAACGATGAATGGCGCGAGGAGCTGCAGCGGCGACGCAGTGCGTTTTCCCTGGCGCAGCTGGTACGCCGCGAAGCACGCCCACGGCGCATCAGTGCCACCGAACTGCTGGGGCGCCTGGCGCCCACCTTGCGCAAGAAGGCGCACAATTACCGGGAACGCGGGCTGGAGCTGAACGAGCTGGACATCATCGCGTTCTCCAGCCTCAAGCGCGAAGTGCTCGACCTCAACACCCACTTCCCGCCGCCTACCGAATACCTGCGCCAGGGCTGGCGCTCGCTGTCGCTGGTCGGGCCAACCTTTGCCCGGGTACTGTTTGCCCACCCCGATGCGCCGGATTTCCTGCGCGGCAACCTTGGCCGCAGCATCGTCTTCGACGTAGGCATCAGTCTTTGATCCAGTGCAGCGACTGTTTGCGATGGCGTACACTCGGCGCCAGGGATAGAAAGCATTATCATTTGTTTCAAGCGCCTGCGCGAACGCTGTAGCGTTTGCGCAGTCACAAACGTCTACCTGACGAGGCCCACCATGACCAGTCGCCTGAACCCGGAAGATCAGCGTCGTGTCGATGAGTATCTGCGAGCCCCCCAGCACCAAGTCGAGCGCAGGCCCTTCCGGCCGTGGCTGCTCCTTGTGCTGGTGCTGGCCGTGACCATCGGGTTGGGTCTCATCAGCCGCCTGCTGAGTGGACTGGTGCTATGAGCTGCTTCGCGCTCGCCCTCCCCTCGTGCAGTTTGCGGCCGGCCCCCAGGGCCACGCATTCCGTAAACCTTATGAGATATTCCCATGACTCATCGCATCGTGATTGTCGGCGGCGGCGCCGGCGGCCTGGAACTGGCGACCCGCCTGGGTAAAAGCCTAGGCAAGCGCAAGCAGGCCGACATC
Source organism: Pseudomonas sp. yb_2 (assembly GCF_043103905.1). Classification (NCBI taxonomy): domain Bacteria; kingdom Pseudomonadati; phylum Pseudomonadota; class Gammaproteobacteria; order Pseudomonadales; family Pseudomonadaceae; genus Pseudomonas; species Pseudomonas sp. yb_2. The sequence goes on along the minus strand of NZ_JBICKH010000066.1, from coordinate 32,073 downwards.
ACCCTGGTCGACACCAACCTCACGCACATCTGGAAGCCACTGCTGCACGAAGTGGCCGCCGGCTCGCTGAACTCCTCGGAAGACGAACTGAACTACGTGGCCCAGGCCAAGTGGAACCACTTCAATTTCCAGCTGGGGCGCATGAGCGGCCTGGACCGTGAAGGCAAGCAGATTCAACTGGCTGCCACCCTCGACGAAGAGGGCCGCGAGCTGCTGCCTGCGCGCACCCTGGGCTACGACACTCTGGTGATTGCCGTGGGCTCCAACACCAACGACTTCGGCACCCTGGGCGCAGCGCAGCACTGCCTGTTCCTGGATACCCGCAAGCAGGCCGAGCGTTTCCACCAGCAACTGCTGAACCACTACCTGCGTGCCCACGCCGGCGACGTGGCCAGCGAGAAAATCAGCGTAGCCATTGTCGGCGCCGGTGCCACCGGTGTAGAGCTGGCGGCCGAGCTGCACCACGCTGCCCACGAGCTGGCGGCCTATGGCCTGGACCGCATCCAGCCCAAGGACATGCACATCACCCTTATCGAGGCGGGCCCGCGCGTTCTGCCGGCGCTGCCGGAGCGCATCAGCGTACCGGTTCACAAGACCCTGGAAAAACTCGGGGTGAAGGTGATGACCAACGCCGCAGTCAGTGAAGTGACCGAGGACGGCCTGAAAACCAAGGACGGTGAAGTGATCCAGGCCAGCCTGAAGGTGTGGGCAGCCGGTATCCGCGCGCCAGGTTTCCTCAAGGACATCGATGGCCTGGAAACCAACCGCATCAACCAGCTGGTCGTGCGCCCTACCCTGCAAACCACCCGCGACGACAACATCTTCGCCTTCGGTGACTGCGCCGCCTGCCCGCAACCCGGCAGCGATCGTAACGTGCCGCCGCGCGCACAGGCGGCGCACCAGCAGGCTTCGATGCTGGCGCAAAGCCTGAAGGCGCGCCTGGAGAACAAGGCCCTGCCGACGTACGAGTACAAGGACTATGGCTCGCTGGTGTCGCTGTCGCGCTTCTCGGCGGTGGGCAACCTGATGGGTAACCTGATGGGCAGCGTGAAGCTGGAAGGCTGGCTGGCGCGCATGTTCTATGTGTCGCTGTACCGCATGCACCAGATGGCGCTGTACGGGTTCTTCCGCACGGCGTTGATGATGCTGGGCAGCAAGATTGGCCGGGGTACCGAGCCGCGCCTGAAGTTGCACTAACAGGCGCCCCCATGCCCTGTAGGCGCGGGTTTACCTGTGAATGCGATGGTGGCTGCACTGCCGCATTCGCGGGTGAACCCGCTCCTACATAGGGGCGGTGTGGCAAATAGATGCAGGTGGGATTGCGCCGATGGGCGCATTTTTCGAGGCAAAAGAAAAAGGGCATCTCATGCGAGATGCCCTTTGTTCATGGTGGGTCGTGTAGGATTCGAACCTACGACCAATTGGTTAAAAGCCAACTGCTCTACCAACTGAGCTAACGACCCAAAAATGGTCGGGGTGAGGGGATTCGAACTCCTGACATCCTGCTCCCAAAGCAGGCGCGCTACCGGACTGCGCTACACCCCGAGTGTTTCAAAAAAAAGGGCATCTCTTTGAGATGCCCTTTTCTACATGGTGGGTCGTGTAGGATTCGAACCTACGACCAATTGGTTAAAAGCCAACTGCTCTACCAACTGAGCTAACGACCCGGAAAATGGTCGGGGTGAGGGGATTCGAACTCCTGACATCCTGCTCCCAAAGCAGGCGCGCTACCGGACTGCGCTACACCCCGAGATTGGCTCCGCGACCTGGACTCGAACCAGGGACCCAATGATTAACAGTCATTTGCTCTACCGACTGAGCTATCGCGGAACTGAACTTCGGTACAACTCCGAAGACTGTGTTCGCTTCGGACTCTTTAGCTTCTTCGCTTTCGCGTTGTCGCTGCTGAGGCCGGCTATTCTACATTCTTCGTTTTGCTTGTCAACCACTTTTTTTCATTCAACTTACTGATTTGTAAGTTGTTTTGCGATCACCGATGTTGCTGGTGATTCGCTTAGTGCCTGACAACGCGGCGTATATTAGGGGCACTCTAAATTTGATGCAAGCAAAAATTTCAAAAATTTCAGGCGGTTACCCCGGGTTGGCGCAAAGGCCCGAAATAGCTGGGCTGTGCCGGCATTGGCAACAGGCAAAAAAAGCCCCGCAAACGCGGGGCTCATGGTGCAACACAATCAGCCGAAGACGATTTCGTCGCCTTCCACCTTGGCGGTGATCGCCGTACCGGGCAGGAACTTGCCGGCCAGAATCAGCTGCGCCAGCGGGTTCTCGATCCAGCGCTGGATCGCACGCTTCAGCGGCCGCGCGCCGTACACCGGGTCGTAACCCACGGCAATCAGCTTGTCCAACGCCTCTGGGCTCAGGCTCAGCGACAGTTCGCGCTCCAGCAGGCGGCTGCGCAGGCGGCCGAGCTGGATTTCTGTAATACCGGCAATCTGCTCGCGGCCCAAAGGCTCGAACACCACCACTTCGTCGATGCGGTTGATGAATTCCGGACGGAAGTGCGCCCCCACCGCATCCATCACTGCCGCACGCTGTGCCTCGCGGTCACCCACCAGTTCCTGAATCTGCGCCGAGCCCAGGTTGGAGGTCATCACGATCACGGTGTTGCGGAAGTCCACGGTGCGCCCGTGGCTGTCGGTCAGGCGGCCGTCTTCCAGCACCTGCAACAGCACGTTGAACACATCCGGGTGGGCTTTTTCCACCTCGTCCAGCAGCACCACCGAGTAAGGCTTGCGCCGCACGGCCTCGGTCAGGTAACCGCCCTCTTCATACCCTACATAGCCTGGTGGTGCACCGATCAGGCGCGCGACGGAGTGCTTCTCCATGAATTCGGACATGTCGATGCGCACCATCGCCTCTTCGGTGTCGAACAGGAACTCGGCCAGCGCCTTGCACAGTTCGGTCTTGCCCACACCGGTCGGGCCGAGGAACAGGAACGAACCACTTGGCCGGTTCGGGTCGGACAGCCCGGCACGCGAGCGGCGTACGGCGTTGGCTACGGCGGTTACCGCCTCGCTCTGGCCAATCACGCGCTGGTGCAGCAGCTCTTCCATCTTCAGCAGCTTCTCACGCTCGCCTTCGAGCATCTTGGCCACAGGAATGCCGGTCCATTTCGATACCACTTCGGCAATTTCTTCCTCGGTGACCTTGTTGCGCAGCAACTGGTTGTCGGTCTTGCCGTGCTGGTCGACCATCTGCAGGCTGCGCTCCAGGTCCGGGATCACCCCGTACTGCAGTTCGGCCATGCGGTTCAGGTCGCCTTTGCGACGGGCGGCTTCCAGCTCCTGGCGAGACTGCTCGATCTTTTGCTGGATCTGCGCCGAGCCCTGCACTTCAGCTTTCTCCGAAGCCCAGATTTCTTCCAGGTCGGAATACTCACGCTCCAGCCGCTCGATTTCCTCGGTCAGCTTCTCCAGGCGCTTTTTCGCCGCTTCGTCTTCTTCTTTCTTCAGCGCCTGCGACTCCACCTTCAGCTGGATCAGGCGGCGATCAAGGCGGTCGAGCACTTCCGGCTTGGAGTCGATCTCCATGCGGATGCGGCTGGCCGCTTCGTCGATCAGGTCAATGGCCTTGTCCGGCAGCTGGCGGTCGGTGATGTAGCGATGGCTGAGCTTGGCCGCAGCGATGATTGCACCGTCGGTGATGGCCACCTTGTGGTGCACTTCATAGCGCTCTTTCAGGCCACGCAGGATGGCGATGGTGTCTTCCTCGCTCGGCTCCTCGACCAGCACCTTCTGGAAACGGCGCTCCAGGGCGGCGTCCTTTTCGATGAACTGGCGGTACTCGTTCAGCGTGGTGGCACCTACGCAATGCAGCTCGCCGCGGGCCAGGGCCGGCTTGAGCATGTTGCCGGCGTCCATGGCGCCCTCGCCTTTGCCGGCGCCGACCATGGTGTGCAGTTCGTCGATGAACAGGATGATCTGGCCTTCCTGCTTGGACAGTTCGTTCAGCAGGCTTTTCAAGCGCTCTTCGAACTCACCGCGGTACTTGGCACCGGCAATTAGCGCGCCCATGTCCAGCGCCAACAGGCGCTTGCCTTTGAGGCCGTCGGGCACTTCACCATTGATGATGCGCTGGGCCAGGCCTTCGGCGATGGCGGTTTTACCCACGCCAGGCTCACCGATCAGCACCGGGTTGTTCTTGGTACGGCGTTGCAGCACCTGCACGGTACGGCGGATTTCATCATCACGGCCAATGACCGGGTCCAGCTTGCCCTCTTCGGCACGCTTGGTCAGGTCGACGGTGTATTTGTCCAGCGCCTGGCGCGATTCCTCGGCGTTGGCGTCATTCACTGCCGCGCCGCCACGCAGGTTGTTGATGGCATTTTCCAGCGCTTTCTTGCTCACGCCCTGGCTCAGCAGCAGCTTGCCGAGCTTGCTGTTTTCGTCCATGGCGGCCAACAGCACCAGCTCGCTGGAAATGAACTGGTCGCCCTTCTGCTGCGCCAGGCGGTCTGCCTGGTTAAGCAGGCGTGCCAAGTCCTGCGACATGTTCACGTCGCCGGTAGGGTTCTGTATTTTCGGCAGTTGGTCGAGTTCTTTCACCAGCCCCTGGCGCAGGCCATTGATGTCGAAGCCTACCTGCATCAGCAGCGGTTTGATGGAGCCACCCTGCTGTTCGAGCAGCGCCTGTAACAGGTGCACGGGCTCGATGGCAGGGTGGTCCATGCCAACGGCCAAAGACTGGGCATCGGATATTGCAAGTTGCAGCTTGCTGGTTAAACGGTCTATTCGCATGGTGTACCTTCCTTTAAAGGGCAGGTCGGAGCGATGGACAGCGCCTGTTTATAAAGAAACCTGCCTGAGATGACTTTATAGATAAGGCTGATTCTGGAAGATTCAAGCGTAGCGGGGTTGACCAAAGTCAACCTGTTGGATTAACGGGGGCCATTCGCGGGCATGCTCGCCCCCACAGGTACACCACCAGTTTCAACGTTTGCGGAATCTCTGTGGGAGCGGGCGTGCCCGCGAAGAGGCCGGTACAGGCTAGCGCGGGTCCAGCCAGACCAACGATGCGAAGCGCCCACCCTGCGGGGTACGGCGATAGGAGAAGAACCGCGCATCACTGACCGTGCACAAGCCACCGCCATAAACAGCAGTCACGCCACGGGCAGCCAGGCGAATACGCGCCAGCTCATAGATATCCGCCAACAGCTTGCCTGGCCGTTCGCCGTCGACGAATGCCCGAGCTGCTTGCGGGTGCACGGCGGTAAAGGCATCACGCACTTCCAGCCCCACTTCGAATGCTTGCGGGCCGATGGCAGGCCCCAACCACACCAGCACCTCTTCTGGCGGCAGCGCCAGCCGGTCCAGCGTGGCTTCCAGCACGCCACCCGCCAGCCCACGCCAGCCAGCATGCGCCGCCGCCACGCGGGTGCCCGCGCGGTCGCAGAACAGCGCAGGCAGGCAATCGGCGGTCATCACGGTGCAGGCAATGCCAGGCTGGCGGGTCCAGCTGGCATCGGCCTCGGCCACCACGGTCGGGTCGGCATCCGCCACCACCCGCCCATGCACCTGCTTGAGCCAGGCCGGTTGGATGGTGAACTGTTCGCTCAGGCGGCGGCGGTTCTCGGCGACCGCGGCAGGGTCATCCCCAACATGGTCGCCGAGGTTGAAGGTTTCGTAAGGCGGCAGGCTGACGCCGCCCTGACGGGTGGTGACACAGGCGCGGACCGAAGCCGGGGCCGGCCAGTCGGGGAACAGCAACGCCTGCGTCAGGTCACTCATCCGATGAAGCTCTCGCGGTCCTGGTTCAGCAGCGACAGCAACCAGACGAAGTCATCCGGCAGTGGCGATTCCCACTTCATGACTTCACCGGTAATCGGGTGGGCCAAGGCGAGGAAACGCGCATGCAGCGCCTGGCGCGGGAAGGTCTTGACCGCCTCGACCATGGTCGGGCTGGCAGCGGGCGGAATACGGAAGCGCCCGCCGTACGTCTGGTCACCAACCAGTGGGAAACCCACGTGGGCCATGTGCACGCGAATCTGGTGGGTACGGCCGGTTTCCAGCTTGACCCGCACATGGGTGTGCGAGCGGAAGCGCTTGAGTACGCGGTAGTGGCTGACCGCCGGCTTGCCGCCGTCGGTTACAGCCATGCGCTGGCGCATGCCGCCGTGGCGGCCGATGGGCGCGTCGATCTTGCCACCGGCAGTCACCACGCCAATCACGATGCACTCGTAGATGCGGCTGACCTTGCGGGCCTGCATCTGCTCGACCAGCTTGGTCTGCGCCTGCAGGGTCTTGGCCACCACCATCAGGCCGGTGGTGTCCTTGTCCAGGCGGTGCACGATACCGGCGCGCGGCACGTTGACGATGTCTGGCACATGGTGCAGCAGCGCGTTGAGCAGGGTGCCGCTGGCATGCCCGGCCGCCGGGTGCACAACCAGCCCGGCAGGCTTGTTGATCACCAGGATGTGGTCGTCTTCGTAGACGATATCCAGTTCGATATCTTCTGCGATCCACTCGCCCTGGGCCTCTTGTTCGGCCTCCAGGGCAAGCTGAGAGCCACCATGAACAAGGTCTCGAGGGCGCACGACTGCACCATCGACCGTCAGGCGGCCCTCTTTGATCCACGAAGTTAGCCGCGAACGCGAGTACTCGGCGAACAATTGGGCGGCGACCTGGTCGAGGCGTTGGCCGCCCAGTTCGGACGGTACCTCTGCGCTAAGTTGAATGATCTCGGACATGCTCGATTCGGCGGGCGCACAGCCTTTGGTTTCGGCTGCGAGCTTGTGGTTAAATACGGCTTCTTTTGTCCCGGGGTTGGCCGGGGCGCTCATCATAACAGGACGGCACCGCCCAAGACAGCGGCCGTCAAAGGGACGCAAGCCGCCATGCGAGTGAAACACCTGCTGCTGATCGCCATCCTCGGGCTTACCGCGGCCTGTTCCTCTAATAAAGAGGTCATTGACGAGAACCTCAGCGAGGCCGAACTGTACCAGCAGGCCCAGGCTGATCTGGACAACTCCAGCTACACCAGCGCCGTGAACAAGCTCAAGGCCCTGGAGTCGCGCTACCCGTTCGGCCGCTATGCCGATCAGGCGCAGCTCGAGCTGATCTACGCCAACTACAAGAATTCCGAGCCCGAGGCCGCCAAGTCGGCCGCCGAGCGCTTCATCCGCCTGCACCCGCAGCACCCGAACGTCGATTACGCCTACTACCTCAAGGGCCTGACCTCGTTCGACCAGGACCGTGGCCTGCTGGCGCGCTTCCTGCCGCTGGACATGACCAAGCGTGACCCGGGCGCCGCCCGCGACTCGTACAACGAGTTCGCCCAGCTGACCAGCCGCTTCCCCAACAGCCGCTACGCGCCAGACGCCAAGCAGCGCATGATCTACCTGCGCAACCTGCTGGCTTCGTACGAAATCCACGTGGCCGACTACTACCTGAGCCGCCAGGCTTATGTAGCGGCTGCCAACCGTGGCCGCTACGTGGTCGAAAACTTCCAGGAAACCCCGTCTGTCGGTGACGGCCTGGCGGTGATGGTCGAGTCGTACCAGAAGCTGCACCTGGACGAACTGGCCGCCACGAGCCTGGAAACCCTCAAGCTCAACTACCCGGATCACCCGAGCCTGGTCGATGGCGAGTTCCAGCCCAAGCAGACCGAGTCTGACGGCCGCGGCTGGCTGTCCAAGGCCACCTTGGGCCTGATCGAAACCGATACCCCGCTGCCGCCAGGCGAAACCCGCGCCAACCAGGACGTGGTCAAGCAGTTCCAGGACGCGCGCGACGAGATGCCGCGAGAGCTGCTGCCTAAAGACGAGAACGGCGACCCGATCGTGCCGGAAGGCCCGAAAGAAGCCGAGAAAGACCGTTCCTGGTTCAGCTACATGACCTTTGGTCTGTTCGACTGACCTTCAGTGGTGAATGAAAGGGAGGCCTTGGGCCTCCCTTTTTTATTGGCCGCGTCCTAGACTGTTGGCTTCTTCAATCGACAAGCTGGACACCATGGTTCGCCTACTTTTCTGGATCGCCCTGATCGCCGCCGCGTTCTGGCTGTGGCGCAAGTTCAAAGTCAGCCAGCAGTCGCACCCCGAGGCGAAGCTGGATGCGCCGCTGAAGATGGTGCGCTGTGCCCATTGCGGCGTGCACCTGCCCAACGACCGTGCGCTGCAGCAGGGCAATGAGTGGTATTGCAGCCAGGCCCACCTGCAGCAGGGCCCTGGCCACCAAGGCTGAACACGATGTCTGTTCAATCCTGAAACCAATTCGAAATCTGTGGGAGCGGGCTTGCCCGCGAAGCAGGCACCACGGTGTATGGCACCGGCTTCGCCGGTGTTCGCGGGCACGCCCGCTCCCACAGTTTTTATCTGCAATTTCGTGTTCCACATATCCCTCCCCGACCCTTTCACACCATTTACGACCCCTCCCCCCCGCCAGCATTGACCCGTCCGGGCAAAATTCGCTAAATCCTATTTATCCGCATAAATATGAAAAATAGCGAAATGCTCAAACCCAAACGCAAGCGCCAGAAGCTGTCCGATGTGATCGTCGAATCAGTCAAGCGCTCGATCGTCACCGAAGCGCTGCACCCCGGCGACCGCCTGCCTACCGAGCGGGAGCTGATGGAGCATTTCGAATGCTCCAAGGGCACCGCCCGCGAAGCCCTCAAGGCGCTCGAAGTCGAAGGCCTGGTGAGCACCCGCACCGGCCCGACCGGGGGCGCCTATCTGAACGAAGTGGGCACCGAACCAGCCAGCCGCGCACTGCGCAACTACCTGCACTTTCAGCACCTGGACGGCGAACAGGTGTACCAGCTGCGCAAAGTCATCGAGGTAGAACTGGCGGTGTCGGTGATGGGCAAGCTGAGCGAAGCCGATTACGCCGCGCTGCAGGCCAACATCGACTTCTGCAGCGCGCCGGAAGACAGCGAAGAAGGCCAGCGTGAGCAGCGCTTGGCGGAGCTTGAATTCCACACCCTGCTGGCCGACCGCTGCCCCAACCCGTTGCTGCGTTTCATGGCGGTGTTCCTCAACGACCTGCTGCGCGACCTGGTGGTGCTAAAAAAGGCCTACCTGCCCAAGCGCCAGCAGTTCGCCGCCGCCAACATCGGCTACCACAAGCAACTGCTGACCGCCTTGCGCGCCAGCGACGAACCCGCCGTACGCCGGCTGATGCACGAACACATGTGCGACGCCGAGCACCACATGACCGCGCTGGAAGGCGAGGTTGCCCGTAACTTCCTGCTGGAGTTCGATCACCACCACTGATGCGCCTGTAAAGAGGCCTGCACACAGGCCCGGCCGTACCCGCTTTGTCATTGCCACTCCTGCCTAATAACCACAAACAAGGAGTTACTCATGCAAAGACGTACCCTGCTCAAGGCAGGCCTTGCCCTGGGTGCCTTAGGTAGCCTCCCCTTGGGGGCACACCGGGCATTCGCCGACCAACCGCTGACCTTCTATGGGCTCAAGTCCATGTCGGGCGCCTTCGCCAGCTACGGCAAGTACGCCGACATGGGCTCGCGCCTGGCCATCGCCGAGCACCCGCAGTTGCTCGGCCACCCGCTCAAGTACAAAGTCATCGACACCGAAGGCAACGCCGGCAAGGCGGTGCGCAAGGTGCAGGAAGCCATCGGCCAGGATGGTGCACGCTTCTTCCAGGGGTGTACCCTGTCGTCTTCGGCACTGGCGGTGTCCAAGGAAATCCACAAAGCCGGCGGCGTGTTCATGACGCCTGTGGGCGCCGACGAAATCACCGGCAAGGACTGCAATGCCTCAACCTTCCGCTGGTCGGTGCCCACCTATGGTGCCATCCGCGAAACCCTGGTGCCGATGAGCCGCCAGCTGCCCCAGGCCAAGCGCTGGTACACCATCACCCCGCAATACGTATTCGGCGATGCCCTGCTGGACAACGCCCGCAAAGTGTTCGCCGAGCTCGGCGTGGAACACATCGGCAACAGCTACCACTCGCTGCAGGAGCAGGAATTTTCCGGCTACCTGACCAACGCCATCGCCGCCAAGCCCGACGTGCTGGTGCTGCTCAACTTCGGTAGCCAGGCCTCCAACGCCCTGCGCCAGGCGGTCAACTTCGGCATCAAGGACCGCATGAAAGTGCTGATGGTGTGGTCTGCCGGCCTCGACCAGTTCCAGGAGCTGGGCAGCGACGTGCTCGAGGGCGTGTACCTGGGTGCGCAGTACTGGCACCAGGTCGACACCCCTCTGAACAAACAGTTGGTCGCCGCCACCCGCAAGGCCTATGGCATCAACCCCAACTATCCGCTGGCCGCCGACTACATCGGCACCAAGGTGATGCTCGAAGCCATCGTCAAGGCCGGCAGCCTGGACGGGGCCGCCGTGTCTGCGGCATTGCAGGGCATGCGCTTCCAGGGCCCGACCGGCGAAGAACTGATCCGTCCGGGGGACCACCAGGTGCTCAAGGACTACTACCTGCTGCGCGGCAAGCCCCAGGGGCAGATGCGCGACGAGGACGACCTGGCCGAAGTCATCAGTTCGGGCCGCTCGTTCGTCGAGGTCGATCACACCGGTTGCGCCCTGGCCTGAAGCTGCGGCGTTAGTCACAAACACTTGTACAGGCAGCCGCCCGGCGCGCTGTCGAGGGCACGCTCATGCTCGATTTGTACCTGTTCCAACTGCTCAACGGCCTGGGCCTGGGGATGATCTACTTCCTCATCGCCGTAGGCCTGACGATCATTTTCGGCCTGCTCAACTTCGTCAACTTCGCCCACGGCGCGTTTTTCTTGCTGGGCGCCTACCTGTGCTACACCGCCGTGGCCGTCACCGGCAACTTCTGGCTGGCGCTGCTGATTGCGCCACTGGTGGTGGCCGCGCTGGCCTGGGCGGTCGAGCGCCTGTTGATCAAACGCATCTACCACCTGCCGCACACCTTCCAGATCCTCGTCACCCTCGGCATCGCGCTGATCATCCAGGAAGCGTCGGTGCTGATCTGGGGCCCGGTGGGCAAGAACATTGCCGTGCCACCCGAACTGCGTGGGGTGCTGATACTCGGCGACTTCATCTACCCCTACTACCGCTTGTTCCTGATCGGCTTCGCAGCGCTGATCGGTATTGGCCTGTGGCTGCTGCTGGAACGCACCCGTTTCGGCGCACTGGTGCGGGCCGGTAGCGAAAGCACCGAAACCGTGTCGCTGTTGGGCACCAACATTTTCCGCCTGTTCTCCCTGACATTCGCCCTGGGCGTGGGCCTGGCAGGTGTGGCGGGTGTGCTATTTGCGCCGCTACGGGGCGCCCAGCCCTTCGTCGGCCCGGAAATCCTCGGCATTGCCTTCGTGGTGGTGGTGATTGGCGGCATGGGGTCGTTCGGCGGGGCGCTGGTTGGCGGCCTGCTGGTGGGTGTGGTGCAAAGCATGATGACCAGTCTCTGGCCGCAAGGCGCCAGCCTGATGATCTACGGCGCCATGGCAGCAGTGATTCTGGTCCGTCCCTACGGCCTGTTCGGGAGAGCCTGAGATGAGCGAGAAAAACCCATTGCCAGTCGCCAAGGGCCGCGCCCCGGCGCTGCTGTCGCTGGTAGTTGCCAGCCTGGTGGCGCTGCCGCTGTTGCTGCCCTCGGCCACCCTGGCCACCGAGATCCTGATCTTTGCCATGGCCGCACTGGCCTGCAACCTGCTGCTCGGCTACACCGGACTGCTGTCGTTCGGCCAGGGCATCTTCTTTGGCGTGGGCGCCTATGGCGCAGCGCTGCTGATGATCCACCTGCAGTGGGGCATGTTCGCCGCGCTGCTTGGCGCAGCTGTGTTCGGCGCCCTCCTCGCGCTGCTGGTGGGCGCACTGGCGATCCGTCGCACGGGCATCTACTTCGTCATGTTGACCCTGGCTTTCAGCCAGATGGCCTACTTCCTGGCCTATACCCTCAGCGGCTGGACCGGCGGTGACAATGGCCTGCTTGATGTGCCACGGCCGAATATCGAAGTCGCCGGCCATGTGCTGGTCGACCTGGCCGACCCACGGCACTTTTATGTGTTCGTCGCGGTGCTGTTCCTGTTGATCTTCGCCGCAGCCCTGCGGGTGATCCGTTCGCCATTTGGCAGCACCCTGCTGGCTATCCGCGAGAACGAGACCCGCGCCGCCGCCATCGGCTACGACACCCGCCATTTCAAGATTCTGGTGTTCATGCTGTCGGGCGCCATCACCGGCATCGCCGGGGCGCTGTACGCCATGCTGCTGCACTTTGCGCCGCTGTCGAACATCGACCTGATGATGAGCGAGAACATCCTGATCATGACCATCGTCGGCGGCACCGGCTCACTGTTCGGCTCGCTGCTGGGGGCCGGCGCCATCGTGCTGCTGGGTGACGTGCTGTCGGAGCTTTGGCCACGCTGGCTGATGCTGCTGGGGGTGATCCTGATTCTGGTGGTGGTGTTCATGCGTGGCGGCCTGTGGGGCGGCCTGACCGAACTGGGCAAGCGCCTGCTGGCCACGCGCAATGCCGATGACAAACCCCAGGCCAAGACCAAGGAGACCCTGTAATGAGCGACTACCTCCTGGAAACCCGCCACCTGGAGCTGGCCTACGGGCCGTTCAAGGCGGTCGCCGGTGTTGACCTCAAAGTGCGCGCCGGCACCATCCACACCATCATCGGCCCCAACGGCGCCGGAAAGACCAGCCTGTTCCACTGCCTGACCGGCGAGCGTCAGGCCACGGCCGGCAAGATCCTGTTCAATGGCCAGGACATCATTCGCAAGCCGTCCCACGGGCGCGTGGCGCTTGGCATGGCGCGTTCGTTTCAGCTCACCAGCCTGTTCCAGAACCTTTCCGTGCGCGAGAACCTGCGCCTGGCCGCCCAGGGCCGTGATGGCCTGGGCGCGCTGAACTTCTGGCGCAGCGTCGAGCACAAGCGCAGCCACTGGAACACCGCCGACCAGGTGCTGGAGCGCCTGAAGCTGAGCGCCCGTGCCGAAACCCTGGCGGGCGAACTGTCGCACGGCCAGCAAAGGGTGCTGGAAGTGGGCATGTCGATCTGCGCCAAGCCCACCCTGCTGATGCTCGACGAACCCACTTCGGGCATGGGCATCGACGACATCCCGGTGATGACCGACCTGATCAGCGACCTTGGCCGCGACCATACCGTGCTACTGATCGAGCACAACATGAGCATTGTCATGTCGATCAGCCAGCGCATCACGGTGATGAGTCACGGCCAGATCCTGGTCGAGGGTACCCCTGAACAGGTGCGCAACGACGAGCGCGTACGCACCGCCTATCTTGGAGAGGCCGCCTGATGCTCAACGTCGATTCGATCCATTCCTACTACGACAAGAGCCATGTGCTCGAAGGTGTCTCGCTCAAGGTCGAGGCAGGCGAACTGGTAACGCTGCTGGGGCGCAACGGCGCAGGCAAGACCACCACCTTGCGCAGCATCCTCGGCATCGTCCGCCCACGGCAGGGGCAGATCAGCTTCAACGGCCAGCAGTTGGTCGGCCGCGAAATTTTCGATATCGCCCGGCTCGGCATTGCTCTGGTGCCGGAACACCGCGGCATTTTCCGCCAGCTCAGCGTGGAGGAGAACCTGAAGATTGCCGTGCGCAAGGCCAGCCGCTGGCAGCTGGAGGACGTGTACAGCATGTTCCCGCGCCTGAAAGAGCGGCGCCGCAACGGTGGTTTCGCCTTATCCGGTGGCGAGCAGCAAATGTTGGCCATCGCCCGCGCCCTGCTCAACGGCCCCAAGCTGCTGATCCTCGACGAGCCCACCGAAGGCCTGGCCCCGGTGATTGTCGATGAACTGGTGAAGATCCTGCGACGGATCAAGGACGAAGGGCTGTCGATCCTGCTGGTAGAGCAGAATCTGATGGTCTGCGATGCCCTTGCTGATCGCCACTATGTGCTGGAGCAGGGCCGCGTCGCTTACCAGGGCAGTGCGGCGCAGTTCCGCGAGGACCCGAGCATCAAGAACCGTTACCTGGCCCTTAGCGCCTGACCCGACCGTGCTTACCTGTACCGGCCACTGCCAGGCCTTTGTAGGAGCGGGTTCACCCGCGAATAGGCCGGTACAAGCAACCCAGTAATTTCAGGAGAGATGAACCATGAACACCCGCATCGATCCCTCGCAGCACCTGCTCGGCCAAGGCCCTCTGATCAACCGCGAGCGCCTGTGGCAATCATTGATGGACCTGGCCCAACTCGGCGCCACCGCCAAGGGCGGCGTATGCCGCCTGGCCCTGACCGACCTCGACCGCCAGGCGCGCGACCTGTTCGTCCATTGGTGCGAGGAGGCCGGCTGCACGGTCAGCGTCGACGCCATCGGCAATATCTTCGCACGCCGCCCCGGGCGCAACCCTGCCCTGCCGCCCATCATGACCGGCAGCCACATCGACACCCAACCCACCGGCGGCAAGTTCGATGGCTGCTACGGCGTCATGGCCGGCCTCGAAGTGATGCGCACGCTCAACGACCTGCACCTGACCACCGAAGCCCCGCTGGAAGTGGTGGTATGGACCAACGAAGAAGGTTCGCGCTTCCCGCCCTGCATGATGGGCTCGGGCGTGTTTGCCGGTAAGTTCGGCCTGCAGGAAACCCTGGACAAGGTCGACGACCAAGGTCTGTCGGTCGGCGCTGAGTTGCGGCGCATCGGCTACGCCGGCCCGCGCGTGCCCACCGGGCATGCCGTGGGCGCCTACTTCGAAGCGCATATCGAGCAAGGCCCGGTGCTGGAAGACCAGCGCACCACCATCGGCGTGGTCCAGGGCTGCCTGGGGCAAAAATGGTTCGACCTGACCCTTACCGGCGTCGAGGCGCATGCAGGCCCCACACCCATGCACCTGCGCAAGGACGCATTGGTCGGCGCAGCCGAGGTGGTGGCTGCGGTCAACCGCGTCGCTCACGCGCACCAGCCACATGCCTGCGGCACGGTCGGCTGCCTGACCCTGCATCCAGGTTCGCGCAACGTTATCCCCGGCCAGGTACACATGACCATCGACCTGCGCCACCTCGACCCTGGGCACCTCGACGCCATGGTCAGCGAAGTGCGCGCAGCCATCGAAAACAGCACGGCGAAACATGGCCTGAGCTATCAGCTGACCCCGACAGCCGACTTCCCGCCACTGTACTTCGCCGAGCAGTGTGTGGATGCCGTGCGCCAGGGGGCGCGTGCGCTGGGCCTGAGCCACATGGATATCGTCAGCGGCGCCGGTCACGATGCGATCTTCCTCGCCGAGCTGGGCCCGGCCGGGATGATCTTCGTGCCATGCGAAGGCGGCATCAGCCACAACGAAATCGAAAATGCCGCGCCCCAGGACCTGGCCGATGGTTGCGACGTCCTGTTGCGCGCCATGTTCCAGGCCGCCAACCCGGGAGCCCGTTGAAATGACCCAGAAAACCGCGATTGGCGAACTCACCGCCGTCGAACTGCTCGAACTGTACCAGCGCCGCCAGTTGTCACCCGTCGAGGTGGTCGACGATGTGCTGGCGCGCATCGACCTGCATAACCCGGCGGTCAACGCCTACTGCCATGTCGACGGCGAAGGCGCCCGCGCCGCCGCCCGCGCCAGCGAACAGCGCTGGCAGCGCGGCGAGCCCTGTGGCCGACTGGATGGCGTACCCGCCTCGATCAAGGACCTGACCCTGACCCGCGGCATGCCTACCCGCAAGGGCTCGCGTACTACCTCGGGTGCCGGGCCGTGGGAAATCGATGCGCCCTTCAGCGCCTTCATGCGTGAAGCCGGTGCAGTGCTGGTGGGCAAGACCACCACGCCAGAGTTCGGCTGGAAAGGGGTGACCGACAACCCGCTGTACGGCATCACTCGCAACCCGTGGGACACCAGGCTGACTACCGGTGGTTCGTCTGGTGGTGCTGCGGCAGCCGCCGCGCTGAACCTGGGGGTGCTGCATCAGGGCAGCGATGCCGGTGGTTCGATTCGCATCCCTTGCGCCTTCACCGGCACCTTCGGCATCAAACCGACCTTCGGCTATGTGCCGCAATGGCCGGCCAGCGCCATGACCGTGCTGTCGCACCTGGGGCCGATGACGCGTACCGTGGACGACTCGGTGCTGATGCTCGACTGCGTAGCGCGCCCCGATGCCCGCGACGGTTTGGCCGGCGCACCCCGGCAGGCGCCGTGGCTCAGCCAGCAGCAAGATCTGAGCGGCCTACGCATCGCCTACAGCGCCAACTTCGGTTACGTGCAGGTCGACCCACAGATCCAGGCACTGGTGGCGCAAGCGGTGCAGCGCCTGGCGCGGCTGGGTGCGCAGGTAGAGGAAGTGGACCCGGGCTTCAGCGACCCGCTGGAAACCTTCAACACCCTGTGGTTTGCCGGCGCGGCGCGGTTGGCCAGTGCCTTGAGCGATGAGCAGAAAGCGTTGCTTGACCCGGGGCTGCGCTGGATTGCCGAACAAGGTGCACAGATCAGCCTTGGCGAATACACCCAGGCGCTTGAGGCACGGGCAGAATTGATTGCGAAGATGAATGCCTTTCATCAGCGATATGACGTGCTGGTATCGCCGATGCTGCCGTTGGTGGCGTTCGAGGCCGGACACAACGTGCCGCCTGGGTCGGGGATGGCGCAATGGATGGAGTGGACGCCGTTCAGCTATCCGTTCAACCTGACCCAACAGCCGGCGGCCTCGGTGCCCTGCGGGTTCACCCGCGAGGGGTTGCCGGTGGGCCTGCAGGTGGTGGCCGGGCGCTTTGCTGATGAGCAAGTGCTGCGGGTGTGCAAGGTGTATGAGCAGCATTATCCGAGCCGGCACCTGCAAGCACCGATTACTGGCTGAAATCTGTGTTGGCTTCTGCGGCCCTTTTGCGGGTAGACCCGCTCGCGTAGGAGCGGGTTTACCCGCTAAGAGGTCCTCAGCCCAAACGCCCTTCTGGCGCATACGGCGCCGGGTCGATAATCGGCTCGGCCCCTGTCAGCAAATCGGTAAACAGCTGGCACGAAGCCGGCGCCAGCACCAGCCCATTGCGATAATGCCCACAGTTCAGCCACAACCCTTCACGCCCTGGCACAGGCCCAATGTAAGGGATGCCTTCTGGCGACCCCGGCCGCAGTCCAGCCCAGTGCGCCACCATTGTGGCGCCTTCAAGCTCTGGCAACAACTCCACCGCCGATGCCCTCAGGCTTTCCAGCGCATCCCCGGTCGGGGTCTTGTCATACCCGGCGTGTTCCAGCGTGCTCCCCACCAGAATGTGCCCGTCACGTCGCGGGATTGCATAGCGCCCCTTGGCCAGCACCATGCTCGGCAAGAAGTCTTCAGCACACTTGAACAGAATCATCTGGCCCTTCACGGGCTCCACCGGCAGTTCAAGGCCAAGGGTACGCAACAGGTCGCCACTCCAGGCGCCTGCGCTGAGCACAACCTCATCCGCCGCCAGTACGCCATCAGCCGTCTGTACACCAGTCACGCGCCCCTTTTCCTGCACGAAGCCGGTGATCTGGCAGTGTTCGCGCAAGCTCACGTTCGGCAGCGCCAGCAACGCCGCCTTCAGCGACTTGACCAAGCGTGGGTTGCGCACATTGGCCACACCAGCCATGTAGATGGCGTGCTTGAAGCCCGGGCCCAGCACCGGCACCGCATCGTAGGCCGCCGAAATATCCACGGCACTGAGCGGCCGCTGCTCGCGCGCGGCCCAGGCCAACGCTTCGGCCTCGTCGTCCAGGTCGAGCCAGTACAGCCCGGTGGTGTTAACTTCCGGGTCGACACCGGTGCTGGCGAACAGACGCTCGCCCAGCTGTGGATAAAAGTCCTGCGACCAGTGCGCCAGAGCGGTCACTGCGGGGCTGTAGCGCCACGGGTACAACGGCGAGACAATGCCACCGCCAGCCCAGGACGACTCTCGGCCAACCTCCCCCTGATCGCACACCACCACCTGGCCGACCTTGGCTGCCAGGTTGAATGCCGTCAGCAGGCCGATCACCCCGCCGCCAACCACCACTACTTGCTTGCTCATCTGTCGATCCAACACCTGAAGTAAAACCGCGATGCACCGGGCATCATTGAACCTTCAACTTCCCCAACAGTGCGTGCTGTGCTCAACGGCGCCCGGATTGTGCTGCACGCCAGCCTGGTCGAGCTGGAAATCGCCACAGCCATCCTGTGCCATCAGCCCATGCGGTAGCCGCCGGGCGCGCAGCGTGAAGGTGTCACTGTCGCGCTGGGCCTGAAGGCTGTAGTAGCGGGTACCTTCGGGCAAGACCAGGTCGCCCTCGGCGTATTGGCCAGTGCGCACGCGGTGGCGCTCCAGGCGCAGGGCGGCATCATGCAGCAGGCCAACCACTTCGCTGCGCGCGGCTCGCCGAAGCTGGTCGCTGTAACTGGGGTAGGCAATGGCTGCCAGAATGCCGGTCACGGCCAGCACAATCAACAACTCGATCAGGCTCAAGCCTTGCTGCATGTCAGTCTCCTCGCAATCTTTGTCGCCAGGTGATGCGTTGGGTTTGATTGCCGGCCACGGCGTAGACCGCTTCCAGCACATGCCGTGAGCGGCTTTGCTTGCTGACGGCGGTAATCCGGAACAGGCTAACCGGCTGCCCTTCGGGCATGTGCGCGGCACGTTCGCTGACACCCAGGTTCTGCAGCTGGAAAAAGCCGGTCTGGGTACTTTGCCACTGCCCAATCAGATCGTGCGGCCTGGGCGGTGGCAGGCACGCGTTACAAACGTCAGGGGGCGCCCGTTCAAGTTCGCGTACCCCGGCCAGCAAAGTGGCCTCAGCCTCCTCCAGCGCCATCAGGCCATCGCTCAGGTAGGCGGTCATTCGCGTTTCCACCAGCGCGTCGCGCAGGGCAGATGTGGCAAGCAGGCCCAGCAGGACGCTCAGGACCAAGGCCAGTAGAAGAACCACGCCACGCTGGTGAGTCATGAAGCGGGGACCGGGTTGCGGATTGCGACGCTCAACTCATGGCGCTGCTGAACCTTGAGCGTGGGTTCGTAGAGTGTCAGGCTGATATCCACCCGTTCTCCCCCCACCATCTGCACACGCTCCACACGCATCGCCTGCACATTATCAACCAACGGTTGAAATTTGCTGTTTCCGCGTTTGAACCTCAGCTTATCGTCCTGGAGCTGGTAGACATACCTGCTGACCGGGTACACCAGTAGGTCCCCAGCCTTGCGTGCTGCATCGACAGACACTTCGGTCAGGCAATTGGTGTGCAGAAACCAGTCAGGTCGGCCAGCTTGCCCAGGCAACTCCGCCACGATCAGGCTGAGGGTGGACGCTTCGATCACCAGGGGGCGAGCGAAGACCTGCTGTAATGCCGGGTCATCGAAATCGGAAGGTTTCAGGCGCAAACAGCCAAACATGCCGGCCATGCGAATATCCTGGGCCATGCGCAGCAACGCCTGCCGCGCCTCATCCTGCATGCGCAGCGCAGTACTTTGCAGGCGCCAGGCCTGTTGAGCCGATGCAAAGAGCTGACTGGCGGCCGCCAACAGCATCAACCCGATAGTCAGCGCCAACATCAGCTCAACCAAACCAAAACCACGTTGGCCGCGCCTCATCGACGCCCCCGTTCATGCTCGCTGTGCGCCGCCATTGCCGCCTGCCCATTGCGCCGCGCACTGTCCACAGCCTGCAATGCCTGCAATTGCAGCCCCGCTGCGGCGAACATACCCACAGCCACGACCACAACCGCCAACAACACTTCCAGAAGCGTCATGCCCCCTTGCCTTGCGTGCATCCCTGCACCTCCTGCGACTTTTCCCGTCATTGCTTTCAACTTGGGCGACTGGACCTCTTGTCCAACCGCCAGGAAGCTATAGCCAAGCACGTCCAGGGAGGAATGCACGGTGAAGCAACGCGGCGTAACACTGATACAAATGTTGTCGGCCTTGGCCGTGGCGGTCTTGCTGACCCAGCTGGGCATGCCGGCCTACGCCAGAATGAGCGATGACCTGCACCGGGCGGCGGCTGCCCGTGATCTGGCGCAGGCGCTGCGCAGTGCACGCAGCCATGCGCTGTTGCAGGGTCAGCCGGTGCTGGTGCTGGCGCTGGACGGTAATTGGGGGAATGGGTGGCGGGTCGTGCTGGAGCATAACCGGCAGGTGCTGCGCGAACAGCGCCTTTCAAAGCCGCTGAAAATAACCAGCAATCGCGGTGAGCAGTTCAAATTCAGTGCGCTGGGCGTGCCCATGACGTCGGGCAACAGCTGGTTGGGCGCAAAACTGGAAATGTGCGAACGCGCCGCTGCTCGCAGCCGATATCAGGTGGTGCTGGCATCAAGCGGCAGAGTCAGGTTGCTTACGGAGGACCTGAGCAATGACCGCTGCTAGCGCGGTCATTGCAGGAGCGGTCTTGTGTCGCGCAAGGGCTGCAAAGCAGCCCCTGCATTGGCGGCGGTACTGCCCGTCAGATCAGCGAGCGAACCCGCAGCTCTTTGGGCATTGAAAAGGTGATGTTCTCTTCGCGCCCGTCCAGCTCTTCAGCGCCAGTGGCGCCCCAGGCCTTGAGCTGTTCGATCACGCCACGCACCAGCACTTCGGGCGCAGAAGCACCGGCGGTGATGCCGATGCGCGCGGCCTGGTCAAACCAGCCGCGTTGCAGGTCCTCGGCACCGTCGATCAGGTAGGCCGGGGTGCCCATGCGCTCAGCCAGCTCACGCAAACGGTTGGAGTTGGAACTGTTCGGGCTGCCGACCACCAGCACCACGTCGCTCTCGCCGGCCAGTTGCTTGACGGCATCCTGGCGGTTCTGGGTGGCGTAGCAGATGTCGTCCTTGCGCGGGCCGCCGATGTTCGGGAAGCGCGCACGCAGCGCATCGATGACGCGGCTGGTGTCGTCCATCGACAGTGTTGTCTGGGTGACGAAAGCCAGGTGGTCCGGGTCGCGCACCTGCAGGTTGGCCACATCTTCCTCGTCTTCGACAAGGTAGATGGCGCCACCGTTGCTGGCATCGTACTGGCCCATGGTGCCTTCGACTTCCGGGTGCCCTTCGTGGCCGATGAGAATGCACTCACGGCCATCGCGGCTGTACTTGGCCACTTCGATGTGAACCTTGGTCACCAGCGGGCAAGTGGCATCGAACACTTTCAGGCCACGGCCAGCAGCTTCCTGCCGCACGGCCTGGGAAACACCGTGGGCACTGAAGATGACGATGACATCGTCCGGCACCTGGTCCAGCTCTTCGACAAAGATGGCGCCGCGGTTACGCAAGTCTTCCACCACGAACTTGTTGTGCACCACTTCGTGGCGCACATAGATCGGCGGGCCGAAGACTTCCAGCGCGCGGTTGACGATCTCGATCGCCCGGTCGACCCCGGCGCAGAAGCCGCGAGGGTTGGCGAGTTTGATTTGCATGCTCGGCTCCAGGCTTACAGGGCCTTCACCTCGAGGATCTCCACCTCGAAGGTCAGGGTCTTGCCAGCCAGTGGGTGATTGAAGTCGATGGTGACCTGGTCGTCATCGAACGCTTTGACCACACCCGGCAGCTCGGTGTTGGCGGCGTCGTTGAAGATGATCAGCAGCCCTTCGGACAACTCCATGCCTTCGAAGTTGGACCTCGGCATGACCTGCACGTTCTGCGGGTTAGGCTGGCCGAACGCGTTCTCCGGGGCCACTGCCACGGTGCGCTTGTCACCGGCCTTGAAGCCGAACAGGGCGTTTTCAAAGCCCGGCAGCAGGTTGCCATCACCCACTTTGAAAGTAGCCGGGGCCTTATCGAACGTGCTGTCGACGGTGTCGCCGTTTTCCAGGTGCAGCGCGAAGTGCAGGGTGACTTCGGTGTTCTGGCCGATACGGGTGTCAGTCATGGACCGGATCCTCGGACTTCTTGCTCTTGAACATATCCAGCGCCAGCATCACCGCACCAACGGTGATGGCGCTGTCGGCCACGTTGAAGGCCGGGAAGTAATGGCGGTTCTGCCAGTGCACCAGGATGAAGTCGACCACATGGCCCAGCACGATGCGGTCGTACAGGTTGCCAATCGCCCCACCCAGCACCAGCGCCAGCGCCACGGCCAGCCAGGTCTCGTTGCGCCCCAGGCGCTTGAGCCAGACGACCAGTACCGCGCTGACCACCACGGCGATCAGGGCGAACAACCAGCGCTGCCAACCCGCTCCGTCAGCCAGGAAGCTGAACGCGGCACCGGTGTTGTAGGCCAGGGTCCAGCTGAAGTAGTCAGGAATGACCACGATCTGCTGGTACATGGTCAGGGCGTTGTTGAAGTACAGCTTGGTGGCCTGGTCGATGACCAGGACCAGCAAGCTCAGCCACAGCCATGCAAGGCGCCCGAAGCGCCCCGCTGCAGGGTTAGGCATAGTGGCGCACCTCACCCGAGCCGGTCAGGTTGTCGACGCAACGGCCGCAGATTTCCGGGTGCTCCGGATGGCTGCCGACGTCGGCGCGGAAGTGCCAGCAACGGCCGCACTTGGTGTGGCCGGACTTGACCACTTGCAGCTTGAGGCCTTCGACTTCGGTGGCTACCGCTTCGGCCGGCGCCTGTGCGAACGGCACCACGCTGGCGGCCGAGGTGATCAGCACGAAGCGCAACTCGTCACCCAGCTTGCCCAGGTCGGCACTCAGGCCTTCGTCGGCGTACAGGGTCACTTCGGCTTGCAGGTTGCCGCCGATGACCTTGGCGGTGCGCTGGTTTTCCAGCTCCTTGTTGACCGATGCCTTCACTGCCATCACGCGGTCCCAGTAGGCGCGGTCCAACTCGGTGCCTTCCGGCAGCTCGCTCAGGCCTTGGTACCAGCCGTTGAGCATTACCGACTCGTTGCGCTCGCCCGGCAGGTACTGCCAGATTTCGTCGGCGGTGAATGCCAGGATCGGCGCGATCCAGCGCACCAGCGCCTCGCTGATGTGGTACAGCGCAGTCTGGCAGGAACGGCGGGCGACACTGTTGGCGCCGGTGGTGTACTGGCGGTCCTTGATGATGTCGAGATAGAAGCCGCCCAGCTCCTGTACGCAGAAGTTGTGCACCTTGGAGTAGACGTTCCAGAAACGGTACTCGCTGTAGTGCTCTTCCAGTTCGCGTTGCAGCAGCAGGGTACGGTCCACGGCCCAGCGGTCCAGCGCCAGCATGTCTTCCGGTGCCAGCAGGTCGCGGGCCGGGTCGAAGCCGGACAGGTTGGACAGCAGGAAGCGGGCGGTATTGCGGATACGCCGGTAGGCGTCGGCACTGCGCTGCAGGATCTGCTCGGAAACGGCCATTTCACCGGAATAGTCGGTGGCCGAAACCCACAGGCGCAGGATATCGGCACCCAGGGTGTTGTTGACCTTCTCCGGTTCGATGGTGTTGCCCAGCGACTTGGACATCTTGCGGCCGTTCTCGTCCACGGTGAAGCCGTGGGTCAACAGCTCGCGGTATGGCGCATGGTTATCGATGGCGCAACCGGTCAGCAAGGACGAGTGGAACCAGCCGCGGTGCTGGTCGGAACCTTCCAGGTACAGGTCAGCGCGCGGGCCGGTGGCGTGGCCGATGTCGTGCGAGCCACGCAGTACGTGCCAGTGAGTGGTGCCCGAGTCGAACCACACGTCGAGGGTGTCGGCGATCTTGTCGTACTGGTCGGCTTCAGCGCCCAGCAGTTCGGCGGCGTCCAGCTTGAACCAGGCCTCGATGCCTTGCTGCTCGACACGCTTGGCCACTTCTTCCATCAGTTCGACAGTGCGCGGATGCAGATCGCCGGTCTGCTTGTGCAGGAAGAACGGGATCGGCACACCCCAGTTGCGCTGACGCGAGATGCACCAGTCCGGGCGGTTGGCGATCATCGCGTGCAGGCGCGCCTGGCCCCAGGCCGGGACGAACTTGGTGTCTTCGATGGCTTTCAGCGCACGCTCACGCAGCGGCTCGCCGGTGCTCGGCTGCTTGTCCATGCCCACGAACCACTGCGCGGTGGCGCGGTAGATCAGCGGGGTCTTGTGGCGCCAGCAGTGCATGTAGCTGTGGCTGATGGTTTCGGTGTGCATCAGCGCACCGACTTCGCTCAGCTTCTCGACGATGGCCGGGTTGGCCTTCCAGATGAACTGGCCGCCGAAGAATGGCAGCGAGTCGACATACACGCCGTTGCTCTGCACCGGGGTAAGGATGTCGTCGTTGACCATGCCGTAGCGCTTGCAGGTGACGAAGTCGTCTTCACCGTAGGCTGGCGAGGAATGCACCACGCCGGTACCGGCGCCCAGCTCGACGTAGTCGGCCAGGTAGATTGGCGACAGGCGATCGTAGAACGGATGACGGAAGTTGATCAGCTCCAGCGCCGAACCTTGGGCGGTGGCAACGACCGAACCTTCCAGGTTGTAGCGCTTCAGGCACGACTCGACCAGCTCTTCAGCCAGCACCAGCAGGCGTTCGCCGGTGTCGACCAGGGCGTACTTGAATTCCGGGTGGATGTTCAGGGCCTGGTTGGCCGGGATGGTCCACGGGGTGGTGGTCCAGATCACGATGGCGGCCGGCTTGGCCAGAGAGGCCAGGCCGAAGGCGGCGGCCAGCTTGGCTTCATCGGCAACCGGGAAGGCCACGTCGATGGTCTGCGACTTCTTGTCGGCGTACTCGACTTCCGCTTCAGCCAGCGCCGAACCGCAATCAAAGCACCAGTTCACCGGCTTCAGGCCCTTGAACACGAAGCCTTGCTTGACCATCTCGGCCAGGGCGCGGATTTCACCGGCCTCGTTGGCGAAATTCATGGTCTTGTATGGGTTGTCCCAGTCACCCAGCACGCCCAGGCGGATGAACTCGGTCTTCTGCCCTTCGATCTGCTCGGCAGCGTACTCGCGGCACAGCTCGCGGGTACGGTCGGCGGAGAGGTGCTTGCCGTGGGTAACCTCGACCTTGTGCTCGATCGGCAGGCCGTGGCAGTCCCAACCTGGCACGTACGGCGCATCGAAGCCGGCCAGGGTCTTGGAACGGACGATCATGTCCTTGAGGATCTTGTTCAGCGCATGACCGATGTGAATCTTGCCGTTGGCATAGGGCGGGCCGTCGTGCAGGACGAACTTGGGACGATCCTTGCCAATTTCGCGCAGCTTCTGGTACAGGCCAATGCTGTCCCAGCGCTGCAGGATCTGCGGTTCGCGCTGAGGCAGGCCGGCCTTCATGGGGAAGGCGGTGTCCGGAAGGTTAAGCGTGGCTTTGTAGTCGGTCATTTCAGGCTCTTCGTTAGCGGTTGAGCGTGCCAATGTGCACGTGCGGCGGCGATATCCGCATCGATCGCCGACTTCAGCGCCTCCAGGGAGGCGAATCGCTGCTCTTCACGCAGCTTGTGGTGGAACTCCACCGTCAGGCGCCGGCCGTAAAGATCGCCGGCAAAGTCCAGAAGATGAATCTCCAGGTGCGGGCGCCCATCACCGGCAACGGTGGGGCGCACGCCGATATTGCCGACACCCGGCCAAGCTTTGCCGTCGATCACGATGCTGGCCAGGTATACCCCGGACAGCGGCACGCGGCGGCGCTTGAGCTGGATGTTGGCGGTTGGTGTGCCGAGCTGGCGGGCCAGCTTCTGGCCGTGCAGCACGCGGCCTGTAATGCGGTACGGGCGGCCCAGCAGGTGTTCGGCCAGTTCGAAGTCGCCCTCGGACAAGGCCTTGCGCACTTCGGTGCTGCTGACCCGCAGGCCGTCCTGGATGACCGTGTTGGCGGCCTCGACGGTAAAGCCGTACGCGTTGCCGGCCTCGACCAGGAAAGCGAAGTCGCCAGCGCGGTCGCAGCCGAAGCGGAAGTCATCGCCCACTTCGAGATGACGCACGCCCAGGCCGTCGACCAGGATGGCCTTGACGAAGGCATCGGCACTGAGCTTGCTCAGACGCTGGTTGAACGCCAGGCACAGCACCCGGTCGATGCCTTCGGTCGCCAGCAGCTCGATCTTGTCGCGCAGCCGGGCCAGACGTGCCGGCGCGGTATCGGGTGCGAAGTACTCGCGTGGTTGCGGTTCGAAGATCACCACGCAGGTCGGCAGGCCCAAGGCCTGACCGCGCTCGCGCAGGCGCGCCAGGATTGCCTGGTGGCCGCGGTGAACCCCGTCGAAGTTGCCAATGGTGGCGACACAGCCCCGGTGCTCGGGGCGCAGGTTGTGAAGACCTCGAACCAGCTGCATAACGCGCTTCTTGCTCATAAAGTGGCCGATTATAACCACACCCGGGCGCTGGTGACAGGCAGCAGCGCCCAAGGGCGGCGTGGAATGCGAAAAACCGACGCCTGACCCGCCAAAAGCCTCAGTGCAAGGCCTTGCGAGCGAAATGCCGGGGCCGGAAGCCACACAGGTACAGGCAGCCAAAATACGTCACGACGCCCGCCAGGATCAGCGCCCCAAGCCGCAGGAAGCGCTCAAGCATGATGCCCTGCTCCCAGGCCGGCATATAGTGCATGCCCGCCAGCAGTACCGCCGACATCAGCGTCACCGCCAACACAAGCTTGAGCAGGAACACTGCCCAGCCAGGCTGAGGCTCGAACAGCTGCTGACTGCGCAGCTTCCAGAACAGCAAACCGGCATTCAGGCAGGCACCGAGGCTGATCGCCAATGCCAGGCCGGCATGTGCAAGCGGGCCGACCAGGGCAAGGTTGAACAGCTGAGTGCAGACCAGGGTGAAGACCGCGATCTTTACCGGCGTGCGGATATTCTGCTGCGCGTAGAAGCCAGGTGCCAGTACCTTGATCAGAATGATCGCCAGCAAGCCCACGGAATAGGCGATCAACGCTCGCTGGGTCATCGCCGCATCAAACGCGCTGAACTTGCCATATTGAAACAAAGCAACGGTCAGCGGTTCGGCAAGAATGGCCAACGCCAGGGTGCAGGGCAGTACCAGCAGGAAGCACAGGCGCAGGCCCCAGTCGAGAATTCGCGAGTACTCCTCGCGGTCCTTGTTGGCGTAGGTCTTGGCCAGTGTCGGCAGCAGGATAGTGCCCAGGGCAACGCCCAGCACACCGGAAGGCAGCTCCATGAGGCGGTCGGCGTAGTACATCCACGACACCGAGCCGGCCACCAGGAAGGAAGCGAAGATGGTGTTGATGATCAGCGAGATCTGGCTCACCGACACCCCCAGGATCGCCGGCAGCATCTGTTTCAGTACCCGCCACACTCCCGCGTCCTTGAGGTTCAGGCGCGGCAACACGAGCATGCCGATCTTCTTCAGCGCTGGCAGCTGGTACAGCAACTGCGCCAGGCCACCCGCCAGCACGCCCCAGGCCAACGCCATGATTGGCGGGTTGAAGTACGGCGTCAGCAACACGGCGAAGGCGATCATCGCCACGTTCAGCAAGGTAGGCGTGAAGGCCGGCACCGAAAAGCGGTTCCAGGTATTGAGGATCGCTCCGGCCAGGGAAGACAGCGAGATCAGGAATATATAAGGAAACGTCACCCGCAACAGGTCGGTGGTCAGCGCGTATTTTTCGGTGCTGTCGACAAAACCCGGGGCCGTGGCCCACACCACCCACGGTGCAGCGAGGATGCCGATGGCGGTCACCAGGGCCAGCACCAGGGTCAGAAGGCCGCTGACATAGGCAATGAAGGTGCGCGTCGCCTCCTCGCCCTGCTGGGTCTTGTACTCGGCCAGAATCGGCACGAAGGCCTGGGAGAATGCGCCTTCGGCGAAGATGCGCCGCAACAGGTTGGGCAGTTTGAACGCGATGAAGAAGGCATCGGTAGCGACACCAGCACCAAAGATGCGGGCCAGGATGGTGTCGCGAACAAAGCCCAGCACCCGCGAAATCATGGTGATCGAGCTTACTGCAGCCAGGGATTTGAGCAGGTTCATCGAAAAGATTCACGCCAATGACAGAGGACGCTGCCAGACAGCGTCCGAATGTGCGATACTCCCGCGCCTTCGCAGGGGAGCCAAAAATTCCCGAGTGTACAGGTCGCGCAGCATAAAGGAATCTTTCCCGCTTGTTGGCGCACCGCTCGGCGGAACCTTGCAGGTGGCCTTGACATCCGCTCGACTGATCGGCATGATTCGCGGCCTATTTTGTTTGCTATTTACCTAAAGTCTTTCGAGGAGCTCGACGGTGGCCAACACACCTTCCGCCAAGAAACGTGCAAAACAGGCTGAGAAGCGTCGCAGCCACAACGCCAGCCTGCGTTCCATGGTCCGCACCTACATCAAGAATGTAGTTAAAGCCATCGACGCAAAAGACGCCGAAAAAGCGCAAGCCGCTTACGTTCTGGCTGTACCTGTAATCGACCGTATGGCCGACAAGGGTATCATCCACAAGAACAAGGCTGCTCGTCACAAAGGCCGTCTGAATGGCCACATCAAGGCGCTGAAAGAAGCTGCAGCTGCCTAAGCGACGCGCTAGTCGAAAAACCGACCCTAGGGTCGGTTTTTTGTTGCCTGCGATTTATGCTTGCGGGCCCAGTTCCATGCGGGACTCGATCTGTGGGAGCGGCCTTGTGTCGCGATAGGGCTGCGGGGCAGCCCCGGCAATCTCACTTTCTGCGCTGAGACCGAGGGGCCGCTACGCGCCCCTTTCGCGACGCAAGGCCGCTCCCACAAAAAAGCAGGGCCGCGCTTGGCGGCCCTACTTTTACATCACTTGGCGATCTGAATCTTCGGTGCCCACTGCAGCCATTCATCCTCGGCCTTTTCGAACAAGGCAAAGGTCTGCTGCGGCCGCGCCGGGTTACCCATCTGCTCGCCATCTGGCGTTGCGAAGGCGATACCGCCATCGATCAGGGTTTCCACCGACTCGGTACGCACTGTAGCGCCCTTGAACAGACCCCAGTCGAAACCGAAACCACTGCTGTTCCAGAAGCGGCTACCGCTGCGCACCAAGGCGGCATAGCGCGGCTCGATGAGGATATGAATCAGCACGCGGTCAGCGCTCTGGCCCAGCTCGAAGCCTGTCACCTTGCCCACCGTAACCTCACGATAGGTAACCGGCACACCCGGCTTGATCGAGCCGCGGCGTGGCGCACTGAGCGTCAATGGCAGGCCGACCTCTGGCCCTGCTACCTCCGGTGCCTCGGTTAGGGCGATGAAATCGCGCTGTGGTCCACGGTTCTTGGCTGCTGGCTGCACTTCCAGGTACTGCCCACCTATCAAGGTGTCCAGGTTTTCAGTGCGCACCAAGCCAAGGGCCGGCTTGACCACCCAGAACTGCGTACCGGCACGGGCAATGCGATCCGCCGATTCGGTAATGCGCGCCCTTAGCAGCACCGCCTGCAGGTCATCGGTGAGGTCGACGCTCTCGATGCTGCCCACATCCAGGCCGCGGAAGCGGATGGCCGTGCCCGGTTTCAGGCCATCGGCACGCTCTACACGGATGGTGATCAACGTACCCGCACGGTTCACCGCTTCCTGGCTGTCATGCAGGCGGAAGCGTGGAATGTGCCGTTTCAGCGGTACATCGGGCCGTGGCGTATCGAACGCAATACCGCCGGCCATCAGTGTTTGCAGCGACTCACTCTTGATCTTGATGCCCGACAGGCCGCCGGTCAGGGTGATCCCACTGACGTTCCAGAAGCGCGACGAACCATTGACCAGCTTCTCGTACTCCTTCTCGATATGCACACCGATCAGGATGCGGTTGCTGTTACGGGCGAACTGATAGCTCTGCACGCTACCCACCTTCACCTGGCGGTACGTCACCGGGCTGCCGATTTCCAGCGAACCCAAGGTGTCGGCGAACAACACCATGTGCAGGCCCGGCGCTTTGAGGTCGAGCGGCGGCGCCTTGGCACGCGCCTCGAACTCACGCTCTGGCCGTGCGCCCTTCTCACCAGGACGAATGGCAATGTAGTTACCTTTGACCAAGGCTTCCAGGCCAGTGATTCCCGCCAGGGAAATCGACGGTTTGACTACCCAGAACTGTGTCCCGTCTACCAGGTAGTCCTCGGTCAGTGGGTCGAGTGTCAGCTCGGCCGAAGCGCTGGCCAGGTTGTCTTCCATCTTCAGGGCTTTCAGCGAACCCACCTGGATGCCCTTGTACATGACCGGCGTGCGACCCGCCTGCAGGCCTTCATAATCGCTCAGCTTCACTTTTACCCGGATACCCGCCTGGGCGGCATCGAAGTCCTCGTACAGGCGGAACGGCAGGCTCGGGTCGGTGGGAGGGCTGTCCTTGCGGTACTCCGGCGTGGCGAAGGCAATACCACCCGCCACAATGCTCGACAACGACTCACTGCGCACCTTCACACCCGAAAGCGAAGCATCGATGCTGACACCGCTGGCGTTCCAGAAACGCGTGTGCTTGCGCACCAGGCTGGCGTAGGCCGGCTCGATGAAGACTTTCACCTCTACGGTGCTCTGGTCCTCGGACAGGCGGTAGCTTTTCACCCGGCCTACCTGAATCTGCTTGTAGAACACCGGGCTGTCACGGTTGAGCGAGCCCAGCCTGTCGGCCTTGAGGGTCAGGTGCAGGCCTGGTTCAGAATCCGAGAGCGGTGGCGCCACCTTCAATGCCACAAAGCGTTTGGTACGTTCCCCCTCTCCCGGGCTAACGGCGATGTAGTTACCCGACACCAGTGTTTCAAGGCCAGATATACCGGCCAGGCTGACACTCGGCTTCACCAGCCAGAAACGCGTGCCTTTGGTTAGATGGGGCTCGGCAGCCTTGTTCATCTCGATGGTAGCGATCACCCCCTGCGTGTCGCCCTTGGCGTCGAGCACCAGGCTTTTCACCTTGCCAACCGGCATGCCTTTGTAGATGACCTCGGTCTTGTTGGCGACGATACCCTCTCCCGACTCGAAGCGGACTTCAATTTCCACACCAGCGTCGCGGTAGGCCTGCCACGCGAGCCAGCCACCGATCATCAGCGCAATCAAAGGCAGGATCCAGATGGCCGACCAGTTCGAGGCTGGGCGGGTTTTAGCCGTTGGCAGGTCACTCATGGTCGTCCTCCGACTCCGTGTTATCCCAAATCAGTCGGGGATCGAAAGTTAAAGCGGCAAGCATTGTCAGGATCACCACAGTTGCGAAGGCGACAGCGCCCAGGTTGGCTTCGACACTGGCTATTCGGCCAAAATTCACCACTGCCACCAGGATGGCAATGACGAAGATGTCCAGCATGGACCAGCGCCCAATGAATTCGATGAAGCGGTACATCAATATCCGCTGCCGGGCCGAAAGCGGCTGCCGCCGCTGAACGGAGTACAACAGCAAGCCGATGCCCACCAGCTTGAACGTGGGGACCAGGATACTGGCAATGAACACCACAGCCGCAATGGGCACCATGCCGTGCTTGAGCAGGGTGATGACACCGGACATGATGGTGTCCGGGCTACCCTGACCGAGGGTACTCACGGTCATGATCGGCAGTATGTTGGCCGGGATGTAGAGGATCGACGCCGCAATCAGCAACGCCCAGGTGCGCACGATACTGTTCGGCCGGCGTGCATGCACGATAGCGCCGCAACGTGTGCAGGTTTGCGAAGTGCTGTCTGGCTCCTGCCTGTTCAGCTCGTGACACTCATTGCAGACAACAATGCCTGCGTCAATCGCCCGCATGCAGGTCCTCCCCCGATAGCGCACTCCAGATCTGGTGGGGCGACATCACCACTTCGAGCCACACCTGGATCAATAGCAGACTGATGAAACAGAACAGCCCAAGGCCCACGGTCAGTTCGGCCAGGTCCACCAGTTTGACGATGGCCACCAGCACCCCCATGAAATAGACCTCGAGCATGCCCCAGTCACGCAGGTGGTGATAGATGCGGTAGAAGACCAGGCCGTAGTCACGCCCGAAGTTCAAGCGGATGCTCAACAGCACGGCCAGCTGACAGAGCAGCTTCGCCAGCGGAATGACCATGCTACAGAGCAGTACCACTACGGCAACACCGCGCATTCCCGAGTTGTACAGGCCTAGCACGCCACTCCAGACCGTATCGTCCGAAGTCTGGCCAAGCAGGTGCAACTGCATGATCGGCAGGAAATTGGCCGGCACGAACAGCAAAAGGGCCGTCAGCACCAAGGCCAGGCTGCGATTGACCACATTGTGCCGGTGGGCATAGAGCTCGTAGCCGCAGCGCGGGCATTGGGCTTTCTCATCATGCTGCAGCACGGGCTTGCGCAGCAGCAGGTCGCATTCATGGCAGGCGACAAGCTCGTCCAACGGCAGCTGGGCCAGGGTTTCAGGTTCGACAGAATTGGACATAGAGCGCTTCTGTATAGGTGCGTGGGGCTATTCTAGTGTTCTGACTCGAATTATGGGAGGCGACGCTGTCCTGAAGAGTGTGCGGGGGTGCGCCCCTGCCTGGCGTTGCACCCATCC